>NZ_JAELTO010000046.1 GCF_016428875.1 Xylophilus sp. ASV27
CCCCCCCCCCCCCCCCCCCCCCCCCCCCCCCCCCCCCCCCCCCCCCCCCTTTTAGATGTGTATAAGAGACAGCTGCAGATGGAGGCGCTGACCGCCGCCGCCCTCGCCCACGCGCGCCCCGTGGCGCCGCCGCCCTTCAGCGGCGCGATGGCAGGCAGCCGGCCCGGCGTGCCGCCGCCGCAGCCGTTCCGGCTGCCGGAGGGCCGGCCCATGCCGCCCAGCGTGTCCATGGCCGACCAGTTGCGCCAGCAGCAGGCCGAGCGGCTGCAGCGCCAGCAATGGGAGCACCAGCAGCGGCAGCAGTTCCAGCAACAGCCGTTCCAGGACGCGCAGCAGCACAGCCCGCCGCCGGGCTACGACCCGCAGCGCGGCCAGGTCGAGCGCCAGCAGCGTGAACTGCAGATGCAGCAGGAGCGCCTGATGCAGATGCAGCGCGAGCAGGCCGCGCGCCAGCAGGACATGCAGATGCGCCAGCGCATGGAGCAGATGCGCGCCGAGCAGCAGCAGCGCCAGTTGCAGCAGGCCCAGCAGCAGCAAATGCAGCAACAACAGATGCAGCAGATGCAGGCGCAGCGCATGGAGCAGGAGCACCAGCGGCAACTGCAGCGCCAGTTGCAGATCCAGCAGCAACAGATGCAGCAACAGCCGCGGCGCGAAGGCATGCCGCCGCGCGAAGGCATGGGCATGATGCGGCGCGAGGGGCCGCAACGCCGGCAGGAGTAGACGGCCGTTGTCGCAGGCGACTGGGCCGGGTGGAGGCTAGCTCCCCGCCACCATCATGCGGTCGATCAGGATCGAGCCCACCGTCTTGGCGCCGTAGTTGTAGCTGTCCGCGCCCACGGCCTGGATGCCCTTGAACATCTGGCCCAGGTTGCCGGCGATGGTGATCTCCTGCACCGGGAAGGCGATCTCGCCCTTCTCCACCCAGAAGCCGCTGGCGCCGCGCGAATAGTCGCCGGTGACGTAGTTCACGCCCTGCCCCATCAACTCGATCACGAACAGGCCGGTGCCCAGCTTCTTGAGCATGGCGCGCAGGTCGTCGCCGGGCTGCGTCAGGCGCGAGGACAGCACCAGGTTGTGAGAGCCACCGGCGTTGCCGGTGGTCTTCATGCCGAGCTTGCGCGCGGAATAGGTGCTGAGGAAGTAGCCCTCGACGCGGCCGGCGTCCACCACCTTGCGCGCGCGGGTGCGCACGCCTTCGTCATCGAAGGGCGAACTGCCCTTGCCGCCCTTGATGAACGGGTCTTCCTCGACGTCGATGTGCTCCGGGAACACCTGCTGGCCCAGCGAGTCGAGCAGGAAGCTGCTCTTGCGGTAGAGCGCGCCGCCGCTCACGGCCTGGGTAAAGCCGCCGAGCAGGCCGGCGGCCAGCGGCGACTCGAACAGCACCGGGCATTCCGTGGTCGGAATCTTGCGCGCGCGCAGCCGCGACAAGGCACGCTCCGCGGCATAGCGGCCGACCGACTCGGGGCTGGCCAGATCGGCGGCGTTGCGCATTGAGCTGTACCAGGCGTCGCGCTGCATGTCGTCGCCGCGGCCGGCGATCGGCGCGACCGACATGCTGTGGCGCGAACTCGCATAGCCGCCGCGAAAGCCGCGCGTGTGCGCGCTGAAGAAATGCGACTGCTGCGCCGATACGCCGGCGCCCTCGCTGTTGGTGATGCGCCGGTCGGTCGACAGCGCCGCGGCCTCGCAGGCCATGGCCATGCGCGCGGCCTGTTCGCTGTCGATGGCCCAAGGGTGGAACAGGTCGAGGTCGGGCTGCTCGGTGGCGATGTCCTCGGCGTCCGGCAGGCCGGCCGCCGGGTCTTCGGCGGTGAAGCGCGCGATGTCGTAGGCGGCCTGCACGGTCTGCTCGATCGCGGTCCGGGAAAAGTCGGAGGTGCTGGCATTGCCGCGGCGCTGGCCGAGGTAGACCGTCACGCCCAGCGACTTGTCGCGGTTGCGCTCGACCGTCTCGAGCTCGCCCTTGCGCACGCTGACGCTCAGGCCGCAGCCCTCGGAGGCCTCGGCGCCGACGTCGGTGGCACCGAGCTTCTTGGCATGGGAAAGCGCCGCGTCGACGATCTCTTCGAAAAACGCGCGGCTGTAGCTGAAGCCGCTGGCGGCTTCGGTCGGGGATGGGGTCTTCATGGCGAGGGCTATGATACTTGCCGCCCTCCCCTCGCACCTTTGTTGCCCCGGCCTGCTCCACGCGGCCGCATCCATTTCCCGCCATGTCACGCAAACTCAAGAAAGGCTACTTCGTCCGCGGCCAGTTCGTAGCCGAGGGCAGCGAGCTCGATCTCGAGCTCAAGCGCGAGCTCAAGGGCATCGACGAAGTCCGCACCGCCAGCCGCACCGACCTCAAGAAGGAAAGCGACGAGCTGCAGGAACTGGGCGAAGCCCTGCTGACCCTGCGCGCAGAGCTGCTCGCGCGCCTGAACCTGCCCGAGAAGCTGGCGGATGCGCTGGAAGACGCGCGGCGCATCACCAACTTCGAGGGCCGGCGCCGGCAGATGCAGTTCATCGGCAAGCTCATGCGCAAGCTCGACGAGGCCACGCGCGAAGCCGCGCGCGCGGCGCTTGACGAGCAGCACAGCGGCTCGGCCCGCGACACCCTGGCGCTGCACGAGGCCGAGCAGGCGCGCGCCGCCCTGATCGCCGACGACGATGCGGTGCAGCGCTGGATCGCGCGCTTCCCCGGCACCGACACGCAGCAGTTGCGCGCCCTGGTGCGCCAGGCGCGCAAGGACGCCGTGCCGGAGAAGCCCGGCCTGGCGCCGCGCCACGGCCGCGCCTACCGCGAGATCTTCCAGTTCGTGCGCGCGCAGTTGAGCGGCGAAGACGCGCCCACCGGCCACGGCACGGCGGAGGACGGCGATGACTGATGCCGCCCCCGAGCCGGTACGCATCGGCATCGTCTCGATCAGCGACCGCGCCAGCCGCGGCGTCTACCAGGACCAGGGCCTGCCCGCGCTGCAGGACTGGCTGGGCCGCGCGCTGAAGAACCCGGTCACCTTCGAAGCCCGGCTGATCCCGGACGAGCAGGCCACCATCAGCGCGACGCTGATCGCGCTGGTGGACGCCGGCTGCGCGCTGGTGCTGACCACCGGCGGCACCGGCCCCGCGCCGCGCGACGTCACGCCCGAGGCCACGCTGGCCGTGGCCGAGCGCGAACTGCCGGGTTTTGGCGAGCAGATGCGCCAGATCAGCCTGCGCTTCGTGCCCACCGCCCTCCTGTCGCGCCAGGTCGGCGTGGTGCGCGGCCAGAGCCTGATCCTGAACCTGCCCGGCCAGCCCAAGGCCATCGCCGAGACGCTGGAGGGCCTGAAGCACCCCGACGGCAGCCAGGCCGTGCCCGGCATCTTCGCCGCCGTGCCCTACTGCATCGACCTGATCGGCGGGCCGTACCTGGAAACCAACGACGCAGTCTGCAAGGCGTTCCGGCCCAAGTCGGCGCAACGGCCGGTTTGCTGACATTCAAATTTGATAGCATGAAGCCTTAGGGCCATCTGCCTTTCAGCAAATAAAAGGCTGGAAACGCAGATGAATCTAAGGCTTCATGCTATCCAAAAAGAAGCAATCGCTACTTTCCCACCAGCTCCTTGAGCTTGCCGGCGGCAAAGCGCTCCTCCAGCGCCGCATCGCACGGCATGCAGTCGCGGCCGCGGCCCTGGGACAGGGCCTCGATGGCCTGCCACAGCAGCGCGATCTGGTGCTCCTGCGAGGCGGCGTTGTCGATCAGGCCCTTCATGGCCTGGCTCACCGGGTCGTCTTCCTGGGTGACGCCGTAGGCCGAGAACTTGCGCTCGGGCGTGGCGTCGGCGCTGGCGCCGCTCTTCGACGGGATGATGCGCGCCGGGATGCCGACCGCCGTGGCGCCGGCGGGCACCGGCTTGATGACGACGGCGTTGCTGCCGATCTTGGCGCCGTCGCCCACCGTGAAGCCGCCCAGCACCTTGGCGCCGGCGCTCACCACCACGTCGCGCCCGAGCGTGGGATGGCGCTTGGCGCCCTTGTAGAGCGAGGTGCCGCCCAGCGTCACGCCCTGGTAGATGGTGCAGCCGTCGCCGATCTCGGCGGTCTCGCCGACCACCACGCCCATGGCGTGGTCGAAGAACACGCGCTGGCCCAGCACCGCGCCGGGATGGATCTCGATGCCGGTGAGCCAGCGCGCGATGTGCGAGATGAAGCGGCCCAGCCACTTGAAGCCGCGCGTCCAGCAGCCATGCGCGAGCCGGTGCAGCACCACCGCGTGCAGCCCCGGGTAGCAGGTGATCACCTCCCACGTGCTGCGCGCGGCGGGATCGCGGTCGAGGATGCACTGGATGTCGGAGCGCAGGCGGTCGAACATGACTTCTGGTGGGTTCGTGATGTGCAGGCAGTCTATCGACTCGCTCCCGCGGCCGCCGACATGGCCTTGGCGACACCGCGCAGGATGTGGATTTCCTCCTCGGTCAACTGGGCGCGATGGAAAAGCTGCTGCAGCCGCGGCATGAGCTTCTTGGGCGCGGCGGGGTCGAGGAAGCCGATGTCCACCAGCGAGCGCTCCCAGTGCTCCAGCATGCCGGCCACCTGCTGGGTGTCGGCGCGGCGCGCCGCGGCTGCGGCCGGCGCCGGCACGGCGTCGAAGCCGCCCAGCGCCAGCCGCCACTCATAGGCGATGACCTGCACCGCGGCGCCCAGGTTGAGCGAGCCGAACTGCGGGTGGGTGGGGATGCGCAGCGCGACGTGGCAGCGGTACACGTCCTCGTTCTGCATGCCGAAGCGCTCGGAGCCGAACAGGAAGCCGACGCCGGCCTCCCCCGCCGCCGCGGCGCCGGCGGCAAAGGCCGGCAGGTGCTCGCGCGGTGCGCGGGTGGGCGGGCCGAAGTCGCGCGGGACCATGGCCGTGGCGCAGAGGTGGGTGATGCCATCGAGCGCCTCGTCCAGGGTGGCGACGATGCGGGCCCGGTCCAGCACGTCGAGCGCGCCGCTGGCGCGCTGGATGGTTTCCTCGCGCCGCAGCACGTTGTCCCAGCGCGGCGCCACCAGCACCAGTTCGTCGAAGCCCATGGTCTTCATGGCGCGCGCGGCGGCGCCGACGTTGCCGGCATGGCTGGTCTGGATCAGGATGAAGCGGGTGCGCATGGGAACCGTGCCGCGGGCCGGCGGGTAAAATCCGCACATTGTCGCCGCCCGCATCGCCGGGTGGCTCCGCGCCCCCCGGGCCGCCGCACCGCTCCTCCGTCACAACCGATATGTCGTCCAACCTGCATCCCATGCTCAACGTGGCCATCAAGGCCGCACGCGCCGCCGGCGCCATCATCAACCGCGCCGCGCTCGACATCGAGTCGGTGCGCATCTCGCAGAAGCAGGTGAACGACTTCGTCACCGAGGTGGACCACGCCAGCGAGCAGGCGGTGATCGAGACGCTGCTCACCGCCTACCCGGGCCACGGCATCCTGGCCGAGGAGTCGGGCAGCGAGCACGGCGCGCGCGACTCCGAGTTCGTCTGGATCATCGATCCGCTGGACGGCACCACCAACTTCATCCACGGCTTCCCGGTCTATTGCGTGAGCATCGCGCTGGCCGTGCGCGGCAAGATCGAGCAGGCCGTGGTCTACGACCCGACCCGCAACGACCTGTTCACCGCCACCAAGGGCCGCGGCGCCTACATGAACGAGCGGCGCATCCGCGTCTCCAGGCGCACGCGGCTGCAGGAGTCGCTGGTGTCCACCGGCTTCCCGTTCCGCCCGGGCGACAACATGCAGCAGTACCTGCAACTGATGGGCGAGGTCATGCAGCGCACCGCCGGCCTGCGCCGCCCGGGCGCCGCCGCGCTCGACCTGGCCTACGTGGCCGCGGGCTTCACCGAGGGCTTCTTCGAGACCGGGCTCTCGCCCTGGGACGTGGCGGCCGGCTCGCTGCTGGTGACCGAGGCCGGCGGCCTGGTCGGCAACTTCACCGGCGAGGCCGACTTCCTGGAGCAGCGCGAATGCCTGGCGGCCAGCCCGCGCATCTACGGGCAACTGGTGAGCCTGATCGGCAAGTACTCCAAGTTCGCGGGCGTGGCGGCCAAACGCTCGGCCGCCTACGTCCCGATCGGCGACGAGCCCGCGGAAGAGTCCGCCGCCGCCCCGGCGCCGGAAGAATCCCCCGCAGCACCGCCGGTGCGCAAGCTCACGCGCGTGCGCAAGACCTCCGGCACGGATCTCTGACGCCTGCCCTCGATGGGGCTGCCGGCACGCTTGCGCAAGAAGGCCTGGCGGGCGCTGTGCATGCTGCTGGGCCACCACATCACCAACGGCCTGGCGGTGGCCGTGGGCTTGATGCTGGTCACGGTGAGCATCTACCTGCTGGACGACCTGTCGGCCGCCTCGGCGGGCGCCGTGGGCGCGCTGATCGCCACGCTGCCCGACATGCCCGCGCAGAAGCGGCACAAGTTCCAGCAACTGCTGCCCGTGGCCGCGCTGGGCGCGCCGCTGTACCTGGCCATGCAGCTCGCGCACGAAAGCGCGCTGCAGCAGGGCGCGGTGCTGGTCTGCGGCACCTTCGTCGCCTTCATGGGCACGGCCTGGGGCAAGCGCGGCGGCCCGCTCAGCGCCGGGCTGATGTTCTCGATGCTGTTTTCCATGGCCTCGCCCGCCGCCGGTTTTGTGCTGGCGCTGGAGCGCACCGGCTGGTTCGTGTGCGGCGCGGGGCTCTACATGGTCTATGCGGTGGCGGCCAACGGCCTGCTCAATGCGCGCTACCGCGTGCAGTTGCTGGCTGCCACGCTGCTGGAGTTCGCCGAGGCGCTGCGCAGCCAGTCGCGCCGCTTCTCGCCCTATGCCGAGAGCGAGGTCTTGACCGGCGACATGCTGCGCCGCCAGGCCGCGCTGGCCGACACGCTGCAGGCCGCGCGCGACGTGGTGCTGGAGTCGCCGCGCACGCCGCAGCGCCAGAAGCTCGCGGGCATGCTGCTGAGCCTGCTGGAGGCGCGCGACCAGTTGGTGGCCTGCGAGCTCGACACGCAGACCCTCTCCAGCGGCGACCTGGCCGCGCTGCCGCCGCTGGCCGACGCGCTGGCGGCGGCGGCGCGCCAGATCGACGTGCTGGCCACGGCCCTGTTGCTGGGCCGCCGCGCGGCCGACGCGCAGGCCGTGCGCATCGCGCTCGGGCGGCTGTACCCGGCTGACGCACGGGCGCCGGCCGGCGATGCACCGTCGCCGCCCGCCCCGGCCCTGTCGGCCAGCGTGCGCGACGCGGCGCTGCGCGTGGCGGCCATCGGCGACGAGGTCGAGCGCCTGTTCGGCCTGGCGCGCGGCGACGAGGCGCCGGAACTGGCCACGGTGCGCGAGAACTGGCAGCTCTTCATCAGCCCCACCGGCTGGTCCTGGACGCCGCTGAAGTCCGAGCGCGGCTGGTACGGCCCCACGCTGCGCCAGGCGCTGCGCGCGGCCGCCGCCATCGGCACCGGCTTTGCCATCGCGTTGCACCTGCCCTGGGGCACGCACAAGTACTGGGTGCTGATCACCATCACCGTGGTGATGCGCGCCAACCTGGCCCAGACGCTGCAGCGGCGCAACGCGCGCATCGCCGGCACCCTGCTCGGATGCCTGGTGGTGATGGCATTTTTGTCCACCCACCCGCGGCCGATCGCCATCCTCGGCTGCATCGCCATCGGCGCGGCCATCGGGCATGCGTTCGTGGTCCGGCGCTACCTCATCACCGCCACCGCCGCCACCACCCAGGGCATGCTGCAGGCCCACCTGCTCAACGCCGGCGCCCATCCGGCCTTCGCCGTCGGCGAGCGCATCGGCGACACGCTGATCGGCGCCGTCATCGCCTGGCTCTTCAGCTACGTGCTGCCGGTCTGGGAGCGCGACCAGGTGCCGCGCCTGGTGCAGCGGGTGCTGCGCGCGCAGGCCCGCCATGCGCGGCTGGCGCTCACGGCCGGGGTCGAGCGCGCACCCGACGTCGACTGGCGGCTGGGGCGGCGCGAGGCCTACGACAGCCTGTCCGCGCTGGGCCAGGCCGCCGGGCGCACCCTGTCCGAGCCGGCCCGGGTCCAGCTGCCGCTGGAGCCGCTGGAAACCCTGCAGGCGCAGAGCTACCGCCTGCTGGCGCAACTGACCGCGGTCAAGTCCACCCTCCAGCTGCGCCGCGGCCAACTGCAGATGGAGCTGGTGGCGCCGGCGCTGGAGCGCACGGCCACGGCCATCGAAGAGGCGCTGAACACGTCCGCGGCCAGCGGGCGGCCGGAGCAGCCCGAAGCCCCCGAGCCGCCGGACGATGCGTCCATGCGCCCGCCCGACGCGCTGGCCGACGACCTCACGCCCTGGCTGCTGGGCCGGCTGGCGCTGGCCCAGGCCACCGCGCTGCGCCTGCGCCGCGCGGCCGATCGCGCGCTCGGCTGAGAAGGCCTGAGCGCGCTTTTCTTCCTCCCCGGGGCCATGCCCCCATATCTCCCAGGAAAGGTGGACGGATGCCCGATTTGTCGCAATTCTCCCCGTGGGTCGCCACCGCCATTGGCGCCGTGCTGGCCGTCATCGCCGCACTGGTGGCCTACCGCATCGGCGCGCTGGTTCTGCTGCGCGCCACCCAGCCCGCACCCGTGCTGCACGCCACCCTGCGCGCCTGCCAGCGCGCCGCGCGGCTGGTGCTGCCGCTGCTGGCGCTGCAGCTGGTGTGGCAGGCCGCGGGGAACGACATGCGCCTCATCGAGAGCGTGCGGCACCTCAACGGGCTGCCGCTGATCGCGGCCACCACCTGGCTGGGCATCAGCGCCATCAACGGGCTCGCGACAGGCGTCATCGCCCGGCATCCGCACGCCGTGGACGACCACCTGCAGGCGCGCCGCATCATGACGCAGGCGCGCGTGCTGGCCCGCACCGCCACCGTGGTCGCGCTGTTCGCCGGGATGGCGATGATGCGGATGACCTTCCCCGGCGCGCGCCAGGTGGGGGCGAGCCTGCTGGCCTCGGCCGGCGTGGTCGGCATCGTGGCCGGCATCGCCGCGCGGCCGGTGTTCAGCAATCTGATCGCCGGCCTGCGGATCGCGCTGGCACAGCCGATCCGCATCGACGACGTGCTGATCGTGCAGGGCGAATGGGGCCGGGTCGAGGAAATCACCGGCACCTACGTGGTGCTGAAGATCTGGGACGACCGGCGCCTGATCATCCCGCTGCAGTGTTTCGTCGAGAACCCGTTCCAGAACTGGACGCGTACCGGCTCGCAGTTGCTGGGCTCGGTGTTCCTCAGCGTCGACTTCGCCATGCCGATCGCACCGCTGCGCGCCGAGCTGGACCGCCTGGTGCCCACCCTGCCGGAATGGGACGGCCGCTTCTTCAACCTGCAGGCCACCGACACCACCGAGCGCACCATGCAGTTGCGCGTGCTGGTCACGGCGCAGTCCTCGGGCAAGGCCTTCGACCTGCGCTGCCAGGTGCGCGAGGCCATGATCGGCTTCATGCAGCGCGAATACCCGCAGCACCAGCCCACGCTGCGCGTGCTGGGCGGCCAGACGCTGGCGGATGGCCCAGGCGGTGCGGCGGAAGCCGGCTTGAAACGGGGCTGAAACCCGAGACCCGCTGCGGCCCCTCGCCGCTCAAGCACGGGGCAGCAGCCCGCCCGCAGGAATCGCCGCCTCGACCGCGCCCAGCTCACAGCCTGGGCCCGGCTGGGGCGGGATCCATCGTCCAGCCCGGATAATTGAGGGAGGCCACCGCTGGCCCATCAGACAGAGCGATCGATGTCACTCGACCAAGAGCGCAAACCGTTGAAACCATTGGGCGAATCGCCAGTGCCACCAAAAGAATCCATGGATACCTCCGCCCACACCCCCATGATGCAGCAGTACCTGCGTCTGAAGGCGGACTTCCCCACCACGCTGCTGTTCTACCGCATGGGCGACTTCTACGAGCTGTTCTGGGAAGACGCCGAGAAGGCCGCGCGGCTGCTGGACATCACCCTCACGCGGCGCGGCCAGTCGGCGGGGCAGCCGGTGGTGATGGCGGGCGTGCCCTTCCACGCCATGGAGAACTACCTGGCCAAGCTGATCCGCCTGGGCGAGTCGGTGGCCATCTGCGAGCAGGTGGGCGAGGTCGGCGCGGCCAAGGGGCCGGTGGAGCGCAAGGTGGTGCGAGTGGTCACGCCCGGCACGCTGACCGATGCCGAGCTGCTGCAGGACAAGGCCGAATCCGTGCTGCTGGCGGTGCACCACGGCCTGCGCAACGTGGTGGGGCTGGCCTGGCTGTCGGTCACGCAGGGCGAGATGCAGCTGGCCGAATGCCCGCGCGATGCGCTGGAGAGCTGGATCGCCCGCATCGCGCCGAGCGAGGTGCTCTACAACGGCGATGCCGCCAGCGCCTTTGCCCAGCAGTTGCAGGCGCTGCGCCGCAGCACGCCCTTTGCGCTGACCGCGCGGCCCGAGTGGCAGTTCGACGCGGCGCTGGGCCAGAGCAAGCTGCAGGAGCAACTGGGCACGCACAGCCTGGCCGCCTGGAGCGCCGAGGCACTGGCGCAGGCGCACGCCGCGGCCGCCGTGCTGCTGACCTTTGCCGAGCACACGCAGGGCCGCGCGCTGTCGCACGTGAAGACGCTGCGGGTGCAGCGCGACGACGAGCTGATCGACATTCCGAGCCTCACCCGCCGCAACCTGGAGCTGGTGAAGACGCTGCGCGGCGAGGACGCGCCCACGCTGTTCTCGCTGCTGGACACCTGCGTGACCGCCATGGGCAGCCGCGCCCTGCGCAACTGGCTGCTGGAGCCGCAGCGCGAGCGGCGCCTGGCGCAGCAGCGGCTCGACGCCATCGCCGCGCTGCGCGGCACGCAGGGCGAGGGCCCGTTCGGACGGCTGCGCGAGCAGCTCAAGGGCACCAGCGACGTGGAGCGCATCAGCGCCCGCACCGCGCTGCGCCAAGTGCGCCCGCGCGAGCTGGTGGCGCTGTCGCAGTCGCTACAAAAAGTAGAGCATATAGCCCAGATGCTACCTGGGCCATCGGCACTTTTCGATCAGATTTCCGACGATCTGCGGCCGCCGGCGGAGGTACTGGCGCTGCTGCACAGCGCGCTGCTGCCCGAGCCGGCCGCGCTGGTGCGCGACGGCGGCGTGATCGGCCCGGGCTTCGACGCCGAGCTGGACGAGCTGCGCGCCATCCAGGACAACTGCGACGGCTTCCTGCTCGACCTGGAGACGCGCGAGAAGGCGCGCACCGGCATCGCCAACCTGCGGGTGCAGTTCAACCGGGTGCACGGCTTCTACATCGAGGTGACCGGCAGCCATCTCGACAAGGTGCCGGACGATTACCGCCGCCGCCAGACGCTGAAGAACGCCGAGCGCTTCATCACCCCCGAACTCAAGGCCTTCGAGGACAAGGCGCTGTCGGCGCAGGAGCGCGCACTCGCGCGCGAGAAGTGGCTGTACGAGCAGGTGCTGGACGCGCTGCAGCCGCACGTGGCCGCGCTCAGCCGCCTGGCCCGTGCCGTGGCCACGGTGGATGCGCTGTGCGCGCTGGCCGAGCGCTCGCTCACCCTCGGCTGGTGCCGGCCGGTGTTCGCCAAGGAGCCCTGCATCGAGATCGAGGCCGGCCGCCACCCGGTGGTGGAGGCGCGCCTGGCCGAAGGCTACGGCGGCCCCGGCGCGGGCAGCGGCTTCATCGCCAACGACACGCGGCTGGGCCCGCGCCAGCGCATGCAAATCATCACCGGCCCGAACATGGGCGGCAAATCGACCTACATGCGGCAGATCGCGGTGATCGTGCTGCTGGCCTCCATCGGCAGCTACGTGCCGGCCCGCGCCTGCCGGCTCGGGCCGATCGACGCGATCCACACCCGCATCGGCGCGGCCGACGACCTGGCCAACGCCCAGTCCACCTTCATGCTGGAGATGACCGAGGCCGCGCAGATCCTGCACACCGCCACGCCGCACAGCCTGGTGCTGATGGACGAGATCGGCCGCGGCACCAGCACCTTCGACGGGCTGGCGCTGGCCTCGGGCATTGCCGCGCACCTGCACGACAAGGCGCAGTGCTTCACGCTGTTCGCCACCCACTACTTCGAGCTGACCGAGTTCCCGGCCAGGCACCATGCGGCGGTGAACGTGCACGTGAGCGCCACCGAGTCCGGCGCCGACATCGTGTTCCTGCACGAGATCCAGCCCGGCCCGGCCAGCCGCAGCTACGGCATCCAGGTGGCGCGCCTGGCCGGCATGCCCGCCGCCGTCGTCCACCACGCCCGCCACGCCCTGGCCGCGCTGGAAGAGAAGGCCAGCGCCCACCAGGCCCAGGTGGACCTGTTCGCGCCGCCGTCAGAGAGCGTCGCGGCCGGCCCGGGCCTGGTGGAGACCCGGCTGGCCGACATCGACCCTGATGCGCTCACCCCGCGCGAGGCGCTGGACGCGCTCTATGCGCTCAAGAAGCTGGCGCTGCGGGACCGATGACACTCCCCCGCGGCCGTGGCTGATCCGGGCCGCCATGCACCGCGACGGTGCCTGCGCCGGAGCGGCGGGCTGACCGTAAAATCACGGGCGTACTGACAGCGCGTCGCCGCCCGCGATCCGCTTCGAGCGGTACCGCCCTTTCCGGCAGCCAGCCTTGCGCGACGCACGCAGGAGCGGCCTGCCGTTCCTCCGGAGCCCCCATGACCTACTGCGTCGCCATCAAGCTCAACGCCGGCCTCGTCTTCCTGTCCGATTCCCGCACCAACGCCGGCCTGGACCAGATCAGCACCTTTCGCAAGATGCTGGTCTATGAGAAGCCCGGCGACCGCTGCATGGTGCTGCTGTCCGCCGGCAACCTGAGCATCTCCCAGTCGGTGCGCGAGATCCTGCAGGTCGAGCAGTTGAAGGAGTCCGAGGACAGCGAGCCGATCACCATCTGGAATGCGCGCAGCATGTTCGACGCCGCACGCGTGCTCGGCCAGGCGGTGCGCCACGTCTACGAACGCGACGGCGAGGCGCTGCAGCACGCGGGCGTGGACTTCAACGTATCACTGATCCTGGGCGGCCAGATCCGCGGCGAGGGCATGCGCCTGTTCCAGGTCTACTCGGCCGGCAACTTCATCGAGGCCACGCCCGAGACCCAGTACTTCCAGATCGGCGAATCCAAGTACGGCAAGCCGGTGCTCGACCGGGTCATCACCCCCGCCACGCCGCTGGACGAAGCCGCCAAGTGCGCGCTGGTATCCATGGACTCCACGCTCAAGTCCAACCTCTCGGTCGGATTGCCGCTGGACCTGGTGGTGTACGAGGCCAACGCCCTGCGCACCGACAAGATCATCGCCATCGACAGCGACAACCCCTACTACCGCATGCTGCACAACAGTTGGGGGCAGAAACTGCGCGAGGTGTTCGACAGCCTGGAAGACCCGGTCTGGGACGACACCCGCACCGACACCCCGCTGAAGGTGCCCGACGGCCGCATCAAGCCGCTGAAGAAGCTGACCAACCCGCGCGAGAAGCTCATCTAGCGATGGGCGCGCTGATCGTCTTCTCACACGCCAACAGCTTCCCCGCCAGCACCTATGCAGTGCTGTTCCGCAGCCTGCGCTCGCGCGGCTTCCAGGTGCGGGCGCTGGAGAAGCTGGGCCACGATCCGGCCTACCCGGTCACCAGCAACTGGCCGCACCTGGTGCGCCAGTTGAACGACTTCGCCGAAGAAGCCGTGCGCGGCCACGCAGGCCCGCTCTATTACGTCGGCCATTCGCTCGGCGGCTTCCTGAGCCTCATGACCGCCTGCCGGCACCCGCAGCCCGCGGGCCGGCCCATCGACGGTGTGCTGCTGCTCGACTCGCCCGTGGTCAGCGGCTGGCGCGCGGCCGCGCTGCGACTGGCCAAGAGCACCGGCGCCGTCGGCGCGCTGGGCCCGGGCTCGGTCAGCCGCAGGCGCCGCCAGCACTGGGACAGCCGCGCAACGGCGCGCGCGCATTTCGCCGGCAAGCTACTGTTCGCCGCCTGGGAGCCCGCCGTGCTGGACGACTACCTGGAGCACGGCCTGCGCGATACCGAGGGCGGCTGCACGCTGGCCTTCGACCGCGCCGTGGAAACCGCCATCTACAACACCCTGCCGCACAACCTGGACCGGCTGCTGCGCCGCCATCCGCCACCTTGCCCGGTGGCCTTCATCGGCGGCACGCGCTCGGCGGAACTGCGCCAGGCCGGGCTCGCCATGACGCAGCGGGTGACCCAGGGCCGCGTCAGCATGCTCGAAGGCAGCCACCTGTTCCCCATGGAAAAACCGCTGGAGACCGCCGCTGCGATCGAGGCGGCCCTGCGGCAGTTCTGAGAGGCTTTCTTCCCTGCTCTCCACTGCCTCGTGCGCGCAACGCCAATACGTGCACCCCGGGAAATAGCAGCGCTCCGCCACGCCCCGCAACCGGGCAGGCAACAGAGCCGTGGCAACTTCATGGGCGTGGCGCTCGATCCGCTTCCTATCGGTGAGGCCGCCATCAAGCGCAGGCGGACATGGTCAGGTGCCCAGATCATCTCTGTTGTGCAAAGCCAGCGCGTGTATGGCGGGGAAGTCGAACTGCTCCAGCAGTTCACGCAACCGGGTCGTGAATGGCACGTAGTCGGCGTTGCTGGCGTAACCGTCGATCCAGCTTTCAATATCGGAGAAACGACCATGCAGCGCCAGATCCGCGAGTTCCCCCAGGGCCTGATCGCCCGGCATGGTATCCCGCGGCACATGGGGTCTCGGCAGTTGCCCATCAGATACCGCCTCCCTTTTCGAAACAGCAGGCCAATCTGCGCCGGATAAGTCGATGACGGGTGCGGAGAGCCCGAAGGAAAACTTAGTGCCTTTGCCGAGGGCGCTGGTCACGCTCAGAGACTCCCCCATCGCCGAGAGAATGCGCTGCGAGATGATGAGGCCCAGCCCTGTACTGCCGCTCTCAGCCTGGATCTTCTTGAACGCACAGAAAATATCGACATTCTGGTCGAGGTCGATGCCAACTCCTGTATCGCTGACAGAAAATTTCAGGACACAGATACCACACTCAGACTTCGCCGTTACGGACAGCGTGATTACACCGTCGCGAGTGAATTTAGCAGCATTGGAGATCAGATTCAATAAAACCTGCTGCAATCGCTTTCCATCTATTTCTATCTGGCGGGGCAACCGATCAGAGGAAACGTAGTGGAAGCGATTGTTTTGTTGCGTCGACAGCGCAATGGCATATTCATAAATATCGTCAAGCAAGATATGCAAGTCCGTCGCGGTGGGCTTGATAGCCAGAGGCCGTAGTCCGGACTTAGTGTATTCCAACAGCTCCTCGATCAGGCCAAGCTGGTATTTGACACTGCGCTGGATGGTATGCAGCATCTTTCGCTGCTTTTCAGGCGCATCAGCAAGCAATATTGTGGAATAACCGCGGATGGTTGCCAGCGGCGCGCGCAAATCATGCCCGATGTAGCCCAGCACTTCAATATTCTGCCGCTCTTTTTCCCTCGCGTCCTTGAGTGCTGCATTCAGATCTGCGTTCGAGGCAGATGTTTGAATAGCAGCATACCGATCGGCCTGACGCTGCATCACCATTCTCTCTACTATATGACTGGAGAGTCGAATCAGAACCAAGCCGATCGCAGCGACCAGCATCCCTATGAAAAAATGCTGCCTGCGCATAGTTGCCAAGCCATCCAGCGAAGCCAGCGTCAGCAATTGATATTGCGTATTGGATAGCGGGTGGCGCTTCAGCAAATAAGGACGGCCTTCGACGAGCCATTGATCGGCAGCGCCCTGGCCCTCCATGGCGCGTATGTCCATGGGTTTTCCCGGATCTTCCCCATCATCTGAAGCCTGCACGGTGCCCGGCGGCAGGAGCGCCGTCACATTGCGTAGCATGAACCCCTCAGATGAAGTGGTGGTGACACGCCCCTGGCGGTTCACGATCAATGCAATATTCGCCCCTGTCAAGTAACGAGCCATGTCTGGTGCATCAAACCTCACGGTGACCGTGCCCAGCGGCATGTCATCCTGGTCATTGATGCGACTGCTCACGAAATAGGACGGGCTTTTATTCAGGCGGGCGATACCGAACGAATGCCCATTGCCGTTGCGCAATGCGTCGCTCAGATAAGTCCGATCCGAGTAGATCATCCCTACGATACTGCCAGGCTCTGCCCAATTGCTGGCCGTCACCGTATCATCCGTCAGATTGTTCATGTAGATGCGGGCATAGCGCAGGTCGGTGGACAGTGCATTCATGAAATCGCCCACCTTGCGCACCAGAGGATCGCGAGTGAACTGCGCCGCACGCTGCTCACGCGTCAACTCGGTGAAGCCGGGCGGGTCGGTGCGATAGCGGATGGCAAGCTGGATCACCTCACCTTGGCGTGCCACCATATTGGCCACGCTGACCATTTCGCTGAACAGCCGGTCCACTACGCGCGCCGTTGCCTGGGTTTCGTACTTGGCACGGGCATCCAGGCTCATCAGCCATGCAGCCACCATTCTCTGAGAAATCCACCAACCCGTGGCCATCACCAACACCAGCCATGCGGCGGTCAAGCCCATCGTCACCTTGCGCACGAAAGGCGGCATCGACCGACCATCACGGCCGCTCCATGGCGATAATTCACTTGTTTTCTCGATGGAAAGAGGATGCCCCAAACCGCTATCTTTCATGTGCATGGCTGAGCAAATCTGGTCGAGATGATTTTCTGCAGTGCATCAACATTCTCCTGCGACTCGCTCCTCAGCTGAACGGGCGATTTACCCCAGAATTTCCTGAATTCAGTGGCAAAATTGGCGGAATTCGAATAACCAACTTCCATTGCCACATCTGCAACCGACAATGTGCTTTGCCCAAGCATGAGTGCGGCTCTGCGCATGCGCTCCTGGCGCATGAATTCGAATACCGAGACGCGATCACAGGTCTCGAACACGGCGTTCAGACGTCGCATCGACACACCCATGCGAGAAGCGACATCAGAGCTCTTGAGGGAGGGCTCATGGATATGATTCAGGATGAATTCCGTCGCCGCCTGCTTAATCAGCAAACTCGCCGGCAATGGATTCGATGCGGCGAGGCCACCGCCGACCTGATCGATTCCATCATCACGGACAACAGGACGCGCCCTTCTTTGCGAGAGTGTCAAATGAATGCGCGTGCGCTCCAGTATTTCATCAACAAAAAATGGTTTGCTGATGTAATCCACGGCGCCAGCCCGCAAGCCAGCCAATCTATCATGCTCGTCGGTCAGAGCTGAAAGAAAAAGAATTGGGATATGCTGGGTTGCTGGATTGGTCGTGAGCAGGCCTGCAATTGCAATGCCGCTACGCCCTGGCATGCGCACATCCAACAAAATCAGATCCGGCTGCAACACCGTAGCCCGTGCATACCCATGGTCGCCATTGAGCGCCACGCTGACGCGATAAGACGCACCGCGCAGCGCAGCGACCAAGAGGCGAAGCTGATCGGGATCGTCGTCCACAATCAGTATGTGCGGAGACTGAACTTCACTATTGCTCATGTGCTCTTGGTGACTATCCCAACCTTTACTGATTACCAATTGTCACCCAAGCGAGCAGGCGGCGCCTTGCATCCTTACTTTTTATTTGTTTTTTATATTTTTCTTTGCTTTTTTGCCATGTCGCTCGCGTGCGACTGTCCGGCGCACACCTTCAGGCAAGCTTGCCGCCCGACGTTCTGAGCCTGCCATGGTTCCGCTCAAGGCCTTCGCCAGATTGCTCGCATTGCCCCACTACACCACGCCCAGCCGCTGCATGCAGGCGCCTAGCCGCCACCCAAGTGGCCGCGTGTGAGGCGCGCCGCACACGCGGCCGGCGCGGTTGGCCATCGCCCCGCGACCTGCGGAGAATTGATATTGCCCGCAGAGGGAATCATGCAACAACGCCGCACGGAAAGTGGATCGTCGAGCGCGGCCAGCGCCTGAACGCAGGCACGCCGATTCCCCAGCCTGCCTGCGGTAGTTCCCGGCAGGAACTTTCGCTCAATCGAGCGACATGCCACACCCGCACTGCTTGTTGCTTTCACGCACACTTTTCTTGGAACTTCCATCGCGACCAGTCGAAGTCCAAACAAAACAGCACGACACCAAAGATACGCGGTCTGCAACCTCTGTACAAACTGCCTTGACAATTCATATGGGCACATGTGCCCACCAAGGCGCCGAAGACGTCCATGTTTTGTGCTCGCAGCTTGCGATGCCGTCCGAAACGCACCCGCAGCCCCTTGCATGCATTGGGCGCCGCGCCTGTGGCTGCACGGCTGGGTGTGGGAGGCATTCGCCGCCATGCGCAAACCGGTTCATGGTGCAAAGCGTCTGCCGGAGCAGATGTACGCCATCTCGAATTATCCCTTTAATCGTAATCAGAGGATAGAGAAATGAAGTCAAAGCAATCATTGCTAAAAACTCTTGCCTGCGGAAGCACAGCGGTCGCCATGCTGACTTATGGCGCAATTGCAAAGGCACAAGTTTTCACAGAAACGTTTGGAAATAGTCCCACGCGCGTGAGCAACCTGTATGTGCCCAGCGGGAACTTCGCTTTCGCCGGCAGTGGTTCCGTGTCCGACGGATCATACACCGTCATGCGACCCCAAGGTATCACTACCTCAACAGGAGACAATTATTGGACCAACTTGACAAGCGATCACACTGGCGATAATGGCGGCGCATTGATGGTGCTGAACGCCGGCCCTGAGCTTCGTGAAGTCTACCTGCGCGATTTCAATGTGCAGCCGGGAACCAGCTACGAGATCAGCGCATGGCGCTATGTGGTCAACGGCAATGGGGGAGCAGGCTCTACGAATCCCGTATCCTGGTCGCTGCAGATGCGCAATCCCGCCAATAATTCTACCTTGGCGCAATCGGGTCCGCTTGCAAGTACTCCGACGCAAGCTTGGGTCAAGTCAACCTATCAATTCACCGTTCCAGCTGACTGCCAGACTACGGGAGTTGGAGTGCCGGCAAGGCTGGCGTTGACCAATCAGACCGCGGCAATTAACGGCAACGATTACTATATCGATGACATTTCCGTGTCTGTCATTGCCACCAACAATGCTCTGGATCAGTACTGCCCAGCACCTGCGAACCCGGTACCGACTCTTGGCCAGTGGGCCTTGATGCTGCTCTCCATGACCTTGGCAGGATTCGCAGCCTTGAGGCTACGCGGCAGCCGCAGATATTAAATCGGCTCTTTAGGCTGCGCGATTTTTCCGTTCCAGCCTGCCAGTCAGCTGGTGCCGACGAAGAGCAAAAGGGCTTACGCCCATTTCATTGGATCCAGTCAAAAGTTCTTAAGATTGCAGCCTTAATCCAAGCGGTAACGCGCCACGGGTTTAGATCAATATACAAAAAAAACGTCAGCCCGCAGTTTCATTATTTTATATTTTTTGGAAATCAAGAGTAAGGCATGAAATTTTCCAACAATCGTTTCAGCGGTTCGCGCGCCATTGCAAAAGCCGTGCCGGTCGCATTACTGGCCTGTTCTTTCACGTTCAGCACGGTGAACGCGGCCGTGTATGCGCCAGATGATTTTGCAAACGGCGGAGGGACAAATCTAGAAACCATGGTCATGGCCAAGGACGGCAATAATCGTCTTTTGATTGGCGGCTTATTCAGCACGGTCGAAGGGCAGCCGGGTTATCAAGGTGTGGCGCGCTTCAAGGCGAATGATTCGCTGGACACGAGCTTCAAGGTAATGACCGACGATTTCGTGAAGGCCATTGCCGTTCAGCCGGATGGAAAGATCCTGATCGGCGGCCAATTCCACTCGGTGCGCCCGACGGGAAGCACCACCAACACGACCTTCTGGGGCATTGCGCGCCTGAATGCCGACGGCACGCTGGATACCTCGTTCCAGAACGCGCCAGTGGGCCAGGTCAAGGCCAACAATAATGTGCGCGGCATTGCCGTGCAAGCTGACGGAAAGATCGTCATCGGCGGCTACTTCACCCTGATCGATGGAGTGGTCAGCAACCGCATCGCTCGCCTTAACCCGAATGGCACGCTGGATACCAGCTTCAACGTGGGTGCGGGCGCCAACGGCAACATCGAAGACGTGAAGCTGCAAACCGATGGGAAGGTTCTCATTTCCGGATCATTCACGCAGGTGCGAGGTGTCGATCGCTGGGGCGTTGCGCGATTGAATACAGATGGCACGCTTGACACTGGATTCAATGCCGCTGCTAGTCCGGGGGGCCAAAACGGAGCTTGGGATGGCTCTTTTCCGGTATACCAGTTAGCCGTGCAGAGCGACGGCAAGGTGCTGTATGCCGGGGGTACCCATCGCTATGCAAATGAAGTCCACTGGCGCATCGGGCGTTTGAATACCGATGGCACGGTGGACAGCAGTTTCAATTCTTACGTCAACTGGTGGGCAACGTCCGTGGCCCTGCAGAAAGTGGGCACCGAGGAAAAGATCGTCATTGGTGGAGATTACGGACGGGCAGGGCGAGCGGATACCGCCACCAGCGCCGTGATTCCCCCAGATGCGGCTCGCCTGCGCGTCGCGCGCTTCAACGCGGACGGCACTCTGGATACGACGTTTGATACCTCCAACGGCGCCAACGCGTGGGTCTGGTCAGTTCTACCCAACGACGACGGTACGGTGTATCTGGGGGGCAAGTTCACCAGCGTCGCGGGCATGGCACGGCGTGGCATTGCTCGCCTGGCGCCATTGGATCCCACCAAGCAGATCATCAACTTCGCTGCTCCGGATCCCGCTGTGTATTCGGCGACGAACGGAGCCGCATTTACCTGGAGCCCGACGCCGCCCACGACCAGCAGCGCAAATCTTCCGGTGACGTATACAAGCCTCACGACAGCGGTGTGCTCGGTGAATCAGACAACGGGTCAGGTGACTTTGCCCAACCCTGCAGTGACGGGGCTGTGCACGATTCAAGCCGATGCGGCAGCGGGTCAACAGGTGATCAATGGCACCCCCTATAACGTCACCGCAGCGCCACCTGTCCAGCAAAGCATACAGATCGACGCACCGCCCGATCAGAGCATCAGCTTTCCTGCGCAATCCGGCCCTCGGAACGTGGCCGACGGCGCATTCGCCATCAGCCCTGCGGCCACCGCCAGTTCTGGCTTGGCGGTGACCTACACCAGCCTGACGCCCACGGTGTGCACGGTGTCGGGAACCAATGTCACCCCATTGAGGGGGGGGGTCTGCACGATCGCCGCCAATCAGGCTGGCGGAACCGTAGGAGCCGTCAATTTCAATGCGGCGGCTCAGGTCACGCAGAACGTGGCCGTGCAAAGTGGGCAAAGCATCTCCTTCCCCGCGCAAAGCAATCCCACGCAAAGCGTGGTGACCGGCGGCACCTTCGCCATCGCACCCGCAGCCACCGCGACCTCGGGCCTGCCAGTGACCTACGCCAGCTTGACGCCTGCGGTTTGCACAGTGGCGGGCACGGCGGCGTCGGTGACGGTGCTGAGCAGCGGCACCTGCACGATTGCGGCCAGCCAGCCGGGCAACGACTACTTCACCGCTGCGGCTTCGGTCAACCAGTCAGTGCAAGTCACCGCGCTGCCTCCGACGGCGGTGCCCACGTTGAGTACCTGGGCCTTGGCGCTGCTGGCAGGATTGTTGGGTGTCATGGGCTTTCGCCGCCGCGCGCACGCGGGGTGAGGATGTAATCCGCCCACTTCGCCAGCGGGGCTGGCCTATGGCAACGCTGAATAAGTCCGCGTGGTGGCGCGCGCCCTGGTGTGGGATGGGATGCAAGGCGCAAACCGCAGCCATAGCCGCAGCTATGGCGAGGATTTGCAACGCCGCAGACCGCCCACAGCAGGGATGCGCGACACGCGAGGGGCTTGTTCAGCGTTGCCCTATGTCTCGCTGGCGAATACCACAGGGCCCCCTACCTGGTTCAACGAGAAAATCACCATGTACCTGATCAAACAGATACCGGCTGCCCGCCGTGGCATCAAATCTCAACCCAAAGGGCTTCATCTGCGGATCTCAGCGACCATTGCACTAATGGGTCTGACCGTTTCCCAGGCAGCTTTTTCGCAGGCAAACATTCCACCAGTCGCATGTGACGCGAGGCTCTATATCTCTCAAGGCAACGGTGGTCCGACTTCGCTTTACTACAGCAACGGATCTCTGCCACTAAGCTTCGCCCTTCAGGGAAATGCGCCAGCAGGAGTTCAGTACAACGCATTGGGCATGAGCCCTGCAGGTCTCATGTACGCCATGAACGCCGGGGATAACGTTCTGCTGCAAATCAACCCTGCCAATGGTTCTGTCAGCACGTTGGGGCCAGTCACAGGCCTTCCGGCGGCTTCCTAAAATAGTGGGACTTTCAGTACTGCAGGCACTTACTACGTAAAGCCTTTTGGCAACACAAGTGTCATTTACGCGGTTGACATCTCCGCCCAAACAGCCTCGGCGATTCAGTTGGTGAATGCGGCCGCGAACCCCGCTCCGTTCACGGCCTCTGACCTGGCTTGGGCGTCTGGTGGTCTATATGCGACAGACGATGCTGGACAACTCCATTCGATCGACGTCGCCACGGGGCGGGTGACTGACATAGGTACCGCAGACGCCACGGGCGGAGTTCTTGGGGCGCAGTTCGGGTTTACCGACGGCCTGTTCGGTGCGGCAAACGATGGTTCGGGTTATTACCAGATCAACCTCGCCACGGGTCAGCGAACCCGTTTGTCGACCGCGCCGCCGGCTACCAGCAACGACGGCGCCAATTGTCCCTTAGCGGCATTTGCCGCCGTCAAGCCCGCCCCAGCGCCAATCCCCACACTGGGTCATTGGGCCTTGATGCTGCTGGCCGGCCTTATGGGCTTGACGGGCTTGAGGCGCCTTCGCACTTGATAAGCTAAGGCTAGCGACCCGCTCAAATTTCGCGCGTCCTTATCTTGGGCGTTCTGCGGCGTTGCAACTCCAGCATTACTGCCGCGACCGTGACGCGGTGCGCTGCATCACTCTGCGGGCCGCCATACCTACTCCGCCCACACCACCAGCCCGCTCCAGGCCGTGGCGAGCACCACGATGCCGAAGGCGATGCGGTACCAGGCAAAGGGCGTGAAGCTGTGGGTGGAGATGTAGCGCAGCAGCCAGCGCACGCATAGCCAGGCGCTGGCGAAGGAAAACACCAGCCCGACGGCGAACATCGGCAGGTCGGCCATGGACAGCAGGGCGCGCTCCTTGTAGAGGCTGTAGACGCCCGCGCCGATCAGCGTGGGGATGGCGAGGAAGAAGGAGAAATCCGTCGCCGCCTTGCGCGAGAGCCCCAGCAGCATGCCGCCGATGATGGTGGCGCCGCTGCGCGAGGTGCCCGGGACCATGGCCAGGCACTGCACCAGCCCGACCTTGAGCGCATCGAGCGGCGTCATGTCCTCGACCGCCTGCACCCGCACCGAGCGCTGCTGCCGCCGCTCGGCCCACAGGATGACGAAGCCGCCCAGGATGAAGGTGGTGGCCACCACCGCGGGCGTGAACAGGTGCTCCTTGATCAGCCTGCCGAACAGCAGGCCCAGCAGCACCGCGGGCAGGAAGCCGATCAGCACGTTGAGCGTGAAGCGCCGGGCCTGGCGCTGGGTGGGCAGCGCGACCAGGGTGGCGCGGATCTTCTGCCAGTAGACCAGGATCACGGCGAAGATCGCGCCGGTCTGGATCGCGATGTCGAAGACCTTGGCCTTGGCGTCGTCGAAGCCGAGCAGCGAGCCCGCCAGGATCAGGTGCCCGGTGGAGGAAATGGGCAGGAATTCGGTGAGGCCTTCGACGACCCCCATGACGGCGGCCTTGGCCAGCAGAACGGTATCCAAACGGGTGCTCCTAGAACAGCCGGCGATTATCGCCAGCAGGCTGCCGGGCTCCCGCGCCACTGGCGACGCTTTCAACCCGTTTCACTCCGCCGCGGCGCGTTTCGTCGCATCCGCATGGCGCCGGCCGCGCGCCCGGCGGACAGTCACGCCATTGCACCGTGTCGCCGCGCCAGGCCGCACGGAACCGATGGAGGACCCCATGGCGAGCCAAGAGAATCTTTTCGAACTGAGACGGATCGAGCGCACTTTCGCGCTGGGCGAGGCGCGTATCCACGCGCTGCGCGGCATCGACCTGGACATCCGGCGCGGCGAGTTCATCGCCATCTGGGGCCCCTCGGGCAGCGGCAAGTCGACGCTGCTGAACCTGCTCGGGCTGATCGACAGCGCCGACAAGGGCTCGCTCGCGTTCGACGGCCAGGACGTGGCCGGCCTGTCGGACGACGCCCTGTCGGACTGCCGCAGCCGCAGGATCGGCTTCGTGTTCCAGAACTTCAACCTGATTCCGGTGCTGAGCGCGCTCGACAACGTGAGCCTGCCGCTGCAGGTGCAGGGCCGGCGCAGCGCCGAGACGCGCGAACTCGCCGCGCAGTGGCTGGGCCGGGTCGGCCTGGGCAGCTTTCTGCACCACCGGCCGGACCGCATGAGCGGCGGCCAGCGCCAGCGCGTGGCGATCGCACGCGCGCTGGCGGGCTCGCCGCGCCTGCTGATCGCCGACGAGCCCACGGCCAACCTGGACTCCAGGACCAGCCATGAGGTGATCGACCTGATCGAGGCCCTGAACCAGGAAACCGGCGTGACCTGCATCTTCACCACGCACGACCCGCGCCTGCTCGCGCGCGTGCCGCGCCAGCTCAGGCTGGAGGACGGGCTGATCTCCAACGATGCCTACCAGGAGTACGCGCAGTGAATACGAGCATGCAATTCGCGCTGGCCTGGCGCAACCTCTGGCGCAACCGCCGCCGCAGCCTGGTCACCATCGCCAGCCTGGCCTTCGGCTTTGCCGCCCTGGCGCTGTTCGCCGGCTACACCAGCGCGGTCTACCGGGGCCTGGGCAATGCGGCGATCCACGGCGAGCTGATCGGCCACCTGAGCATCAACCGCAACGGCTGGCAGACCCAGGGCCGGCTGCACCCCGACAGATACCTGCTGAGCGCCGAGGACATCGCCAAGGTCCGCGCCATCGTCGCCCGGCGCCTGCCCGGCGCGTTACTGGTGCCGAGGATGGGCGCCTCCGGCCTGCTCTCCAATGGCCGCAGCAGCACCATCTTCATCGCGGCCGGCGTTGCACCGCAGGACCTGGACGCCCTGCGCGGCCCGTTCCGCCATGCGCCGGGGGCCCTGAGCGATGCGGCGCCCGGCGGCGTCACCGCCGCGCAAGGCCTGGCCGACGTGCTGGGCCTGAAGGTGGGCGACTCGGCCTCGGTGCTGGCCAGCACCATCCACGGCCAGGCCAATGCGGCGGACGTCGACATCACCGGCACCTTCAACACCGGCAACAGCGCCAGCAACGACAAGGTGATGCTGATGCCGCTGGCGATGGTGCAGAACCTGCTCGATGCACCGGGGCGCGCCGACATGCTGACGGTGCTGCTGCCGGGCGCGCCGGCGCGGGCCGGCCATTCGGCCGCCGAGCGCATGCAGGACCTCTACGCCACCGCCGCGCCCGACGAGCGCGCGTCGGCCGCGCTGCGCGACCAGTTGCAGGGCGACTTCAAGCAGGCCGGGCTGGACCTGGAAGTGCGTACCTGGCAGCAGATGTCGGCGTTCTTCCGCCAGGTCAAGGGCATGTACGACATGATCTTTGCGCTGATGTTCGCGGTGGTGCTGTCCATCGTGGTGCTGTCCATCGCCAACGCCATGGGCATGGCGGTGGTGGAGCGCACCCGCGAGATCGGCACCCTGCGCGCCATCGGGGTGCGCCGCGGCGGCGTCACGGCGCTGTTCGTGAGCGAGGCGCTGCTGCTGGTGCTGGTGGGCATCGCCGCCGGGCTGGCCGTGACCGCTGCCGCGCGCTGGGGCGTGAACGCGGCCGACATCCGCTACGTGCCGCCCGGCAACACGAGCAGCGTGCCAGTCCATATCGGCTTCGATCTGGCGCGCACCGCCCGTGTGGCCGCGCTGCTGGCGCTGCTGTCGGTGCTCGCCGCCTTTCTGCCGGCGCGCCGCGCCGCGCGCCATTCCATCACCGAATCCCTGGGACACGTATGAAGCTCGACCGCCGACCCTTCCTGCTCATCGCATGCGGCGCCGCGCTGGCCGCGGGAGCGGCGCAGGCCGCCGAGCCCGATGCGATGGAGCTGCTCAAGACCGCCGACCAGGGCCGGGGCGGCGGCCTGCCGGGCCTGGTGTGGCAGGTGCGGGCGCACAACAGCGGCACCGGCGCCGACGAGCAGCAGGACCAGACCCTGCTGGTGAAGGCATCCGGAGAATCCAGCGTGGCCGAGGTGCTGGACCCGCCGAGCAGCCGGGGCGCGAAGATCCTGCAGGTCGCGCGCAACATGTGGCTGACCCGGCCGGGCCTGAAGAAGCCGGTCGCCATCTCGCCGCGCCAGCGCCTGACCGGGCAGGCCGCCATCGGCGACATCGCCGCGACGAACTACGCCCGCGACTACAGCGCCACCTACCTGCGCGCGGAAACCGTGGGCGATGAGCCCTGCCATGTGCTGGACCTGAAGTCGGCCAACCGCCAGAGCACCTACGAGCGCATCACCTACTGGGTGTCGGCCAGGCGCGGCCTGGCGGTGCAGGCCGAGTTCCTGTCGCTGTCGGGCAAGAAGCTCAAGAGCGCCACCTTCGAATACGGCAACACCGTGAAGCTGCCCGGCCGCAGCGTGGCCTTCATCAGCCGCATGAGCATCGCCGACGCGCTGACCGACGCCAGGACGGTGATGGACTACACCAACATCAAAGTGCAGGCCGTCCCGTCCAGCGAGTTCGACGTGGGGAACCTGCAATGAAGCGCCGCTGGCTGCCGTGGGCCGTGGCCGCGGCGTGCTGCGGCGCGCAGGCAGGCGAACTTGGCGCGGAAGACCCCGGCTGGCGCGTCACCCGCAGCTTCGAGTCCTGGTTCTACGCCGCGCGCACCGAGGTGCGCGGCGACGCCGTGCTCAACCCCGGCAACGCGGTGGCCCGCCTGAGCGGCGCGCAGGGCCTGTTCGACGGCCGCTTCAACCTGCGCGCCGAGCAAGGGCCCTGGCAGTTCGTGGCCAACCCGCGTCTGCTGGAGCAGCGCGGCGAGCGCACGGTCAACGGCGACAGCCGCAGCGACGCCACGGGCAGCGCGCGGCTCAGCCAGGGCTTCGCGCGCTACAAGGACGGCGACAGCGCCTGGACCGTGGGGCGCGAGCTGTTCACCTGGGGGCCGGGCAACTTCCGCTCGCCCAGCAACCCGTTCTACTTCGACGCCGGCCGCACCAATCCGCTGGCCTCCACGCCGGGCGTCGATCTGGTGCGCAGCACCGTGGGCCTGGGCAGCTTCCGCGTCACCGGCGCCTACGTGTTTTCCACCAGCCAGATACTGCCGGCCGAAGACCTCGGGCGCAGCGTGCTGCTCAAGCTGGACCAGCAGGGCCGCGCGCATCTGCTCAGCCTGATCGCCAGCCAGCAGCGCGGCGGCGCGCCTTTCCTCGGCGGCTTTGCCCAGCTCACGCCGGACGACGCCTGGCTGCTGTATGGCGAGTTCGGCTCGCAGCGCCTGCCGCGCCTGCTCAGCCCCAACCCGGTGGGCGCGCCCGGGCCGTTCTACCGCCTGCAGCAGCCGGCCCCGCGCAGCCTGGACCTGCTGCTGGGCGCCAGCTACACGCTGGAGAGCGGCCAGGCCCTGATCGCCGAAGTCCTGCACGGCAGCGGCGGCTACGGCGCCGGCACTGCCCGGGCCTACTTCGACCAGGCGCGCGCCGCCAGCCTGCTGGCCCAGCGGCTGCCGGCGCAGGGCCTGGCCGCGCTGGGCCAGGCCCTGGGCCAGCAGCCGCGGCTGCTGGGGCGCGACTACCTGTGGCTGAACTGGCAGAGCAACCCGCAGACCCCGGGGCTGTACTGGCGCCTGGGTTGGTCGCAGAACCTGGGCGACCACAGCGGGCAGGCGCTGGCCTATGCCGAGAAGAGCTTCGTGCCCAGGCTGTCGGGCTTCGTCTCGCTGGCGCTCAACCGTGGCGGCGCGCAGAGCGAGTACGGGGCGCTCTGGCGGTCGAGCCTCACGCTGGGCGTCAAGTGGTTCGTGTTCTAGGACTCCAAGGAGAACCGTCATGCTGTACCAGATCATCATTCACACCCCCACCTGGGTGTTCGCCGTCTTCGCCCTGCTGCTGTGGCTGGGCCTGTCGCAGCGGGTGGCGCGCACCGCCTCGCTGCAGCGCACCACCCTCCTGCCTCTGGCCATGCTGGGCTTCTCGTGCTGGGGCGTGCTGTCGGCCTTCGGCGTCTCGGCGCCGGACCTGCTGTGCTGGCTGGCCGCCGGCGCGCTGACCGCCTTCGCGGTGTCGCGCACTCCTTTGCACGACCAGACCCGCTACGACCCGGCCCGCCGCAGCTTCCACCTGCCCGGCAGCTATGTGCCGCTGGCGCTGATGATGGGCATCTTCCTCACCAAGTACGCGGTCGGCGCCACCCTGGCCCTGCATCCCGGGCGCGCGCGCGACGCCCTGTTCGCGCTGGCGGTCTGCACGCTGTACGGCGCCTTCAGCGGCATCTTCGCCGGCCGCGCGCTGCGCCTGTGGACGCTGGCGCGGCGCCAGGGCCGTGCATCGGGCGGGGCGTCTTCCGCGCGCGCCCGCTCATGACAGAATCGACCGCCCCGCCATGAATCCACCCCTGACCCCCGACGAGATCGAGCGCATCGCGCGCAAGCGTGCCGGCGCCAAGCTGGGCTGGTACCTCCATGCGGCGGTGTTCGTGCTGGTCAACCTGTTCATCTTCGCCATCTCGCAGTACGGCTTCGGGCACCGGCGCTGGTCGGTGTTTCCGCTGCTGGGCTGGGGGCTGGGGCTGGCGCTGCACGGCATATCGGTGTTCCTGCTCGGCAGCGGCGGCGGCCTGCGCGACCGCATGGTGGAGCGCGAGCGCGAGCGGCTGCGGCGGCAGCAGGACCCGGGGCGGCGCTAGGCGGCCGGCGCCGGATTTGCTATTAATTACGTAGCATATACCCCATGATCCACCTGGGCTTGCGGCGCTTTTCTCTTGAAATCTGCCGCGCTGAGGCCAGGCGCGCTTGCGGCGGGGTGGTGGGCGATGCGCTTTGACGGCCTGGCCCTGCTGCGCCACTACCTGCAGGTGCTGGCCTTCTGCCTCGCCATCTCGGCGCTGCAGTACTTCTTCCGGCCCGAGCGCCCCTACGAAATCCCGCTGGTCTACTCGGTCAGCATCGGCACCGCCACCTGGGCGCTGATCGAAGCCGGCCGCCTCCTGATCGACCCGCGCTCCAGCACCGGCTGGCCGCGCGGCTGGCGCGGGCTGGCGCTGACGGCCGGCGCGATCGTGGCCGGCTACGTGGCCGGCACGAGCGCATCGGACGCCTGGTTCGGCTGGTCGAGCTGGAGCGGCACGAACCAGCGCGAAATGCGCGCGTCCTGGCTGATCAGCCTGGTCGCCGGCGTGGTGATCAGCTACTACTTCCACTCGCGCGGCCGCGGCGCCGAACTCGCGCGCCGGGCCGCCCAGGCCCAGCGCGAGGCGGCCGAGGCGCGGCTCAAGCTGCTGGAGGTGCAACTGGAGCCGCACATGCTGTTCAACACCCTGGCCAACCTGCGCATGCTGATCGCCACCGACCCGGCGCGCGCCGAAACCATGCTGGACCACCTGGTGGCCTACCTGCGCGCCACGCTGGGCGGCTCGCGCGTGGCCTGGCATGCGCTGGCCGACGAGTTCGCGCGGCTGGACGACTACCTCGCGCTGATGGCCGTGCGCATGGGCGAGCGCCTGCACTACACGCTCGCGCTGCCCGCCGCGCTGCGCGAGGTGCCGGTGCCGCCGCTGCTGCTGCAGCCGCTGGTGGAAAACAGCATCCGCCACGGGCTGGAGCCCCAGCTCGAAGGCGGCCGCATCGAGGTGAGCGCCAGTACCGAGCACGACGGCGCGCAGACCTGGGTCCGCATCGAGGTGCGCGACAGCGGCGTCGGCCTGGCCCCCGGCGCGCTCGACTCCGCCGCCCCCGGCCACGGCTTTGGCACGCGCCAGGTACGGGAGCGCCTGCTGAGCGCCTACGGCGCTGGATCAACTATGGAATTGATAGCACAAAGCCCAGGCGGCACTAGGTCTACACTGCGATTTCCCTTGAAAAACCCGCCGACACTCCCCGCATGAGCCCGCCCACCGCCCTGATTGCCGAGGACGAACCGCTGCTGGCCCAGGCCCTGGCCGCCGAACTGCACCGTGCCTGGCCCGCGCTGCAACTGCTGCCCACCGTGGGCGACGGCGCCTCCGCCGTGCGCGCGGCGCTGGCGCGGCGGCCCGACGTGCTGTTCCTGGACATCCGCATGCCCGGCATGGACGGCCTGGCCGCCGCCGCCGCGCTGGCCGAGGAGTGGCCGGGCGACGCGCCCTTCCCGGCCCTGGTGTTTGCCACCGCCTACGACCAGTACGCGGTGCAGGCCTTCGAGGCGCAGGCGGTCGACTACCTGCTCAAGCCGGTGCAGCCGGCGCGGCTGCAGAAGACGGTGGAGCGCGTGCAGGCCGCGCTGGCCCGGCGCGGCCCGGCCGCGCACCCGGCGGCCGACGCCGCCTTCCGGCAACTGCGCAGCCTGCTCGACGCCCTGCCGGCCACCCCCGCGCCGGCGCCCGCCGCCGCCCCCCTGCGCCTGATCCCCGCCAGCGAGGCCGGCAGCAACGGCGCCGTGGTGCGCATGGTGCCGATCGGCGAGGTGCTGGCCTTCGAGGCCGCCGACAAGTACGTGCGCGTGCTGAGCGCCGGGCGCGAATACCTGATCCGCACCCCGCTCAAGGAACTGCTGCCGCAACTCGACCCGCAGCAGTTCTGGCAGGTGCACCGCGGCACCGTGGTGCGCGCCGACGCGGTGGAAACCGTCGAGCGCGACGAGGCCGGCCGGCTGCAGTTGCGCCTGCGCGGCCTGCGCGAGCCGTTCGGCGTGAGCCGGCTGTATGCGCATCTGTTCCGGGCGTTGTAGGGGGCGCCGCGTCCAGGCTCGGGGGCGGCCTCAGATCGCCACCAGTTGCCGCACGCCCTTCTCCCGCATCTCGCTGCCCGGCCCGCGCGCGACGACCTCGCCGCGCTCCATCACCAGGTACTGGTCGGCCAGTTCCTCGGCGAAGTCGTAGTACTGCTCCACCAGCAGCACGGCCATGGGGCCGGTGCTCACGCCCTCCAGGCCGGTGTCGGCCAGGCGGCGCAGCACGCGGCCGATGTCCTTGATGATGTTGGGCTGGATGCCTTCGGTCGGCTCGTCGAGCACCAGCAGCCGGGGGCCGGCGGCGAGCGCGCGGGCGATGGCGAGCTGCTGCTGCTGGCCGCCGGAGAGGTCGCCGCCGCGGCGGTGCAGCATCTGCCTGAGCACCGGGAACAGTTCGTAGAGCTGCGGCGGCACCGGCGTGCCGCCGGGCTTGGTGGCCAGGCCCATGCGCAGGTTCTCTTCGACCGTGAGCCGCGCGAAGATCTCGCGGCCCTGCGGCACGAAGCCGATGCCGGCGTGGGCGCGCTGGTAGGGCGTGGCGCGCTGGATCTCGCGGCCCTCCAGGGCGATGCTGCCGCTCTTGATCGGCACCAGGCCCATGAGCGACTTGAGCAGCGTGGTCTTGCCCACGCCGTTGCGGCCGAGCACGACGGTCACCTCGCCGGCCCTGGCGGTGAGGCTGACGTCGCGCAGGATGTGCGAGCCGCCGTAGTACTGGTGGATGTTGTGGACGCTCAGCATGTCGGTTTTCCCCCGCGCCGTGCGCCGCCCGCACCGCGCAATACACAAAGGAGCGAGCGGCCGCGGAGCGGGCCGCGCGCGGACGTCCGCGGAGCCGGCCTCGCCGGACCGCCGGATGCGCCCCGTCGAAGGGGGGCGGCGAGGACACGCAGTGCGAAGCCTGGGGGCGACTCCATTTCACCGCCCCAGATAGACTTCGATGACGCGCTCGTCGGCCTGGACCTGGTCGAGCGTGCCCTGCGCCAGCACGGCGCCGTCGCACAGCACGGTGACGATCTCGCTGATGCTGCGGATGAAGCCCATGTCGTGCTCCACCACCATTAGCGAATGCCGGCCCTTGAGGCTCAGGAACAGCTCGGCGGTGCGCGCGGTCTCCTCGTCGGTCATGCCGGCCACGGGCTCGTCGAGCAGCAGCAGCTTCGGGTCCTGCATCAGCAGCATGCCGATCTCCAGCCACTGCTTCTGCCCATGGCTCAGGTCGCCGGCGCGCCGCGCCGCGCTGCCGGCGAGGTGGATGGTGTGCAGCACATCCAGCAGCCGGTCCTGCTGGGCCGAGTCGAGCCGGAAGAACATCGAGTGCCGCACGCCCTTGTGGGTCTTCAGGGCCAGCTCCAGGTTCTCGAACACGCTGAGCTGCTCGAACACCGTGGGCTTCTGGAACTTGCGGCCGATGCCCATCTGGGCGATCTCGGCCTCCTTGTGGCGCAGCAGGTCGATGGTGCTGCCGAAGAACACGGTGCCGCTGTCGGGCCGGGCTCTTATACACATCTGACGCTGCCGACGAAGAGAACCTAGTGTGGGTGGGGGGGGGGGGGGGGGGGGGGGGGGGGGGGGGGGGGGGGGGGGGGGGGGGGGGGGGGGGGGGGGGGGGGGGGGGG
>NZ_JAELTO010000345.1 GCF_016428875.1 Xylophilus sp. ASV27
CTCCAGGCCCATGGACGCGAAGCGCTCGCGCAGGGCCGGGTCGGCCACGGCGGCGCGGGTTTGCGCGCCGAGCCGTTCGATGACGGCCTGCGGCGTGCCGGCCGGTGCGTACAGCGCATACCAGGCCCTGTCTCTTATACACATCTCCGAGCCCACGAGACCGTACAGGAAATCTCGTATGCCGTCTTCGGCTTGAAAAAGGGGGGGGGGGGGGGGGGGGGGGGGGGGGGGGGGGGGGGGGGGGGGGGGGGGGGGGGGGGGGGGGGGGGGGGGGGGGGGGGGGGGGGGGGGGGGGGGGGGGGGGGGGGGGGGGGGGG
>NZ_JAELTO010000346.1 GCF_016428875.1 Xylophilus sp. ASV27
CTGGGGCGACGGGTCGGCCGGCCGGTTGTCCGCGTCGCGCGCGCCGGTGCAGCCCAGGTCGGCGTAGCCGATGTCGTCGGCCAGGATGAAGATCAGGTTGGGTCGTTGCATGGCGGCAGGATAAATGCTGTCTCTTATACACATCTCCGAGCCCACGAGACCGTACAGGAAATCTCGTATGCCGTCTTCGGCTTGAAAATGGGGGGGGGGGGGGGGGGGGGGGGGGGGGGGGGGGGGGGGGGGGGGGGGGGGGGGGGGGGGGGGGGGGGGGGGGGGGGGGGGGGGGGGGGGGGGGGGGGGGGGGGGGGGGGGGGGGG
>NZ_JAELTO010000347.1 GCF_016428875.1 Xylophilus sp. ASV27
TTCGTCGCGGTCGAAGCCGCTGACTTTGACGAAAGCGGCATTGGCGTAACGCACGTGGCTGTGCATGTCGGTGGTAGACAGCAGCGTGGCGCTGGGGTCGATGCGATGCTCGCGCTCGGTCACGGGTCTGTCTCTTATACACATCTCCGAGCCCACGAGACCGTACAGGAAATCTCGTATGCCGTCTTCGGCTTGGAAAGGGGGGGGGGGGGGGGGGGGGGGGGGGGGGGGGGGGGGGGGGGGGGGGGGGGGGGGGGGGGGGGGGGGGGGGGGGGGGGGGGGGGGGGGGGGGGGGGGGGGGGGGGGGGGGGGGGGGG
>NZ_JAELTO010000047.1 GCF_016428875.1 Xylophilus sp. ASV27
CCCCCCCCCCCCCCCCCCCCCCCCCCCCCCCCCCCCCCCCCCCCCCCCCCCCCTTTTTTAGATGTGTATAAGAGACAGTCCCACAGCAGCACCATGGAAAAGCCGAATATCACCCAGAGGATGGTGCGACGGATGTCGTTCATGAAGAAGTCTTCTTTTGGGAGGAAGTGAAGCGCGGCCCGGAGAACAGGCGCGGCGGTGCGTCGGGCACCGGGTCGCAGCCGCCCTCGCACCAGGGCTGGCAGCGGGCGATGCGCCTGAGCGTCAGGTAGCTGCCGGCGGCCGCGCCGTGGCGCTCCAGCGCCTGCAGCGCATAGGCGGAACAGGTCGGTTCGAAACGGCAAGCGTTGCCCAGCCACGGGCTCAGCAGCAGCCGGTAGCCGCGCACCGCGGCCATGAGCAGCCGGCGCATCATGCGGTCGCCGCTTCTGCCGCCGCCGGCGCCCGGGTCACGCGGCCGAGCAACTGCTGCAGCTCGGCCCGCACCGCGCGCTTCAAAGCGTCGGAACTGGCACTGACGAACCGGGCGCGGTCGAACGTGCTGCGCAGGCGCACCACATAGGCGGCCCGCGGCAGGTGCTCGCCGGCCTGGCCGCCGACGGCGTAGATCTGGCGCTTGATCGCGTTGCGCGTGACCGCGCGGCGCGCCCAGCGCTTGGGCACGAGCGCACCGAGCCAGACGTCGTCCTGCGGAGCGAAGAGAGGGGTCGCGAGCGCCGCGGCGTCCACCGGCGCGCCGGGCACCAGACGGTGCAGCGCGAAATGCGGGGTGCGCGACACGATGCCGCCGGCCAGCACGGCCTGGAACTGCGGACGGGTCTTCAGACGCTGCACGCCATCATCCTCGCCGGACGGACGGGCGAAACCATGCGGCGGCATCTGCGGGACGCACCGGCGGCAGACCGGAAAAGGTGGGGCCAGGGGAGAACGGGGAAGAAATCTTGGCGAGCGGTTCGGCCGGGGCCGCGCCGCGCAGCAGATCTGTCCGCCCGCCCTCAGACGGCGAGGCGCTTGCGGCCCTTGGCGCGGCGCGCGTTGATGACGGCGCGGCCGCCACGGGTCTTCATGCGGACGAGGAAACCGTGGGTGCGGGCGCGACGGATCTTGGAAGGCTGGTAGGTACGCTTCATGGCAAATTCCTCGGGAAAGCTGCGGGGTTACAGTGGTATGGCCCCTGAACGCTTTTCAGGGAAACCCATGATTATCATCAACTTGGCAGCGCATGGCAATGCTTGGGCCCGCGCGGCGGTAGGTTACAGGCAGCCTCCCGGTTCCGGGCCGGCTTGTGGACAAGGTCTTGATAATTTAGAATCCCCGGCTTTCGCCCCCGTGCCTATCCACACCGGCACCGCCTCTCCCAAACCCTCCTTATTACTCCTACATGACCGAGGGATTCCCCCCCGGCGCCGGCCCCGGCGCCCCTGACGACGCAGGCCAGAGCCTGTGGCAGGTCTGCATAGAGCAACTGGCGCAGGAGCTGCCGGAGCAGCAGTTCAACACCTGGATCAAGCCCCTGGTGGCCCAGGTGACCGAAGACCTCTCGCGCGTCACCCTGTTCGTCGGCAACCGTTTCAAGCTCGACTGGATCCGCGCCCAGTACGCCGGCCGCATCGCCCAGACGCTGGAGCGCATCTACGGCCAGCCGGTCGCGCTCGAGTTAGCCCTCACTCAGCGTGAAGCGCCTGTGCGCACGAGCATTTCTCCCGCATTGCCGACGGCCGCCCAGGCGGCCGCCGCAGCGCCCGCGCAGCCCGAGCCGGCGGCCCTGGGCGACGACAGCGCGCCGGCGGCGTTCAAGAACCGCCTGAATGCCGCGCTGACCTTCGACACGCTGGTGGAAGGCACGGCCAACCGCATGGCGCGCGCCGCAGCCATGCACGTGGCCGGCATGCCGGGCCACCTGTACAACCCGCTGTTCATCTATGGCGGCGTCGGCCTGGGCAAGACCCACCTGGTGCACGCGGTGGGCAACAAGCTGCTGGCCGACCGGCCTGACGCCAAAGTTCTCTACATCCATGCCGAGCAGTTCGTGTCGGATGTGGTCAAGGCCTACCAGCGCAAGACTTTCGATGAGTTCAAGGAGCGCTACCACTCGCTCGACCTGCTGCTGATCGACGACGTGCAGTTCTTCGCCAACAAGGACCGCACGCAGGAGGAATTCTTTAACGCCTTCGAGGCGCTGCTGGCCAAGAAGAGCCACATCGTGATGACCTCGGACACCTACCCCAAGGGCCTGGCCGACATCCACGAGCGCCTGGTGTCGCGCTTCGATTCCGGCCTGACGGTGGCGATCGAGCCGCCCGAGCTGGAGATGCGCGTGGCCATCCTGATCAACAAGGCGCGCTCCGAAGCCGCCGAGATGCCAGAGGAGGTCGCCTTCTTCGTCGCCAAGAACGTGCGCTCCAACGTGCGCGAACTCGAAGGCGCGCTGCGCAAGATCCTGGCCTATTCGCGCTTCAACCAGAAGGACATCTCGATCCAGCTCGCGCGCGAAGCCCTGCGCGACCTGCTGTCGATCCAGAACCGGCAGATCGGTGTGGAAAACATCCAGAAGACGGTGGCCGACTACTACAAGATCAAGGTGGCCGACATGTACAGCAAGAAGCGCCCGGCCAGCATCGCGCGGCCGCGCCAGATTGCCATGTACCTGGCCAAGGAGCTGACGCAGAAGAGCCTGCCCGAGATCGGCGAGCTGTTCGGCGGGCGCGACCACACCACGGTGCTGCACGCGGTGCGCAAGATCGCCGCCGAGCGCCAGCAGCTCACCGAGCTGAACCAGCAACTGCACGTGCTGGAGCAGACGCTCAAGGGCTAGGTCTGCCGCCTATGCGGACCGACCCGAAACCACCCCTGAAACCGGCGAAAATGCCGGATGGTCCCCGCGCAGCGCGGGCGCCGCATCCCATCGACAACGCATTCTGGAGAAGAGGTTGACATGATCGTCCTGAAGGCCACCCAAGAAACGCTGCTCTCGGCTCTGCAAGCGGTGGCGGGCATCGTGGAGCGGCGGCACACGCTGCCCATCCTCGCCAACGTGCTGATCCGCAAGACCGGCCCGCAGGTGCAGCTCACGACCAGCGACCTCGAGATCCAGATCCGCACCGTGGCTCCGCTCGGCGGCGATGAGGGCAGCTTCGCCACCACCATCGGCGCGCGCAAGCTGATCGACATCCTGCGCACCCTGCCGGCGGACCAGACCGTGTCGCTCGAATCCACCGGCGGCAAGCTGGTGCTCAAGGGCGGCAAGAGCCGCTTCACGCTGCAGTCGCTGCCGGCGGAGGACTTCCCGCTGGTGCAGGAGGCGGCCAATTTCGGCCCGGCCTTCAGCGTGCCGCAGAAGACGCTCAAGAGCCTGCTGGGCCAGGTGTCGTTCTCGATGGCGGTGCACGACATCCGCTACTACCTCAACGGCATCCTGTTCGTGGCCGAGGGCAAGACCCTGTCGCTGGTGGCGACCGACGGCCACCGCCTGGCGTTTGCCTCGGCCCAGCTCGACGTGGAAGTGCCCAAGCAGGAGGTGATCCTGCCGCGCAAGACCGTGCTGGAGCTGCAGCGCCTGCTGAGCGACGCCGGCGACGCCGAGAACCCGCCGCGCATCGAGATGCAGTTCGCCAGCAACCAGGCCAAGTTCGGCTTCGGCGGCATGGAGTTCGTCACCAAGCTGGTCGAGGGCAAGTTCCCCGACTACAACCGCGTGATCCCCAAGAACCACAAGAACAGCGTCACTTTGGGCCGCGCGCCGCTGCTGGGCAGCCTGCAGCGCACCGCCATCCTGACCAGCGAGAAGTTCAAGGGCGTGCGCCTGAACCTGGAGCCGGGCACGCTGCGCGTGGCCAGCAACAACGCCGAGCAGGAAGAGGCGCAGGACGAACTCGACATCGACTACGGTGGCGACACCATCGAGATTGGCTTCAACGTGACCTACCTGATCGATGCCCTGGCCAACATGTCGCAGGACATGGTGACCCTCGAACTCGCCGACTCCAACAGCTCCGCGCTGCTGACCATCCCCGAGAACGCCGACTTCAAGTACGTCGTGATGCCGATGCGGATCTGAGATCCCCCGCACCTGCAGGCGATGACGATTTGCTATATAAACAATAGCTAATAGCCCAGGCAACACCTGGGCTTCAAGCCTTTTTGGCTTAAAAATGCCCCGCCCCCCGCGGGCCGGGCCGCAAGGGAATGACATGACCGACAGCTCCAAGCCCCAGCCGAACGCCGCCGCGGCGCCCCACACCGAGCCCGTCTACGAGCCCGAGATGGACAACGCGGTACCGGTGGAGCTCACGTCCGACGCCTACGGCGCCAGCTCCATCACCATCCTCGAAGGCCTGGAGGCTGTGCGCAAGCGGCCCGGCATGTACATCGGCGATACCTCCGACGGCACCGGCCTGCACCACCTGGTGTTCGAGGTGGTCGACAACTCCATCGACGAGGCGCTGGCCGGCCACTGCGACGACATCGTCGTCACCATCCACAGCGACAACTCGATCAGCGTCACCGACAACGGCCGCGGCATCCCGACCGGCATCAAGTTCGACGACAAGCACGAACCCCGGCGCAGCGCCGCCGAGATCGCGCTGACCGAGCTGCACGCCGGCGGCAAGTTCAACCAGAACAGCTACAAGGTCTCGGGCGGGCTGCACGGCGTGGGCGTGTCCTGCGTCAACGCGCTGTCGAAGATGCTGCGCCTGACGGTGCGCCGCGAAGGCAAGGTGCACGTGCTGGAGTTCAGCAAGGGCTTCGTGCAGAACCGCATCATCCAGGTGCAGGAGGGCGTGGAAGTCTCGCCCATGAAGATCACCGGCGACACCGAGAAGCGCGGCACCGAGGTGCACTTCCTGCCCGACACCGAGATCTTCAAGGAAAACCACGACTTCCACTACGAGATCCTGGCCAAGCGCCTGCGCGAGCTGAGCTTTCTGAACAACGGCGTGCGCATCCGCCTGAAGGACGAGCGCACCGGCAAGGAAGACGACTTCTCCGGCGCCGGCGGCGTGCAGGGCTTTGTCGAGTTCATCAACAAGGGCAAGACCGTCCTGCACCCCACGCCCTTCTACGCCGCGGGCGAGAAGCCGGCCGAGACCTACGGCGGCATTCCCGGCACGCACATCGGCGTGGAAGTCTCGATGCAGTGGAACAGCGGCTACACCGAACAGGTGCTCTGCTTCACCAACAACATCCCGCAGCGCGACGGCGGCACCCACCTGACCGGCCTGCGCGCCGCGATGACCCGCGTCATCAACAAGTACATCGAAGAAAACGAGCTGGCCAAGAAGGCCAAGGTGGAAGTCACCGGCGACGACATGCGCGAAGGCCTGTGCTGCGTGCTGAGCGTGAAGGTGCCCGAGCCCAAGTTCAGCAGCCAGACCAAGGACAAGCTGGTCTCCAGCGAAGTGCGCGCGCCGGTCGAGGACATCGTCGGCCGCCTGCTCACCGACTACCTGCTGGAGCGCCCGAACGACGCCAAGATCATCTGCGGCAAGATCGTCGAGGCCGCCCGCGCCCGCGAGGCCGCCCGCAAGGCGCGCGAAATGACCCGCCGCAAGGGCGTGCTCGACGGCATGGGCCTGCCCGGCAAGCTGGCCGACTGCCAGGAGAAAGACCCGGCGCTGTGCGAGATCTACATCGTCGAGGGCGACTCCGCCGGCGGCTCGGCCAAGCAGGGCCGCGACCGCAAGTTCCAGGCCATCCTGCCGCTGCGCGGCAAGATCCTGAACGTCGAGAAGGCGCGCTATGAAAAGCTCCTGACCAGCAACGAAATCCTCACGCTGATCACCGCCCTGGGCACCGGCATCGGCAAGGCCACCGGCGTGGGCGGCAGCGCCGGCGTGGACGACTTCAACGTCGCCAAGCTGCGCTACCACCGCATCATCATCATGACCGACGCCGACGTCGACGGCGCCCACATCCGCACCCTGCTGCTGACCTTCTTCTACCGCCAGATGCCCGAACTGGTCGAGCGCGGCCACATCTACATCGCGCAGCCGCCGCTGTACAAGGTCAAGGTCGGCAAGGAAGAGCAGTACCTGAAGGACGCCAGCGCGCTCGACAGCTTCCTGCTGCGCGTGGCGCTCAAGGACGCCAGCGTCAGCACCGGCGGCGACGCCCCGCGCACGCTCAGCGCCGAGACGCTGGACGACCTGGCCCACAAGCACCAGCTGGCCGAAGCGGTCATCGCCCGCCTGGGCGTCTTCATGGACGCCGAAGCCCTGCGCGCCATCGCCGACGGCGTGGCGCTGGACCTGGACACGGTCGAAGCCGCAGAGGCCAGCGCCGTCGCGCTGCAGGCCAAACTGCGCGAACTGAGCACCAACGGCATCCCGGCCGAAGTCAGCAGCGAATTCGACGTGCGCAGCGACAAGCCCATCCTGCGCATCAGCCGCCGCCACCACGGCAACGTCAAGAGCAGCGTCATCACCCAGGACTTCGTCCACGGCGCCGACTACGAAGCCCTGGCCCGCGCCGCCCAGACCTTCAACGGCCTGCTCGCCCCCGGCGCCACCGTCAAGCGCGGCGAAGGCGACAAGGCCCGGGAAGAAAAAGTCACCGACTTCCGCCAGGCCATGCGCTGGCTCATCAGCGAAGCCGAACGCGTCACCGCCCGCCAGCGCTACAAGGGCCTGGGCGAAATGAACCCCGAGCAGCTATGGGAAACCACCATGGACCCCAACGTGCGCCGCCTGCTGCGCGTGCAGATCGACGACGCGATCGAGGCCGACCGGGTGTTCACCATGCTGATGGGCGACGAGGTCGAGCCGCGTAGGGACTTCATTGAGACCAATGCGTTGCGGGCGGGGAATATTGATGTTTGATCTTGTGCGCTCTCGCTAATCGTGCAAAGCGAATGCTTTTGAAATGGCCTCACGTGTATTTGCTGAGCGTTGATGTTGAGGTCTGCTCTGGAGCTGTAGGCCTATACCACGGAATGGGATGCGGCCGTCGTGATAGCGCCCCCGAGTCAAAACGAGTCAGAGGATCTGTGGTCCCATAGCAGCCGGACTACATTTTTTCGATCTTGAACTCGGTGACCAAACGCGATTCCCGCTTGATCTCGGACTCCTGGAATTTTCTCAGGACATCCGCATTGCCCAAGAAGGCGTTGAAATTGTTCCTGTCCAGATATTCTTTGCTTTCCGCATCGTCATAGATGGACAGCAGGGTCTTTTCCAACACATCCCGCACGTTCCTTGGCGTGGACTTTGGGGCAAAAACACCCCACCACGCGACCTGGAAGAAGTCCTTGTATCCAAGTTCCTGCAAGGTGGGCGTGTCAGGCAGTAAGGACATCCGCTTCTCCGATGTGACCGCCAGTAGACGGACCTTGCCGGCCTGTACGAGCGGTAGTGCTGCGCTGAGTTCGACGATGGTGAAATCGACCTGCCCGCCCGCAACGTCTGCAACGGCCGGAGCGGCCCCCTTGTACGAGATCAACGTGGCCTTTCCGCCCGCTATCGACAACAGCCATTCGGTCGCAATGTTGTAGGTGGCACTGCCGCTGGCATAGTTCAGCTTGCTAGGGCGAGACTTCGTATCGTTCAGCAGTTCCGTCGCGGTCTTGAAGGGCGAGTTGACTGGCACGAAGAGTCCCATCGGGGAATAGGCCACTCGGGCGACCGGCATCAGGTCGACCAGGGGGTCGTAGGGCAGCTTGTTGTAGAGCGCCACGTTGGTGGTCACCGGCCCGTTGGCCGCCCAAAGCAACGTATACCCGTCGGCCGGCGAGCCGATGACGGTCTGCACTGCGATGATGGCATTGCCGCCCGCCTTGTTCTCGACCACAACCGGCTGCTTCAGAGCACCTTCCAGGCGCCTGGCGGTGTATCGGGCCACAGTATCCGTCCCGGATCCCGGCGGATAGGGCACTACGAGCCTGATGGGCTTGTCGGGAAAGGCCCCCTGCGCCTGCGTGGTCAGGGCCGCAGTTGCCATTGCAAAACCGGCCATCGTGTTGATGAACCACTTCATGACGTCTCCCATAGGTTGATGAATGCTGGCATGCTCAAGGATTTAGAACGCACCGGCCGATGACGCTCTGATTGCTGATGGCAGCGAGTGCTTCCCGGAAATCAGCGAGGGGATGGGCCTGCTGGGTATGGGGCCGCAGCCAGCCGCCCGCGGCCCAGCCCAGCATCTCGTCGAAGGCTTCGCGTACCTGCGCCTCCATGCCGGGCGGAGGCAGTTGGCGTGCCCAGCCCATGTAATAGCCCCAGTAGATGCCAATGACGGTGATGTTCTTCACCAAAACCAGGTTGGCCGGCACCGAGGGGACGGTTCCGCCTGCGAAGCCCATGGGGATGATCCGGCCGTCGGGCGCGATGCAGCGCAGGGACTCGTCGAAGGTGCTGCCCCCCACGGGATCGAAAATCACGTCGGCTCCGCGACCACCCGTCGCTGCAAGCACCTGCTCGCGGAAGCCTCCGTTGCGGTAGTTGATGCAGAGGTCGGCACCATGGTCGGCGGCGGCCGCAAGCTTCTGTTCGCTGCTGGCGCTGGCGATCACCAGGGCGCCCAGCAGCTTGCCGATTTCGATGGCGGCCAGGCCGCTGCCACCGGCAGCACCGTGCACTAACAGGATCTCGCCGGGCTGCAGCCGGGCACGCCACTTGAGCGCGCAATAGGCGGTCGCATAGATCGTCGGGAAATGCACGGCGGCATCGAAATCAACCGTATCGGGCAACGCGAAGACATTGTTTTGCGTCACGACCACTTCCTCGCCGAACCCCCCCTTGCGTACCCCCGCGACCACCCGATCCCCAGCACGGAAGCGATCCGCACCGGCGCCGCTTTCCAGCACCACGCCGGCCACCTCAGTACCTGGCGTGAATGGCGGCTCCCAACGGTTCTGGTGCTTGCCCTCGATGACCAGCAGATTGGCGAAACTGACGCCCGCCGCATGCACGCGAATGCGTACCCCGTAGGGGCAGAGCTCCGGGCGCGGAACGTCTTCCAGTGCGGCGTGGTCGAGCCCGAACCGCCTGACAACGACCGCCTTCATGGCAGGGCCCCGTGGCGGCCACTGCCGGCGGCAAAGCGCACGGCACCGACCATGGCCTCCTGCTCCTTGGCCTGAGTGGCAAGCAGATCTTCCGCGGCCAGGGCATCCGCCAGCGACATCCCTCCCTGTCCATAGACGGACATGCGGTCCGACCGCATAGCGATCTGCGGGAATTCGCACATGGCCAGGGCCAGCGCCTCCGCTTCCGCGCGGGCCTTTCCGTCCTCCACCAGACGGTTGGCGAGGCCCATGGCGAGGGCTTCCTCCGCGTCCACCAATCGCGCGGTGAGCAGCATGTCCAGTGCGCGGCTCATGCCGATGAGCCGGGGTAGCCGTACGGTAGTACCGTCGCTCATCGGCACACCCCACCGGCGGGACAGCACAGCAAAGGTGGCCGAGCGTTCGGCCACGCGGAGGTCGCACCAAAGGGCCAGCCCCAGCCCACCGGCGCATGCGTGCCCAGCGACGGCGGCGATCACCGGTTTGGCGAGTGGCCGCGAAAACGGGCCATGCTCGCCGGCCCACGCCTCGTAGACGGCACCGGACGCCAGTTCCTTGAGGTCGGCACCGGCGCAGAAAGCACCGCCGGACCCGCACAGAACCGCCACGCGCGCCGCCTCATCACGTTCGAAGGCGCGCAGGGCTGTGCCAAGCGCTGCGGTGGTTTCCAGGTCCAGCGCGTTCCTTACCTCAGGCCGGTTGATGACGATGGTGGTGACCGGGCCGGCCTTCTCAACAAGCACTGTCCGGGTCATGGTGCGGACTTGAGCACACGTTCGGGCAGAAAGGCGTGTACTGCGAAGCGCCCGATCTCCTCAGCCAGTTTCTTGCGGTCGGCGCTGGTCTCGCCGTCGCGGGGGTGGTACCAGCGCGAGGTCCAGTTGAGCGCACCCAGCAACGGCTTGACGGCCACGCGGGCGTTGACGCGACGGAACTCGCCAGTCTTAACTCCTTCATTCAGCACACCCAGGTAGAGCTTTTCGTTGCCATCCCGCAGCGCGGTGATGCTGGCGATCTCGCGGCGCTCGTCCTCTGTGGTGCGGCCGCTCAGGTGCATTTCCAGGCCCTGCGCCGCGACACGCAGGTAGTCCAGGTGCTCCATCATCAGCAGCGTATGCGCAACGGCCATGCGCTCCAGCCGCTCCCGCGCCGGCCCTGGGCCGGTAGCGATACCCGCGATGGCCTCGCGCGTCAGCTCCATCGCACGACGTTGCACGGCAAAGAACAGGCTGGTCTTGCTGCGAAAGTGGTAGTAGATGATGCCTTTGGAGGCGCCTCCATAGTTGTCGCTGACGTCGTCCAGCGACGCTCCCGCGAAACCGAGTTTCATGAAGACAGCGGCCGCGGCATCCAGGATGCCTAGCTGTTTCTCGTCTCCGACCGGGGTGCCGATCTGTTTTTTCCGACCCACGCTTTGATCTCCTGAACGTTGGGGCTTCATCCTGGCACTGCGGAATAACCCGCTGGCGTAGTACCAAGGATGTACGCTAAATTAATGCTACTGCGCAGTAGCACAATTTGTCCAGCACTTCTTTCTCACCGGCGCCATGACAGAAGATCTCCACTTCGCCCATCTTGCTTGGCCCTTTCTGGACGACCGACACCGCGCCCTGGGCCCTGACCTCGACCGGTGGGCACACGCATTGGCAGTGCCTGGGCTGGCCGACAACCAACCCTCCCGGGCGACCGTCGACCAATCGTGCCGGAGCATCGTCCGGGCGCTGGGCGATGCCGGCTTCCTCCGGCTGTGCGTGGACATGGCCGACGGCTCCAGCCATCGGCTGGACTGCCGTGCCATTTGTATCGCACGAGAGACACTGGCACGTCACCACGCCCTGCTGGATTTCGCTTTCGCCATGCAGGGGTTGGGCTCGGGCGCGATCTCCCTGGCCGGCACGGACGAGCAACGTGCCCAATACCTGCCGCGGGTCGTGGCCGGCCAGAGCATCGCAGCCTTCGCCCTCTCCGAGCCGATCGCGGGGTCCGACGTGAGCGCCATGGCCTGCACGGCCGAACGCCTGGGCGACCACTACGTGCTGAACGGTGAGAAAACGTGGATTTCCAATGGCGGCATCGCTGATTTCTACGTGGTATTCGCCCGAGCTCCCGGCACGCAGCGCTCCGCCGGGGTCTCTGCCTTCATCGTGGAGGCAACTACTCCTGGTCTCGACGTCGCGGAGCGGCTGGACGTCATGTCACCGCATCCGCTGGCACGCATACGGTTCCAGGACTGCAGGGTGTCGTCCATGCGGCTGCTCGGTGTCGAGGGCGGCGGCTTCAAGCTGGCCATGCAGACACTGGACATCTTCCGCACATCAGTTGCCGCTGCCGCGCTCGGCTTCGCGCGGGCGGCGTTGGATGCAGCCGTCCAGCGAGCCAACACACGCCAGATGTTCGGCAACACACTGGGCGCCCTTCAGCTCACCCAGTCGAAGATCGCACAGATGGCCTGCTCCATCGACGCAGCGGCCCTGCTGGTGTACCGCGCGGCGTGGATGAAGGACCGAGGCCGGCGCATCACGCGGGAGGCCGCCATGGCCAAGCTGGCGGCAACAGAGTCCGCGCAGACCGTCATCGATGCGGCGGTGCAGATCCATGGGGGCGAAGGCGTCCGGGTGGGCGCAAAAGTGGAAAAGCTATACCGGGACATCCGCGCCTTGCGCATCTATGAGGGAGCGACGGAGGTGCAACAGATCATCATCGGCAGCGACGTGCTCAAGGCCGCGCAGGCCGCATGCCAGGGGACTACGGCATGAGTACGGGCCCCCTCGCAGGCATTGTCGTCATTGACATATCGAATTTCGTCTTCGGTCCCGTCGCCACGCAGATGCTGGGCGACATGGGCGCCGAGGTCATCAAGGTCGAGCCACCGGAGGGCGACCCCACCCGCGGCATCGGTGCCAGCAGGAACAAGGGCATGGGCTCCTTCTTCCTCAATCTGAACCGCAACAAGCGCAGCGTCGTGCTGGACTTGAAGTCGAAGGCCGGAGCGCAGGAGCTTCGGCGGCTGCTGATTTCGGCAGATGTCTTCGTGCACAACATGCGCAGCACTGCGCTGGCCCGGCTCGGCCTGTCCTACGAGCAGTTGCAGGGAGCATTTCCCCGGCTGGTTCACGCTGCGGCTCAGGGCTTCGGGGCCGGCGGCGCTTACTTCGACCGCCCCGCCTATGACGACATCATTCAGGGCCTGAGCGGCATTACCGGCATCAATGCTGCCTCCTCGGGCCAGCCAGCCTACGCGCCGATGCTGCTGTCGGACAAGCTGTGCGGCGTTTATCTGGCCCAAGGCATCACGGCAGCGCTGCTGCACCGCGAACGCACCGGCCGCGCCCAGAAGGTCGAGGTGCCGATGCTGGAAACGATGGCCTCCTTCAACCTCCTGGAGCATCTGGCAGACGGCGTGCTGCAGCCCACTGGCGATGCCGGCCCACCCTGGGAAGGGTATGCGCGGATGTTCTCCCCCCATCACCGCCCGCTGGCGACACGGGACGGGCACATCAGCATCATCGCGAACACCGACGGCCAATGGCGCCGGCTGTTCGAGTTGATCGGCCGGGCGGAGCTATGCGCGGACCCGCGCTTCACAAGCATCGGTGAGCGCATGCGGCACATCGGTGTGCTCTATGAGGCCGTGGAACAAGGCCTGGCCGGCAAGACCACGGCCGAATGGCTTGCAGCCCTGCAGGCCGCCGACGTACCGGCCGGCCCCATTCACAGCCTTGAAGGGCTGCGGCAGGACCCGCACCTCCGGCAGCGGGGATTCTTCCGGGAGTTTTCACATGCAACGGAAGGCACGTTGGTGATGCCGGACGCGCCCGTCATGTTTTCCGACTCACCCGCCTCGATCCGCCGGGGACCGCCGCGGCTGGGGGAACACAATGCCGAGTTGCTGCCTGGCACGGAAGCGCAGGGTGCCCGGTGACGCGGTCGCCTCACCGGAAGCACCCTCGTCGGTCGATCCGTGCTCAGCGGCGGGCAAGCATACTGCGGCCGCCAGCTGTTCTTGTTTCTTGCAATTGGAGTATCAGATGGGCTACCCCCTTAAAGGCGTGACCGTTGTCGCAGTCGAGCAGGCAGCGGCGGCGCCCTACGCATCCAGCCGGCTGGCGGATGCCGGCGCGCGCGTGATCAAGATCGAGAGGCCCGAAGGCGACTTTTCGCGCGGGTACGACAAGGCGGTTAACGGCGACAGCACCTACTTCGTCTGGCTGAACCGGGGCAAGGAATCCGTGGTGCTGGACTACACCCAGCCGGAGGATGCCGCGCTGCTGCAGCGCTTGATCGCCCGGGCAGACGTGCTCATCCAGAACTTGGGGCCTGGCGCAGCCGTCCGAGCGGGTTTCGGCTGGGAAAAGATGCGCCAGTTGCACCCCCGGCTCATCACCTGCGACATCTCCGGCTATGGAGAAGAGGGCCCCTATGCCGGCATGCGCGCCTACGACCTACTCGTGCAGGCAGAAAGCGGCATCTGCTCAGTCACGGGTAGCCCAGAGACACCGGGCAGGATCGGCATTTCGGCCTGTGACGTGGGGACCGGCATGTATGCCCACGCAGCCATCCTGGAGGCACTTCTCCAGCGCGAGCGCACCGGCGAAGGCAGCGCAATCCATGTGTCATTGTTCGACGCGATGTGCGACTGGATGACCGTGCCGCTGCTGCACTACGACTATGCCGGCACCACCTGGCCGCGGGTCGGCCTGGCCCATCCGACCATCGCCCCCTATGGCGCGTATCGGGTAGGAGGCGAGGTAGGGGATGAAGCCACCATCCTGATCGGGGTACAAAACGATGGCGAGTGGAAACGCTTTGCCACCCAGGTGCTGGGCCGGCCGGGCCTGCTCGGCCGCCCCGAATTCGCCAGCAATATGCTGCGGGTCGAACACCGCGACCCCCTGGACACGGAGATCAAGGCCATCCTGGCTTGCATGGCGCCGGCAGAGGTCCGGCAGAAACTCCAGATGGCGCAGGTGGCGTTCGCCGCGGTCAACGGTGTCCAGGAGCTGTCCTCCCATCCGCACTTGCGGCGTGCGACAGTGCCCACCGTCCACGGCAACGCCCAAGTAGTTGCCCCGCCGGCCATCTTCCGCAAGGAGCCACGGGAGCTGGGTCGTGTGCCCGGCATCGGCCAGCACACGGAGGCGATAAGGGCGGAGTTCAGCGGGATTCCGGCTCTGCCGGCATAGGTTTGTTGGGTCTGAGGGATCAAGTCGCCCTGCCCGTGTTCTGATCGGCAGAGCCGCCACCCACCTCCCCACCCCATGCCCCGCACTGCCGTCATCGACTTCGAAACCACCGGCCTGTCGCCCCTGAACGGAGACCGGGCCACCGAGGTGGCCATCGTGCTCGTGGAGGGCGGCGAGGTGGTGGACCGCTTCCAGAGCCTGATGAATGCGGGGGTGCGCATTCCGCCGTTCATCGAATCCCTCACCGGCATCAGCAACGCGATGGTGGCGGCGGCGCCGCCGGCCGAGCGGGTGATGGCGGATGCGGCGCGCTTCGTGGGGGATACGCCGATGGCGGCGCACAACGCGTCGTTCGACCGGCGCTTCTGGGCGGCCGAGCTGGGGCGCATCGGCCAGGCGGCGCCGCAGCCCTTCGTCTGCACCCTGCTGCTGGCGCGGCGGCTCTATCCCGAGGCGCGCAGCCACAAGCTCGGGGCGCTGGCGGCGCTGCATGGCCTGGCGTGCACGGGCCGCGCGCACCGGGCGCTGGCCGATGCCGAGATGGCCGCGGCGCTGCTGGGGCGGATGCGGCGCGATCTGCAGTCCCGCTATGGCCTGCCGCAGGCCCACCACGGCCTGCTGGAGCAGTTGCAGCGCGCGCAGCGGCAGGCGCTGCCCAAGGTGATCGCCCGCTACCTTGCGCAATAGCGACGGGCACGAGCCGCGCAGAGGGCTTGTCATACAGTAGCGTCGCAGCCACCCGACCGAGGACTCTTCCGGTGAACGATCTTGCGCAACTGCCCTTCTCCAACCCCTACCGCCACGGCTTCGCGCGCCTGGCGGTGGCCGTGCCGCGCAACCGCGTGGCGGACCCGGTGTTCAACGCGGCGGAAACCATCCGCCTGTTCCGCGAGGCGGCGGCCGGCGGCGCGGTGGTGGTGGCCTTTCCGGAGCTGGGGCTGTCGGCCTATACCTGCGACGATCTGTTCCACCAGGCGGCGCTGCTCGATGCCTGCGAGGCGGCGCTGCAGGCGGTTGTCGAGGCCTCGCGCGACGTGGCGGCGGTGGCCATCGTGGGGCTGCCGCTGCGGGTGGACCACCGGCTGTTCAACTGCGCGGCACTGGTGGCGGGCGGGCGCGTGCTGGGGGTGCAGCCCAAGACCTACCTGCCGAACTATGGCGAGTTTTACGAGGCGCGCCAGTTCAACGCGGCGGGCAGCGCGCTGAGCCGCGCGATCACGCTGTGCGGGCAGGAGGGCGTGCCCTTCGGCTCCGACATCGTGTTCCAGGCGCGGCAGTTGCCGCTGCTCAGGATCCATGTGGAGATCTGCGAGGACCTGTGGGTGCCGATCCCGCCCAGCAGCACCGCCACGCTGGCCGGCGCCACGGTGCTGGTGAACCTGTCGGCCAGCAACATCACCGTCGGCAAGGCCGGCTACCGGCACCAGCTGGTCAGCCAGCAGTCGGCGCGCTGCCTGGCGGCCTACCTGTATTCGTCGGCCGGCATCGGCGAGTCGACGACCGATCTGGCCTGGGACGGCCAGGCGCTGATCTACGAGAGCGGCGAGCTGCTGGCCGAGAGCGAGCGCTTCTCCAACGCCTCGCACCTGATCGCCGCCGATGCCGATCTGGAGCGCCTCTCGCGCGAGCGCATGCGCCAGGGCAGCTTCGGCGATTCGGTGCGGCAGCACCAGGCCGCGCTGCAGGGCTGGCGCACGGTGGCCTTCGACCTGCCGGTGCCGCAGCAGGCGCGCGGCCTGCTGCGCCGCGTGGAGCGCTTTCCCTACGTGCCGGCCGATGCGGCCACGCGCGACGAGCGCTGCCGCGAGGTGTTCAACATCCAGGTGCAGTCGCTGGTGCAGCGGCTGGAGGCCAGCGGCATCCGCAAGGTGGTGATCGGCGTGTCGGGCGGGCTGGACTCGACCCATGCGCTGCTGGTGCTGGCGCAGGCGATGGACCGGCTGCGGCTGCCGCGCAGCCACATCCTGGGCTACACCATGCCGGCCTTCGCCACCAGCGAGCGCACGCTGGCGCAGGCGCACCGGCTGATGGCCGCCATCGGCTGCAGCGCGCGCGAGATCGACATCCGCCCGAGCTGCCTGCAGATGCTGCAGGACATCGGCCACCCGTTCCACGACGGCCAGCCGGTCTACGACATCACCTTCGAGAACGTGCAGGCCGGCGAGCGCACCAGCCACCTGTTCCGCCTGGCCAATTTCCACAACGCCATCGTCGCCGGCACCGGCGACCTGAGCGAGCTGGCGCTGGGCTGGTGCACCTATGGCGTGGGCGACCACATGTCGCACTACAACGTCAACGCCAGCGTGCCCAAGACGCTGATCAAGCACCTGGTGGGCTGGGTGGCGCAGCAGACGCTGCTGGGCGCCGAGGGCAGCGCGGTGCTGCGCGCCATCGTCCAGACCGAGGTCAGCCCCGAATTGGTGCCGCACGGCGCGCTGCCGGGCGAATTACAAGCAAAATCATCTTCAAGCCCAGGTAACACCTGGGCTTCTAGCTATCAAAATAATAGTGCCATGGCGGCGCAGCCCGGCCAGAGGACCGAGGACACGATCGGCCCCTACGAGCTGCAGGACTTCCACCTCTACTACGTGCTGCGCTACGGCTACCGGCCGAGCAAGGTGGCCTTCCTGGCGCACTGCGCCTGGGGCGACCGCCTCCGCGGCGCCTGGCCCGACGACCTGCCGGTGCACAACCAGTACACGCTGGCCCAGATCAAGCAGCACCTGGGCACCTTCCTGTGGCGCTTCTTCAAGACCAGCCAGTTCAAGCGCAGCTGCGTGCCCAATGCGCCCAAGGTGGGTTCGGGCGGCTCGCTCTCGCCGCGCGGCGACTGGCGCGCACCGAGCGATTCCGAAGCGGCGGTGTGGATGGAAGAACTCAAGCAGGTGCCGGACGAAGGGTGACCCGGCACAGCCCCTGATGCACCACCGCCGCCATTTCCTCATGACCTCCTCCGTCCTGGGCACCACCTCGGCCCTGTCCACGCTGTCCGACCTGGCGCAGGCCGCACGCGACGACCAGGCCCTGCTCGGCTACCGGAAGCTGCCGGGAGCCGACACCGCGGTGGCCACGCCGGACCACGACTACCCCTTCCTGTACGCGCCGGGCGCGGCGGGGCCGGCGGAGCGCGCGCGCACGGTGTTCGAGAGCTTCCACGCCGGCACCCTGAGCATGCGCTGCGTGCAGTTCGGCTAGGGCGTTCATCCTTCATTTCGCCCCCCATGTCTTCCACCGAGTGGTCCGCCGCGGCCCTGCACACCTTCGACGAAGCGGTGAATGCCACCGCCGGATTCCGCAGCCGGCCCGGCCAGCGCCGCATGGCCGAGCAGGTGGCGCAGGCCTTTGCCAGCGCCACGCTGGGCAAGGTCGAGGAAGGCGACGACGCCCCGGTGCGCGCCATCGCCGTGGTGCAGGCCGGCACCGGCGTGGGCAAGTCGCTGGCCTACTGCGTGCCGGCGATCACGCTGGCACTGGCGCGCAACACGCGGGTGCTGATCTCCACCGCCACCGTGGCGCTGCAGGAACAGCTCTGCACCAAGGATCTGCCGGCGCTGGCCGCGCTGCTGCCGCAGCCGTTCAGATTTGCGCTGGCCAAGGGGCGCGGGCGCTATGTCTGCAAGCTCAAGCTCGAACGCCTGGCCGGCACCGGCGAGGCCGCCGACGAGGACGACCTGTTCGCCGAGGAAGAAGCCGCCGCCCGCGCGGCCCGGCCCGCGCACGAGACCGAGGCGCGCATCCAGTTCTATTCCGGCATGGCGCAGGCGCTGGCCAGGGGCGGCTGGGACGGCGACCGCGACTCGCTCGACACGCCGCCCGCGCACGAGGTCTGGGGCCCGGTCGCGGCCGAGGCCGCCACCTGCACCGGCAAGTACTGCCCCGCCTTCAGCCAGTGCACCTATTTCGACAAGCGCAAGGAGCTGGTCGGCGCGCAGGTGATCGTCGCCAACCACGACCTGCTGCTGTCTTCGCTCGGCGCGCGGGTGCTGCCCGAGCTGGACAACTGCCTGCTGGTGCTGGACGAGGCGCACCACCTGCCCGGCACCGCGCTGGACCAGTTCGCCTGCAGCATGGACCTGGGCCGCCACGCCTGGGTCGAGCGCCTGGCCAGCCGCGCGCTGCGCGTCGGCGGCCTGCTGGCGGTGCAGGAAATCGCCGACGTCCCGCGCCACGCGGCGCAGTTGCGGCAGGCGCTGATCGACGTCGGCCGCCTGGTGCAGGACCTCTACGGCAGCGCGCTGCATGCCCAGCAGGGCGGCTGGGGCCCGGCGCACGTGCGCCTGCCGCGCGGTGAACTGCCCGAGGCACTGCAGGAGCCGCTGGGCCAGCTCGCCCACCATGCGGAGGGCTTTGCCGGCGCGCTGCGCGCCATCGCCAAGGCGCTGCGCGCCGAGATGCGCGACAAGCCCGACGAGGCGCGGCGCCTGTCCGCGCTGTATGCGCAGATCGGCATGCTCGCGCCCCGGCTCGACCAGGTGCTGGCCACGGCCCAACTGCTGCTGCAGGACAGCGCGCCGGGCGCGGTGCCTGCCGCGAAGTGGTTCACGCTCGAAACCCGCGAAGGCCAGGACGACCTGCTGCAGGCCCATGCCAGCCCGGTGCTGCCCGGCAGCGCGCTGCGCAAGCACCTGTGGAGCGCGGTGCGCGGCGCGGTGCTGACCTCGGCCACGCTGACCAGCTGCGGGCAGTTCGACTTCTTCCTGCGCGAGACCGGCCTGCACGGCGACGACGCCGCCAGCACGCTGGAAGTGCCCAGCCCCTTCGACTACGCCGCGCAGGGCACGCTGCTCATGGCCGAGACCGCCGCCGACCCGCGCGACGCCGCCGCCTTCACCGCCGAGATGGTGCAGGCGCTGGTGCAGGACCTGGCCGACGTCCGCTCCGGCGCGCTGGTGCTGTTCACCTCGCGCGAACAATTGCGCCAGGCGGTCGACGCCCTGCCCGACGCCCTGCGCCCCGCCGTGCTGGTGCAGACCGCGCTGCCGCGCGCGCAGCTGCTGCGCCGCCACCGCGAGCGCGTCGCGGCAGGCCAGCCTTCCATCATCTTCGGCATGCAGTCCTTCGGAGAAGGGCTGGACCTGCCGGGCCGGCTGTGCGAAACCCTGTTCATCACCAAGCTGCCCTTCGCGCCGCCCGACGACCCGGTGGGCGAGGCGCGCGCCGAATGGCTGCGCGCGGTCGGCCGCGACCCCTTCAGTGAACTGGTGGTGCCGGCCACCGCCATCCGCCTGGCGCAATGGGTGGGCCGCGCCATCCGCACCGAGGAAGACCGCGCCCGCGTGGTCTGCTACGACCGCCGCCTGGGCAGCACCCGCTACGGCCAGCACCTGCTGCAGGGGCTGCCGCCGTTCACGCGGGTGCGGCGCGGCGCGCTGGAGGCGGCGTCCTGAGAGGCGGGGATTTATTTTCTGAAACGCGCGTATACCCGCAGCACGGCGTGCCGCCTGTCGCCTAACCTGCGCGGCTACCCCGGCGCTTTCCGCCAGGGCGCTGCCCGCGCAGGGCCTCCTGAAGGACATCACATGACCACCGGACTTTTCTGGGTACTATTTGCAGGCTTCATCGTCGGCATGCTCGTCAACGCGTTCAAGCCGCTGGGACGCATGGCCGGCATGACGGGCCTGCTCGTCACCGCTGCCATCGGCATCGCCGGAGCGCTGGCGGCCAGCCTGTCGGGCGAGGCCCTGCACTGGTGGAGCCGGGAGCACCTCAACGGCTTCACGGCGGCCGTGATCGGCGCCCTCATCGTGCTGCTCGCCACACGTTTCTTCCTGAGGCCGCGCGCACTGCCGGCGGCCTGACCGCCGCGGCCTACCATGGGGGCCGTCCACCGCATCACGAGACCCCCATGGAGTTCGAGTTCAAGTTCCAGATCCCGCCCGAGCGCCTGCCCGCGGTAGAGGCGGCGCTGCGCCGCGGCGCGGTGCAACGGGTGCACCTGCAGGCGCGCTATTTCGACACGGCAGACGGCGCGCTGGCCGCGCACGGCATGGTGCTGCGCCTGCGCAAGGAAGGACGGCGCTGGGTGCAGACCGCCAAGGCCGCCGGTGCCGGCCCGCTGCAGCGGCTGGAGCACGAGGTGGACCTGGGCGCCGCGCGCGCCGCGGCCAGTGCCGTGCCGGATCTGCGCCTGCACCAGGGCACAGCGGTGGGCGCGCGGCTGCAGCAGGTGCTGGGCGCTGAGCCGGTGCTGCTTGAAACCTATGGCACCGACATCTGGCGCCAGCGCCGCGTGGTGCGGGTGGGGCGCAGCATGGTGGAGCTGGCGCTGGATGTGGGCCAGGTGAATGCCCCTGCCGTGGGCGGCGGGCGCCGCGTGTCGCCGGTGTGTGAACTGGAGTTGGAGTTGGTGCAGGGCGATGCGCAGGCGCTGGCCGGTCTGGCGCGGCGCTGGGCGCAGCGCCATGGCCTGTGGCTCAGCACCTTGTCCAAGGCCGAGCGCGGCGAGCGGCTGCGCGCGGGCGCGGGCACCGTGCCGGCGGTCAAGGCGCGGGCGCCGGAATTTCCCGCGCAGCCCTCGGGCCGCGCCATCCAGCAGGCCGTACTGGCAGCGTGCTTGGCGCAGGTGCTGCCCGGCGCAAGCGAGGTCGCGGCAGGCAACACGGATGCCGAGCAGTTGCACCAGTTGCGCATCGGCATCCGGCGCCTGCGCACCGCGCTGCGCGCGCTCGCACCCCTGGCGCCGGGCCTGGACCCGGCCTGGGAGGCGCCGCTGGTGCAGGTCTTCCGCGTGCTGGGCACGCAGCGCGACCGCGAGCAGGCGCTGGGCCTGGTGCAGCCGCTGCTGCAGGCCGCCGGCGGCCCGCCGGTGCAATGGCCGGCCGAGGACGACGCCACTGCCGCGCGGCCCGGCGAAGCGGTGCGGGCGCCGGCTTTCCAGGCGGTGCTGATCGAACTGGTCGGCTTCGCGGCGGCCGAGGCGGCCGCGCCCGGGCTGGACGCGGCGGCCGCCCGCCGCGCGCTGCGCCGGCAACTGCGCAGGCTGCAGGCCCGGGTGCTGGAAGATGCCGCGCGCTTCACCTCGCTCGCACCCGAGGCGCAGCACCGCACGCGCCGCCGGCTCAAGCGCCTGCGCTACCTGGCGGAATTCGTGGCGCCGCTGTGGGGCAAGGCCAAGGACGCCGCGACCTATCTGCAAGCCCTGCGTCCCGCGCAGGACCTGCTGGGCCGCCAGCACGACGAGGCCGTGGCCTGCGGCCTGTACCGGGCCGCCGCCATGCAGGACCCGCGGGCCTGGTTCGGGGCCGGCTGGCTCGCGGCGCGCCAGCCCGAGGGCGCGCGCGCCTGTGCCGAGGCGCTGGGCCGGATCGCCGGCGCGGCGCCGTTCTGGAAGAAGCACGGCGGCAAGAGGAACTGAGAAGGTGTGCAGGCAAGGAGCGATTTCGTCCTCGCATTGCCGATCGCAGGCATGGCGGCGCCGGCCGGCGAGACAGCTTTCTGAAACACGCGACGGCGCGAAAAAGCGTGCAATATGCGCTTCGGCGCGCCGCCCCTGGCGCTGCCCACACTGCGCGAGGAGCACGCCATGTCCCAATACGCCACCATCGTCGGCGAGGTCACCTACACCCCGGGCGACGGAACGCCGATCCCGATTCCCAAAGGCCTGGTGGAGGTGGCCCTGGCCCCCGACAGCGCCACCCTGAGCTGGGAGGCGGCCGACGGCGTGGCCGGCCTCACCGCCATTCCGCGCACGCAGTTCGACGACTACGTGGAGGAGGGCAAGATCGTGCTGAAGCGGCCGGCCGAGGGAGGCTGAGCGCCGCCTCATTCATGGATCAAACAGTGCCGTAGCCCATAATCCACCTGGGCTTTATGCTATTGAAAACATAGTATCCGTCGATGCATTTCCCGAGCGACATCCCCGCCGGCGAGCGCGCCGCCGCGGCCCGGCGCAGCACCTGGGTCAGCGTGGCGGTCAACGTCGTGCTGGTCACGGTGCAGATCGCGGTCGGCGTATTCGCCAAGTCGCAGGCGTTGATCGCCGACGGCATCCACTCGCTGTCGGACCTGGTGTCGGACTTCGTCGTGCTGTTCGCCGGCCGCCACAGCCGCCGCGACCCGGACGCCGGCCACCCCTACGGCCACCAGCGCTTCGAGACCGCCGCCACCCTGGTGCTGGGCGCCATCCTGCTGGCCGTGGGCGGCGGCATGCTGTGGTCGGCCGTGGGCAAGCTCGAAGACCCGCAGAGCATCCCGCGGGTGCACGGCGTGGCGCTGTGGGTGGCCGCCATCGCGCTGGTCGCCAAGGAGGGCCTGTTCCGCTACATGCTGGCCGTGGCGCAGCGCGTGCGCTCCACCATGCTGGTGGCCAACGCCTGGCACGCGCGCTCGGACGCGGCCTCGTCGCTAGTGGTGGGCCTGGGCATCGTCGGCAACCTCATGGGCTATCCGCTGCTGGACCCGATCGCCGCGCTGGTGGTGGGCGTGATGGTGGCGCGCATGGGCTGGACCTTCGGCTGGGGCGCGCTGCAGGACCTGATGGACCGCGCCGCCGACGCCGACGAGGTGCAGGCCATCGAGCGCACCCTGGCCGCCACTCCCGGCGTGCAGGGCGTGCACGACGTGCGCACCCGCCGCCTGGGCGACATGCTCGCGGTGGATGCGCACGTCGAGGTCGACGCCACCATCACCGTGGAGGCCGGCCACGACATCGCCGTGCGCGCCCGCCAGCGCGTGATGGAGCAGCACCGGGTGCTGAGCCTGATGGTGCACGTGGACCCGCGCCACCGGCCCGACCTGGACCACCTGCCGACAGCCCCGCGCGCGGCCGCCTGAGCGGCCATGCGGCGCGCTGCCCCAGTCCGCGCGCGCCGCCGCCGTCGGCGGCGGTGTCACGCGGCCAGGGGCGGCATCCGGTCCAGCAGCTTGTCGAGCGTGACCGGGTAGTCGCGCACGCGCACGCCGGTGGCGTGGTAGACCGCGTTGGCCACCGCCGCGCCGACGCCGCACAGGCCCAGTTCGCCCACGCCCTTGGCCTTCATGGGCGAGGAGACGGCGTCGGCCTCGTCCAGGAAGATCACCTCCTGGTGCGGGATGTCGGCATGCACCGGCACCTCGTAGCCGGCCAGGTCGTGGTTGACGAAGAAGCCCTGGCGCCGGTCCACCACCAGCTCCTCCATCAGCGCCGCGCCCACGCCCATGGTCATGGCGCCGATCACCTGGCTGCGGGCCGTCCTGGGGTTGAGGATGCGGCCGGCCGCGCACACGGCGAGCATGCGCCGCACGCGGACTTCGGCGGTGAAGGCGTCCACCGCCACCTCGACGAAATGCGCCGCGAAGGTGGACTGCTGGTAGCGCTTGTCCAGGTCGCCGAACTCGATGGCGTCCTCGGCCACCAGGCCTTCTGCGCCGGCCTGGGCCGCCACCGATGCCAGCGGCACGCTGCGTCCGCCGGACACCACCATGCCGTCCGCGAAGGCCGTATCCGCGGGCTGGAAGCCGGCGCGGCGTGCCACGGTATCGCGCAGCTTGGCGCAGGCGGCGTACACGCCCGCGGTCGAGCTGTTGGCGCCCCACTGCCCGCCCGAGCCGGCGGACACCGGGAACGACGAGTCGCCCAGCCGCACCACCACGCGCTCGATCGGCACGCCCATCATTTCCGCGGCGGTCTGCGCGATGATGGTGTAGCTGCCGGTGCCGATGTCGGTCATGTCGGTTTCCACCGTGACCACGCCGCGCGCGTCGAGCCGCACCCGCGCGCCCGACTTGGCGAGCAGGTTGTTGCGCAGGCCTGCCGCCAGCCCGGTGCCGATCCACCAGCGGCCCTCGCGCCGCTGTGCCGGCCGTGCGTCGCGCTGCGCCCAGCCGAAGCGCTGCGCCCCGGTGCGCAGGCATTCGACCAGGCGGCGCTCGGAGAAGCGGCGCTCCGGTCTGGCGGGATCTACCTGGGTGTCGTTGAGCACGCGCAATTCCAGCGGGTCCATGCCGAGCTGTTCGGCCATCTCGTCGATGGCGATCTCCAGCGCCATCAGGCCCGGCGCCTCGCCCGGCGCGCGCATGGCGTTGCCTTCGGGCAGGTCCAGCAGTGCCAGGCGGGTGCCGGTCAGGCGGTGCGCGCCCGCATACAGCAGCTGCGTCTGCTGCACTGCGTTCTCGGGCTGGCCGCCGGCCAGGTTGCCCGACCAGCTCTCGTGGCCGATGGCCGTGATCCGGCCCTGCCGGGTGGCGCCGATGCGGATGCGCTGGATCGTCGCCGGCCGGTGGGTGGTGTTGTTGGCCACCAGCGGCCGCTGCAGCGCCACCTTCACGGGGCGCTGTGCAGCGCGCGCGCCCAGCGCCGCCAGCACGGTGTCGGCGCGCAGGAACAGCTTGGCGCCGAAGCCACCGCCGACGTAGGGCGACACGAGCCGCACCTTGTCCTTGGCGATGCCCAGGGTCGCGGCGAGGTCGGTCCGGGTCCAGTCGACCATCTGGTTGGAGGTCCACACCACCAGCCTGTCGCCCTGCCACGCGGCCGTGGTGGCATGCGGCTCCATCATGGCGTGCGAGTGGTCGGGCGTGGTGTAGGTCTGGTCCAGCCGCACCTCGGCCTGCGCGAAGGCGCCGGCGAAATCGCCGACGGTGCTGCTGCGGTCGGTGGTGCGGCGGTCGGTCGCATCCCTGGCCTGGGCAAGGTCGAAGGCACCGTCCGCGCGCACGTACTCCACCTGCAGCAGCTGCGCGGCGGCGCGCGCCTGCTCGAAGGTCTCGGCGACGACGAGCGCAACGGCCTGGTGGTAGTGGTCGACCATGGGGCCGCCGAGCAGCCGGGCCGTGTTGAAGCGGCCCTTGCCCAGCTTGCCGGCGTTCCCGGCGGTGACGATGGCGATCACGCCGGGGGCGGCCCGGGCGCGGCGCTGGTCGATCGATGCGATGCGCCCCTTGGCGATGGCCGCGCCGACGATATAGCCGTAGGCCGCATCCGGCGCGACGTCGTGGCGCTCGTAGGCGTAGGGCGCCGTGCCGCTGGTCTTGAGCGCGCCGTCGATGCGGCCGAGCGGCAGGCCGATCACCTTGCCCTGGTCGATCGGGTTGGTGGTGGCGGGGGTGTCGAACTTCATCGCTCAGGTCCTCGCATCGGTCAGCGCCGCGTCGAGCGTGCGCTCGACCAGCGTCAGCTTGAAGGCGTTCTGCCCGGTCGGCCGCGCACCGGCCAACAGCGCCGCGGCCGCGGCCCTGGCCCCGCGCGGCAGCTCGCGCTCCGCCGCGTCCACGCGCCAGGGCTTCGGCGCCACGCCGCCCAGCGCGACCCGGCCCGAACCGTCGCGCCGCACGATCGCCGCGACCGATACCAGCGCGAACGCATAGGACGCGCGGTCGCGCACCTTGCGGTAGACATGGCGGCCCTCCACCGGCGCCGGCAGCCGTACCGAGGTGATCAGCTCGCCCGGCTGCAGCGCGGTCTCGGTCTGCGGCGTGTCACCCGGCAGGCGGTGGAAATCGGCAATGGGAATGGTCCGGCGCGAGCCGTCGGGACGCAGGGTCTCGACGTCCGCGTCGAGCACGCGCAGGGCGACGGCCATGTCGCTCGGGTGCGTGGCGATGCAGGCCTCGCTCGCGCCGAGCACCGCATGCCCGCGGCTGAAGCCGCCGAGGGCGGCGCAGCCGCTGCCCGGCTGGCGCTTGTTGCAGGCCTGGTTCGTGTCGTAGAAATAGGGGCAGCGGGTGCGCTGCAGCAGGTTGCCTGCCGTGGTCGCCTTGTTGCGCAACTGCGCCGAGGCTCCCGCCAGCAAGGCGCGCGCGAGCACGCCATAGTCGCGCCGCACGCGCTCGTGCGCGGCCAGGTCGGTGTTGCGCACCAGAGCGCCGATGCGCAGGCCGCCGTCGGCGCTGCTCTCGACCTTGTCGAAGCCCAGGCCGTTGACGTCGATCAGATGCGTGGGCGTCTCGATCTCCAGCTTCATCAGGTCCAGCAGGTTGGTGCCGCCGGCAATGAAGCGCGCGCCCGGCGTGCGCGCGGCCGCCGCGACCGCCTGGGCAGGCGAGGCCGCCTTCTCGAAGGTGAAGGCTCTCATGCTTTCACCCCCGCGACTTCGCTGATGGCCTCGACGATGTTGCTGTAGGCGCCGCAGCGGCAGAGGTTGCCGCTCATGCGTTCCTGGAACTCGGCGGCGCTGGGCTGCGGGCTGGCCGTCAGGTCGTCGCTGACGTGGCTCGGCACGCCCTGCGCGATTTCGTCCAGCATGCCCACGGCCGAGCAGATCTGCCCAGGCGTGCAGTAGCCGCACTGGTAGCCGTCGTGCTTGACAAACGCCGCCTGCATAGGATGCAGCCTGCCGGGCGCGCCGAGGCCCTCGATGGTGCTCACCTGGGCTCCCTCGTGCATCACCGCCAGCGTGAGGCAGGCGTTGATGCGCCGGCCATCGACGATCACCGTGCAGGCGCCGCACTGGCCGTGGTCGCAGCCCTTCTTGGTACCGGTCAGGTGCAGGTGCTCGCGCAGCGCATCGAGCAGGGTGGTGCGGTTGTCCAGCACGAGCTGGTGGCTCCTGCCGTTGACCTGCAGCGTGAGCGGCGAGGCGGTGGGGGCGGTGGCCGCCGGGGCCGCGGCAGCCAGGGCCGGCATGCCCGCCATGGCCGGCATCGACGCGGTGGCGGTGCCGGCTCTCAGCAGCTCGCGCCGGGAAATGGTGAAGGCATCGGTGGTGGTGGGGGTCATGGGACGTCGCACTCCTTGATCGGTCGGCGCCGCCATTGGACGCCGCGCGCGGGGGCGCTGGCGTCAGCGGCCAGCCCATGGAGACTGTAGGCGGGCGCCCCATGGCCGCCTAGCCCCGGCAGGCTTGCAGCACTGACAAGTTGCTGTTGATAATCGGGCGCGAAAAGAAGCGCTCCATGCCGATCAACGAACTGCGTTCCATCGCGACTTTCGCCAAGACCGCGGAGCTCGGCAGCCTGCGCCAGGCCGCCGCGGCCCAGGGCATCACGCCGCAGGCGGCGAGCCAGGCCCTGGCCCAGCTCGAACAGCACCTGGGCGTGCGGCTGTTCCACCGCAGCACACGCAGCCTGTCACTGACCGACGAGGGCCGCCAGTTCCTGGAGGCCGCGCAGCCGGCGCTGCTGGGCCTGCAGCGCGCGCTGCACCGGGCCCGCCACGCCAGGGACGAGAGCGCCGGGCCGCTGCGCATCGTCGGGCCGCGCTCGGCCTTCGCGCCGGTGCTGTGGCCGCTGCTGGACGAGTTCTGCCGCCTGCACCCGGAGGTGCAGCCCGACGTGCAACTCGACGACCGCATCGGCAACTGGGTGGAGGACCGCGTGGACGTGGGCTTTCGCGTGGGTCAATCAGCGGCCGAGGGCGTGATCGCGCGCCGGCTGTTTCCGCTGCAGCTCATCATCTGCGCGGCGCCCGCCTACCTGGCCCGCCACGGCGCGCCGGACACGCTCGATGCGCTGGCCGCGCATCGCTGCAGCGCGTTTCGCCATCCGGGCAACGGCAGGGTGCTGCCCTGGTACGTCAAGGTCGAGCATGCCAGGGTCGAGCACCCCGTGGTCCCCTCGTTCTGCACCAACGACGAGGCGCTGGAGACCGATGCCGTGCTGGCCGGGCAGGTGCTGGGACTGCTGACCGGCGTCATCGCCGCGCCGCACATCCGCGCCGCACGCCTGGTGCCGCTGCTGACCCGGCACGTGGACGACCACTCCAGCGTCTTCCTCTACTACGGCAGCCGCAGCGCGCAGCCCGCGCGCGTGCGGGCCTTCATCGACCTGGCGGTACGGCGGCTGGCCCGCAACCCGGCCTGCGTCCTGAGCGCAAGGGAACTGCAGTCGGCCGAGGCGAAGGGGCGCAAGGCGCATGTGCACCCCGCGACGCCGCCTTACCGATAGAACGCCTCGACCCGGCCCTTGAGCTTGATCAGCAGCGGCCGGCCCTTGCGGTCCAGGGTCTTGCCGGCGGGGACCTTGATCCAGCCTTCGCTGATGCAGTACTCCTCCACGTCCATGCGCTCCTTGCCGTTGAAGCGGATGCCGATGTCGTGCGCGAAGACCGCCGCCACATGGTGCGGGCTGCGCGGGTCGATGGAGAGGTGGTCGGGCAGGGGCGGTGGCGGGATGGTGTCGGTCATGGGCGTCATTCCTCGAAGGGCGACATTCTGCAACTGAAACAGGACACCCCCAGGCTGCGCGCTTCGCGTCTTCGCCCTCCCCCCTTTGCAGGGGGCACATCCTGCGGCCCGGCGGAGCCGGTGCCGCGGATGTCTGCGCTTGGCCTGCTCCGCGGCCTTTCGTTTCTCTGGATTTCATGCGCCGCGGGCGGCGCGCGGTCCCGGGCCTGCTGCGTCCAATGGCGTATGGCGCCTTTCATTTCTGTATGAAGAATATGGAATTCTTCTTACGAACCTTCTACCGCATGTTCCTGCTTCGCCTCCAATTCCTCCTCCCTCCGCAGCGCCGGCACCTGGCCTGCGTGGCGCTGCTGTGCAGCCTGCCGCCCGCATGGCGCGTGGCCCAGGCGCAGGAGGGCCATCTGCCCGAGGTGCAGGTGCGCGGCCCGCGCGACGCGGCCATCGGCTCGGCCGACAGCGCCAGCGAAGGCGCGGCCGAGCAGGCATCTTTCCAGTCGCGCCCCAAGCTGCGGCCGGGCGACATCGTGGAGGCGGTGCCGGGCGTGGTCGCCACCCAGCACTCGGGCGACGGCAAGGCCAACCAGTACTTCCTGCGCGGCTTCAACCTCGACCATGGCACCGACTTCGCGGTGACGGTGGACGGCATGCCGGTCAACATGCCCACGCACGGCCACGGCCAGGGCTTTGCCGACCTGAACTTCCTGATCCCGGAACTGGTCTCGGGCGTGCGCTACCGCAAGGGGCCGTACTTTGCCGACAGCGGCGATTTCTCGCTCGCCGGCAGCGCCAGCATGGACTACGTGAGCGCGCTGGCCGCGCCGTTCGCGGAACTCACGCTCGGCAGCCGCGGCTACCGGCGAGCGCTGCTGGCCGGATCGCGCACGCAGGACGACCGCACCTGGCTGGGCGCGCTGGAGCTGGCCGGCAACGACGGCCCCTGGGAGGTGCCCGAGCGCCTGCGCAAGTTCAACGGCGTGCTGCGTTATGCGCAGGGCGCGCAGGCGCAGGGCTTCCACGTCACGGCCATGGCCTACCAGAGCCACTGGACCGCCACCGACCAAGTGCCCGAGCGCGCGGTGGACGAGGGCGCGCTCGGCCGCTTCGGCTCGCTCGACCCGAGCGACGGCGGCAGGACGCGCCGGCTGAGCCTGTCGGCCAAGTGGTACCGCCACGACGCGGCCGGCCAGACCGACATCAGCGCCTATGCGATCGACTACCGCTTCGACCTGTTCTCCAACTTCACCTACTTCCTGAACGACCCGGTGCATGGCGACCAGTTCGAGCAGACCGACCGCCGCCGCGTGTTCGGCGCGCAGGCGCAGCACCGCATGCCCCACCGCATCGCCGGCCTGGACGGCGTGCTGAGCTTCGGCGCGCAGTGGCGCGGCGACCGCATCGCCCAGGTCGGCCTGTACGCGACCGAGGCGCGCGAGCGGCTCTCCACCGTGCGCGACGACAAGGTGTCGCAGGACCTGTTCTCGGTCCATGCGCAGCAACTGGTGAACTTCGGCGAGCGCTGGCGCGGCTACGCCGGGCTGCGCGGCGACCTGCTGCGCTACCAGGTGCGCGGGCGCGAGGCGGTCTACGGCGCGGCCAACAGCGGCAGCGGGCACGACGCGCTGGCCAGCCCCAAGGCCGGGCTGGCCTACACCGCCACGCCGCAGCACGAGTTCTACCTGAACGCGGGCGGCGGCTTTCACAGCAACGACGTGCGCGGCGCCACCATCGCCGCCGATCCGCAGACCGGACTGCCGGCGCAGCGCGTGCCGGCGCTGGTGAAGGGGCGCGGCAGCGAACTGGGCTGGCGCTTCGCGCCGAGCGACAGGCTCAGCGTCACCGCCGCGCTGTGGCAACTGAGGCTGGACTCCGAACTGGTCTACGTGGGCGACGCCGGCAGCACCGAGCCCGGCCGCGCCAGCCGCCGGCACGGGCTGGAAACCACGCTGCGCTGGCAGGCCAGCCCGGCCTGGCGCCTGGAGGCCGACGCCGCCTGGTCGCGCGCCCGCTTCGTCGGCACGCCGCCCGAGGGCGAGGGCAACTACGTGGACAACGCGGCCGAGCGCGTGGTGGCCGCCGGCGCGGTCTGGCAGCAGGGCCCGTGGATGGCCACGCTGCGCCTGCGCCACATGGGGCCGCGCGCGCTGGATACGGTCAACAGCGTGCGCTCGCGCCCGACCACCCTGCTGAACCTGGGCACGCGCTACACGGTGAACCGGCAGCTGACGCTGGGCGTGGACCTGTTCAACCTGCTGGGCCGCAAGGGCAACGACATCGAATACCTGTACGCCTCGTGCACCGCGCGCGAACTGCTCGCGGGCGCCTGCGGCAGCGAGGGCATCAGCGGCCGGCATGTGCACCCGATGGAGCCGCGCACGCTGCGGGTTACCGCGCGCATGCAGTTCTGAACGCGTATTTTGCTATATTTTATATAGCATAAAGCCCAGTTAATACCTGGGCTACAGGCATTTTTCCCTTGAAAAATGGGGGATCACGCCCCGCGCGCCGCCGCCGCCACGCAGGCTGTTGGCGGCGGCGCTGGCGCAGCAAGGGCCCTGCGCGCCTCTGGAACGGGCGCGCGGGCCAAAGGGCTGCCAGGCCCCTACCGAAGCTCCCCGAACCTTCCCAAAGGCCTTGCAGCGGCCCACCCGCCGAAGCCCCCGGCCGCGACGCGGACCCTGGCGGCTGCTCTTCCTTCATTCTTCTTATAAAAAATAGCAGTAGTAGTAGAGGGCGCCGAAAAATGGGGATAAGCCGGTTTTTCCCTTGCCGATCAAGCGCTTGGGGTTTCCCCAACCCTGTGGCCCGGCAACCCTGAGCTTTGCGGCTGGCCGCTAACAACTTCGGCGCGCCGCGCGCGTCTGTGGACAAGCCGCCGGTTGCGCGCGAAGCATCCACAAAGTTACCCACAACCGCCCAAGAAATGGGCAAAACGTAATGGAACACGCCTGAATGGGGTCCGAATCGCGGCGCGGCGGCTGGATCGCCAGCGCCGACTGATCGGCGAAGCCATGGGCGGCTTGCGCCATCTCACGGCGGAGCCGGGCCGCACCTGGGCGACGACATCGATGCGGTATTGCGCGAAGCGGGACTGAGCACGGAGCAGATCCGTGTGCTGCGGGAAAAGGAGTGGTGGCGTGAGCGCCCTCTGAAACGGCGCCGCGCGCCGCATCCATCTGCAGGAGGTCGGCCCGCGCCACGGCCGGCGAGATCGCGCTGGTCGATGCGCTGTCGGCCAGCGAAACAAACCCACGACATCGCCAAGCTGCGCATGACGCGCGGCCCGAGGCGCGCGTGCGCCGGCAGAGCCTTGTTTCATGCACTTCTTCTCTATTTCTAGTATTTCAAATTAGTAGTAGTAGTAAGCAATGCGCGCTTCTGTGGAAAAGCCCCTTTTCCCGTTCCAGATCAAGAACTTGTGGAGGCGACAAGCATGTGGATGCGGCCCTGTCGCCGATCGCCGCCGGGGCGAACAACTTGGACGCATGCGCCGGCGCTGTGGATAAGTCCTGGCTTATGCCGGAACGCTCCCCAGGGTTGTCCCGGTCACGGTTTTTTGGGAGAAAAATGGCTGAAGCCCAGGTATCGTCTGGGCTTATTGCTATTATTTAAATAGCAAACCTAGCGTCGGTGGCGCAGTTCGACGAGGCAGAAGGCCAGGCTGGCCAGCACCAGCGGCGCGAAGTAGTACAGCGCGCGGTAGGCCAGCACGGCGGCCAGCACCTGGTGGGCCGGCGCGCTGCCGGCCAGCAGCACCACGGCGACGGCCTCCAGCACGCCCAGGCCGGAGGGCACGCGCAACACCAGGCCGGCCAGGGCGCCGAACAGCATGGTGGCGAGCACCGCCGGGTACGGCGCCTGGCCTTGCAGCAGCACCCAGACCGCGCCGGACATCAGCATCCAGTTGGCGGCCGAGAGCGCGACCTGCGCCAGGGCGAACGGCGCGCGCGGCAGCGGAAAGCGGCGGCCGCGCAGCGTCAGCGCCCGCCCGCCGCGCGCGGCGCAGAGCAGCACGTAGCCGGCCGGCAGCGCGGCCAGGGCGGCGCCCAGCAGGTGCAGCGGCAGCGCGCCGGCCTGCCAGCCCTGTCTCTTATACACATCTAAAAGAGGGGGGGGGGGGGGGGGGGGGGGGGGGGGGGGGGGGGGGGGGGGGGGGGG
>NZ_JAELTO010000348.1 GCF_016428875.1 Xylophilus sp. ASV27
CGCATCCATCTGTGCGTATACCACTCGCAATTTCCACTGCTGATGCGCTCGGCCATCGAGTACCGGCTCGACACAGCGCTCGACCGCCGCAAGGAATTTGCCGTATTCGATCTGCCCGACATTCGACCTGTCTCTTATACACATCTCCGAGCCCACGAGACCGTACAGGAAATCTCGTATGCCGTCTTATGCTTGAAAAAAGGGGGGGGGGGGGGGGGGGGGGGGGGGGGGGGGGGGGGGGGGGGGGGGGGGGGGGGGGGGGGGGGGGGGGGGGGGGGGGGGGGGGGGGGGGGGGGGGGGGGGGGGGGGGGGGGGG
>NZ_JAELTO010000349.1 GCF_016428875.1 Xylophilus sp. ASV27
CTGATGGACGCGCTGCGCTGCGGCTTCACCATCGCCACGCCGGCCTTTCCCGACAACGGGCGCACCGTGTTCAAGGGCTACCTGTTCGCCGGCGACGTGCTGCTCAACGAGAGCGGCATGCAGCACCTGTCTCTTATACACATCTCCGAGCCCACGAGACCGTACAGGAAATCTCGTATGCCGTCTTCGGCTTGAAAACGGGGGGGGGGGGGGGGGGGGGGGGGGGGGGGGGGGGGGGGGGGGGGGGGGGGGGGGGGGGGGGGGGGGGGGGGGGGGGGGGGGGGGGGGGGGGGGGGGGGGGGGGGGGGGGGGGGGG
>NZ_JAELTO010000350.1 GCF_016428875.1 Xylophilus sp. ASV27
GGCAAAGCTGAACAAGCGGTCGATTTCAGCGAGGCGCGGTCGCGTTGATCGGGAACTCCGAGATGGGAAGGGCGCAGCGGCTCGATTGCGGGCCGGATTGCGACCATTTCTGGCCCACGCCCGCGCATGGCCGGTGTTGCGGGCGCACTCATGCCATGAGGCGCCGGCGCGCCAGGTAGATGTTGGCTAGGCCCAGGGCGACGAACGAGCGTGTGGCGTTCTTGGCCAAGCCGCGGTAGCGCACCTTGGTGAAGCCCCATAGCCGCTTGACCACCGCGAAGACGTGCTCCACGCGGGCGCGCACCCTGGACTTGT
>NZ_JAELTO010000351.1 GCF_016428875.1 Xylophilus sp. ASV27
GGCCAAGCTGCTCGGGGTGCTGTCGCTGCAGTCGCTGCCGCGCCGGCTGACGCTGGACTTCCGCGACGTGTTCAGCGAGGGTTTCGCCTTCGACTTCGTGCGCGGCGACGTGCGCATCGAACAGGGCCTGTCTCTTATACACATCTGACGCTGCCGACGAAGAGAACCTAGTGTAGATCTCGGTGGTGGCCGGATCATTAAAAAGGGGGGGGGGGGGGGGGGGGGGGGGGGGGGGGGGGGGGGGGGGGGGGGGGGGGGGGGGGGGGGGGGGGGGGGGGGGGGGGGGGGGGGGGGGGGGGGGGGGGGGGGGGGGGG
>NZ_JAELTO010000048.1 GCF_016428875.1 Xylophilus sp. ASV27
CGACCAGCCGCACCGCCTCTTGCTTGAATTCGAGCGTGTAGCGCGCTCTCGTCGTCTTCCTCATTTACGTCTTCCTTGCTTGTATTGAAACACTCAGCAAGGGATACGTTTTTCGAGGGCAAGGTCAGTTCGTCTCGGCGGCAACACGCTCTACACTGGAAACCGAAATGGGAAAATACTCTCGCATCGAATGGACGCACCACACCTTCAACCCCTGGTGGGGTTGCGTGAAAGTTTCTCCTGCATGTGATCACTGCTATGCGGAGTCGTGGGCGAAGCGCGTTGGCTCGGACGTCTGGGGCCCCGAATCGCCGCGACGCTTCTTCACCGACGCTCACTGGAAAGAGCCGCTCAAGTGGAACCGCGACGCGACTTCCGAAGGCATTCGGCGGCGGGTATTCTGTGCATCCATGGCCGATGTTTTCGAGAACAGGCCCGATCTGGTGGCTCCCCGAATGCGCTTGCTCGATCTTATCGACGCGACGCCGATGTTGGACTGGTTGCTTCTCACCAAACGTATTCACTTGGTCAAGAAACTTCTTCCCAAGGGGCGCCAGTTGCCGCCGCATGTGTGGATTGGCACGACCGTAGAGAATGACGAATATGCGGGCAAACGTCTGAAGTACTTGCTCGAACTCGACACTCCATCTGTCCGGTTCGTTTCCTGCGAGCCGCTACTCAGTCCGCTGAACCTGACGCCCTACCTCAAGCCTAACTCCAAGGGGACGCGCATCGACTGGGTCATCGCCGGTGGAGAAAGTGGGCACGGCTCCCGACCGATGGATCCGGCTTGGCCGGAAAGCCTGCAAAAGCAATGCGCGGCCGCCAACGTGCCTTTCCACTTCAAACAATGGGGTCACTGGGCACCCGCCAGCAACCTGGAGGTGCCACACGGATACCCAGCCCACAAGGTGGTCAACTTCTACAAGGGTACCCAAAGGGTGCCGGTGGTCAGCGTTGGCAAGTCCGCGGCTGGCCGAGTTTTGAGAGGGAGAACATGGGATCAGTTTCCGGCGACGCGGACAAGTGCGCCATAGGCCTCTTTGATGATCTGCAGGCGCCGTCAATCAATGACGGGATCGTCGAGCTCACCTTCAAGCCGAGCAAGCAGGACGGTTACCCAGTGTGGACGGAAAGCAAGTCCAAGCTGATTCAGCACTACGTTCGATACTTCATCCTCGTGACGAAGCACGGCACGTACATCGACGGCTTTGCTGGTCCGCAAGTCGAGCAATACGACAGTGCGTCCTGGTCAGCGAAAAGGGTCCTGGAAATCAGGCCAGCTTGGCTCCGTCGCTTCATCCTCTGCGATATGAGCGCGCACCAGGTCCAGCACTTGAACACTCTGACGGCCGAGCGACGGGCGATCGGCGACAACCGAAAGATCGAGGTCCACCACGGCGACTTCAATATCGCCATCGACCAGATCCTGCTCCCAGGTGCGATTCGCGAGAAGGAGGCTACGTTCTGCCTTTTGGATCAACGTACGTTCGAGTGCAAATGGGACACGGTTCGCAAGATCGCCGAGTACAAGAAAGCCGGCACCAAGATCGAGCAGTTCTATTTTCTTGCGGTGGGATGGCTTGGCCGCTCGATTGCTGCCCTGAAAGACGATGACAAGTTGCGAGCCTGGTGGGGGCGTGACGACATCGATCTGCCACGCTCGACAACTTCATGATTCATGCGACGGACCACGAAGAGGCGCCAAAGCTGATGAATCGTGCCTACAAGGCCGCCACCTTGCAGAGCCAGCCGATGGATCACACTCAGTTCTCATTTGGTGGCGAGGGGTTCGACCTCGACATTGCCAACAAATATCAGGCTGACGACTCGAATGCAACAGGAGCGCAAGATGTGCGAGGCTTGCGCGAAGGAGACCTTGGACGGCCTGGCCGCGAGGTTTGAGATGGCGGATGAGTTGGCGATCACGCAGCTCAACCATGCGAGGTGGCGCGGCTTGGCTCGCACAGCGAGCTTTTCGGCTGAGTGTGGACCGCCCACAAGCGGTGCCGCTCATTGCTTTGCACTGCGCCTGCGTCGCGCATGAGCCGGCGGTACTGCCCTCCCCTGGGATGGTGCGTTTCCAGCAGCGCATGATCGTCCTCGAACTGCCGGGAGACGTATCGCGTGGTCGTCGCTAGGTGCTCGTGGCCGAGTAGCATCTGGATGGTCGTGAGCGGCGCCCTCCCCTGGTACAGGTGCGTGGCGAACGCATGCCGCAGCGAATGCGGCGTGAGCTGCAAACCCTCGGCCGCAGCGTAGCGGCTCCGCCCGCAGGCCGGTGGCGTAGAGCAACTCCAGCACCGCGCGATCTCTCAGCCCTGCGGGCGTGCCCGTGTCGGGCATGGCCAGGATCCGCTCCATCTGCTGCACCGAGGGCACGCTCGGAGGACTACGCGCTGGAGTGGGCGCAAAAACGACGGGCGCGCCGTGGCACCGCGTGGCGCTGGGCAGTTCAGCGAGTCGGGGGATGTGAGAGTGCGCGCAGCGCGCGCTATGAACAACGCATCAGCGCGCGGCTGGCCAGGCATCGGCCTGCGGCTGGGCATCGCGGGCCATGCGCTGCGAGCTGGCCACCAGGGCGTCGATTTCTGCGAGGTGTTCGGGGGACAGCAGCTCGGCCGCCTCGCGGGCTGCTTGGCCGGATTCGACTTGAAACACCCAGGCCAACGCACGGCCGGTGACCATGGCGCAGAGGTAGGGGATCAGGATGGCTGCGCCCAGCAGTGCGAGCAAGGCCAAGATTGCTATGACGACGATGAAAGCGGTCATGGCGGGATGGTAAAGGTGATAGCCCAGCAGCGACCCGCTCGCGCCTAGGACTTTTCGCAAAGGTCCTGCTGATTTGCCTTAGCCGACTCCCCATAGGCCACTGTTACACTTCGGCCACATACGGAGGGTCCCATGGCACGCAGCGATTTCAGAGTAGTGGCCGACGTGGCTGTAGAAGATATCTTGCTTGATGTACAGAATGCCCGTATTCGCGCCGGAGCAGATCAGAACGACTGCATTCGGCGTATTCTCCGCAAGAAAGATCATTTTCTTGCTATCTGCGAGAGCATAGCAAAAGAGGGCCTCACAACAATGCCCATTTTGGCAACTCCTAATGGAGGTGGCACCTATACGGTAAAGGATGGCAATCGCAGAACCACCGCCCTCAAATTACTGAACAATCCAGAAATCTGCCCAGACCCAGAATTAAAGGAAAAAGTTATAAAAATTTCGGAGACATACAATAATTTCCCTACTCATGTAGATCTTACTGTTACCGACAATGAGCAAGCAATGATCCGCGAGGTACTCTCCAGGCATCAAGGAGAAATGGCCGGAGTGGGTCAAGTTGGATGGTCGGCATACTTAAGAACACTATATCTGCTCAATCACGGACATCCAGCAGAATATAAACGACCAGGGCAGTATGCACTATGGGCGGAAAGCCATGGAATTTTTGTAGACGATGAATTCCCAATCACAAGCCTTCAGCGCTTTTTCACGACCGACAATCTCAAACTACTCGGATTTGATGTGGATGCGGCTGACGAATTAGTACCAAACCTACCAGAGCCCACTGTATTGCAAATGGGCACCAAGGTGGTTGGTGATTTCGGGAGTGGGAAGAGTGTAAATGAAGTTTTCACTCCCGACCAAGCACGCCATTATATTGATCAGGTCAGAGCATCAGCTGGCATTCCTCCATCTACGCCGCCAAATCCCCCGGCACCAGCAACGACCAGTGCACCCGCAGCAGGGGGCACGCCAGGGCCTGCTACCGCACCCAGTTCGTCTGCACCTGCTAATACGGGGGGGACTACTTCTCATTCTCCTGCGCCAAGTCCTACGACTTCATCGAGACCCGCCTCAACACCAGCAACATCAGCCGCTGACCGAAAAAAAGTGTTTGGATCACGAGCACCGGGCATTGCCATTCCAAGTACAGGGCACCCAAAAGAGCAAACAATTGTGGCAGAGCTTCGTGGACTCGATGTCAGTCAATTTCCGCTTGCAGCCACGATGCTCACGCGAGCCTTGATTGAATTAAGCGATTTGCACTACCGGACCAAGAATGGCTTAGAAGATCAACAATGCTTGGCAAATAATATAAAAAAATCGATAAAGCATATGGTAGAGAATGGGAAAATTTCTGCATCAGAAGAAGACATGGTCAAACGACTTTGCAATCGCAGTGGGGCGATGATCGAAATTGAAACTCTGCAAAAGATGATTCACCGCAACACACACAATCTAGATCGTCAATTCATCAACACTCTGTGGGACAACATTGGCTGTTTTATTCGGGCGTGCTGGGCCTAACGTTTTGGCGCGCGTAAGCTCAGGAACAGAATGTAATTTTATATTTTTGTAGATAAGCAATTCTGTAGCCTCAGGCCGCGCAAGATGGGTTGAATATTTCAGATTAAATTCAACCTGCCCAAAAGCACTGTATAAATCGCCGATTTCTTTGGCATTGTCATACGTTACGATCACTGGCACTTTTAGGTTTGATACTCGCTTGGCAATCGCGGCATGATCTTTAGGCTCGTAAAAGTTCCGATAGAGTTGAGCACCCTTCTGAAAGTAGGGAGGATCTAAATATATAAGGGTTTTTTTTGGAAGAGTGGGCTCAATTTCATCAAGCAATGCCAAGGCATCCAGGCCGTAAACCTTGATACGTTTAGAAAGCTTTCCGATCGCGCCAATACGCTCGGTTAAGTCGTCCTTGTTGTATCTCGCACCCAGCTTCCAAGCTCCACTCTGATTTTTCCCCCCTATTACTCCACCCGCGAGAATGCCGGACCGATTGGTCCGATTCAAAAAGAAGGCTGCGAAGGCCACATCGAGCTGGCTATGCTCAGCCGCATTTGCAAGAACTTCGCGCTGGAGTCTCCACGCTGTCATTGAAACTCGGGTGGATTTGATCTTGGCGATCAACTCATATGACTGCTCGGTGACCGCCTTCCAAAAGGCGTAGATCACTGGGTCTGCGTCGTTGATGATGATCCGATCAACGTATCCATGAGTTAGAAGAAAGATTGCCGCCCCGCAGCCGCCCGCATAGGGTTCAACGTAGCAACCTCCACTGATCTGGTTGTGCCGCAACAGCTCGGCGATCCACGGGCCCATGCGCCCTTTTCCGCCCGGATAGCGCAGCGGCGTTAGAAATGACATTTGAAGATCTCCTGTTCGGCGCGTACTGTACCCGTGAAGTTGGAGCTTGGCCACCACTACAGCGCAATGCAAGCATTGGCGCGGCTCCGCAGGGGGATGGACTGTTTGAACCTAAAACCGGCAGTTGAAGTAGCCGAATGGGCCTCAATGCCAATGTTTATCGGGGCTGCAGGCGATAGGTGACACTCACCCGATGGGTGAAGCACGACGCAAGCGAGAGCAGGCCGTTTCGGCGAAAGTGGTAGGCGAGGAGCCGATGGTGGTGGACACGCTCGGCGGGCGAATGCACGTACGATGGGACGACGGTGCGGCGGCCACGCCCCATGGGCAATTGGTCTTCTTCGCCGAGTTCCTGGCTGCCGCGGGTGTGTTCGATCACTGAGTTGATGCCTGAACGTGCTTGAGGGCGGGCGGCTGATGGTGCAGCGGACCTAGCCGCCCCAGTGAACAAGTCCAACCGGCTGAAGTACACCTGCAACGGCTGCGAGCCGGCCATCAACGTGTGGGGCAAGCTTGGGCTGAAGATCCTCTGCGGGGAGTGCGGCTCAGAGTTCGAGGTGTCGTAACGCGCCGCCGCTCCGCGCGGCGCATAAGGGCGTGCCTTGCTGCAGATCACTAAGCTCGCACGCAGAGCATGGCGGCGTTGGCGTGTTTTGTAGTCACATTGGGACTACAATTGATCCTCTGAAACCTCCTAGGGACAATCACCATGAGCACTGCCGATACCTATGTCCGCGCTCGCATCGACACCGACACCAAGGAGCGCGCGGCTGACGCGCTCGAGGCAATGGGCCTGTCCATCTCGGATGCGATCCGCTTGCTGATGCTGCGCGTAGCCGACGAGCGCCGGTTGCCTTTCGATGTGAAGGTGCCCAATGCCCGCACGCGCAAGGCCATTGCCGAACTTGAGGCCGGCAAAGGCAAGCGTTTTGCCAGCGTTGACGACCTGATGGCAGATCTGAATGCGGGCGATTGACCGCGCCACCGCCTTCAAACGCGACTACAAGCGCGAGGCCAAGGGCAAGCATCGATCCACTCTCGATAGTGATTTGAGGCCCGTTCTCGTGGCGCTGGCGACCGACCAGCCACTGGATGCCAGATACCGCGACCATGATCTGAGCGGAGATTGGGCAGGCTACCGGGAATGCCACATCAAGCCCGACCTGCTGCTGATCTACCGCAAGTCGGATGCCGACACCCTCCGACTGGCGCGGCTTGGTTCGCACAGCGAGCTTTTCGGCTGAGTGTGGACCGCCCACAAGCGGTGCCGCTCATTGCTTTGCACTGCGCCTGCGTCGCGCATGAGTCGGCGGTACTGCCCTCCCCTGGGATGGTGCGTTTCCAGCAGCGCATGATCGTCCTCGAACTGCCGGGAGACGTATCGCGTGGTCGTCTCCAGGTGCTCGTGGCCGAGTAGCATCTGGATGGTCGTGAGCGGCGCCCTCCCCTGGTACAGGTGCGTGGCGAACGCATGCCGCAGCGAATGCGGCGTGAGCTGCAAACCCTCGGCCGCAGCGTAGCGGCTCACCATGCGGCGCAGTTGCGAGTAGCGATAGTCCGGGTATCGGCCGTCGCTCACGAAGAGCCTGGCCGTGGACGTCGTGCAGTGACCTCCCGCGCTGAGCAATGCGTGCCGGACGGATTTGTATTGCGCAATCCAATTTGCAGCGTGCTCGCCGTAGACCACCAGCCGCTCCTTGGCGCCCTTGCCCATCACCCGCATGCACAAGGCACCTGCGACCTGGTCGATGCGCAGCCGGAGCAACTCGTCCGCCCGCAGGCCGGTGGCGTAGAGCAACTCCAGCACCGCGCGATCTCTCAGCCCTGCGGGCGTGCCCGTGTCGGGCATGGCCAGGATCCTCTCCATCTGCTGTACCGAGGGCACTCTCGGAGGACTGCGCGCAGGAGCTCGCGCCGGCAGCAGGACGGCATCGATGCGGACATTCGCGATGTCCTGCTCACTGGCCCACCGGTACAGACGCCGTAGCGCCCAATGCCTGAGTCGCAGGGTGGCAAATGACCGGCTCTCGCTGATCTCCTGCAGGTACGCCCGCACGTCATCCAGCCGAACGCGATCCCAGGCGCCGCGGGCCGAGTTCGACAGCCAGGCGTTGAAGCTACTGAGGTGCGTCTGCAGGGTCTTGAGGGTCGTGTCTGCCAGCCCTTCCCCGAATGCCTCCAACAAAACCTCACTGAATCTGGGGTCCCAACCCTCCACTGCGCCGCGGGCATCCTCATCCCGCGTGCGCCACTCTCCACAAGCTCGCATGCACTTTTCCTGTACGGCAGGCCAGTGCCATCCGCTCTGGAACGGCAGCACGGCGCGACGCACAACTCATCAAAAAATATAGATCAACAAAAATTTCCACTGTCAAGCGGAAACCATGCGGTATGCAACTGAGGTTTTCTGGTGGCGAGGCGCTGGCGCGTTTTCTAGAGTGCGGGACATGCCCAAACACTCCCACTTCGTCAGGTCCATGGCTGCCGCCGCCGCGCTGGCCATCGCAGGACTGCAGCCCGCCGCAGCCGGCGTAACGCCGGGGATCACCGCCAGGATCAAGGCGGCGATCACGGCCAATACCAAAGGCACCGTCCGTGTCGACCAGGTCAATACGACGCCGATACCCGGCGTATACGAGGTCATCTCGGACACTGAGATCTTTTATACAGAAGAAACCGGTCGTTACGCGCTCGTCGGGGGGGCGTTGATGGATTTGGAGCAGCGTCGGGACCTGACCTCGGCACAGTAGGACAAGCGGATGGCGATCCCGTTCGACCAGCTGCCGCTCTCCCAGGCCACCAAGGAGGTGCGGGGTGACGGCAGCCGGGTTTTCGCGGTCTTCGAGGATCCGAACTGCCCCATCTGCAGGGTGTTCACCAAGTTCGTCGAGCAGCTTGACAACGTGACGGTGTACCGGTTCATGTTCCCCGTCATCTCCCCGCAAAGCCAGAACCTGGCCCGCATGGCCTGGTGCTCCGCCGACCGGGCCGCCGTATGGAAGTCGATGATGGAAGGCGCGCGGCCGCGGCTGGCAGAGTCCTGCGACACCAGCGGGCTGGTGGAGATCCTGCGCACCGGAGAGCGCTTCCAGATCAACAACACGCCCACGGTGGTACTGGCCAGCGGCAAGCGCCTGGTCGGCGCCACGCCACCCGAGCAGTTCCTCCAGGAACTGGACAAGGGCGGGCGGCTGCCAGCAGGAGGGTCCAGCCGATGAGCCAAGCACGTACCGCCAGCATGGCAACCAGGCTGCTGTGGTGCCTCGGGGTGATGGCGGCATCGCTCCTGGCGACAGCCCACGCCCAGGAAATCACCGAAGTGCCATGGGTTCCGATGCGCGAAGTCGTGTTCGACAGCACGCAATTCCCGTCGACCGGCACGGAGGAGGATCGCGCGATCCTCAAGCAGATCTGGGCCAAGGAGCTTGCGGCACCGCGCAGCACGGGCGGTGGGCAGACCCTACCTGCCTTCGCGCTGATCGGCGACGTGCGCCAGGCCGGGCGTCGGGTTGTCTTCACCTTCTTCGCGGCCGCGCGCAATGACCGCTGCGAGCCGCCAGAGAACGGCGCCGATGCGACCAACATCTACTCGCTGTGCTCGATGCGGGTCACGCCATGGCCGATGCAGGGGCACAAGATCGCCGATCTGCCCGGCTACTGCATGGTGTATGCAGCCAAACGGGACAAGAACCGCGTCGAGTACGCATTCGACAGTTCCGACCGCGTGCTGCGCTTGCGGACCATCCAGTTCGGCAAGGAAGTCCCCGCGTGCAGCCGCGCCTTGAAGCTGGGGTAGGCCATGGCAGTGCAACGCATGTCCCGAATGTCGGCCTTGCTCCTGGCCGTGATGCCCTGCATCGCCCTGGCAGTCCTCGTGTCCGCGGCAGACATCGTGAAGGCGATCCAGTCGTCGCCGACCGCCAATGCCTGGTTGCGCCAGAACGCAGCTGCGGTGGCCAACCTGGCCTTGAACGTAGAGAGCCGTGGAGAGACCACTGCCTTCAACGGTTCCTGCTGCTACGGCGTCCTGCAGATGAACCAGGCCAACATCGCCCGCTATGCGGGCGTGTCGCCCGAGCAGTACCGTCAGCAGTCGCTCCAGCAACAGATCAACGCATGGACCGCCCTCACCTCCGACGCACTGCAGTCACGGGTGGTGCAGGATCTGCTGGCGCTGGGCACCTTCGACGGGCGCCCGGTCGACGGGAACCTGGTGCTCGCCTGCGTGCAGCTCGGCATTGGCAACTGCCGTCAGATGCTCAACTCGGGCCGCTGCGCGGGCTTTGCAGACAGCAACGGCACGACGATCTGCTCGATGGCGGACCGCGCCGCGGGCAGGGCACCGGGCGGCGGGACGGGCGGCGGTGGAACGACCACGCCTGGTGGTGATGGAAGCGGATCGGGCGGCGGCTGGAAGCCGACGCTCGATGCCTGCGTCAAGGATGCAGGAGGCCGTTGCCTGCCGGTGGCCGAGTCGATTCAGCAAGGCTTCGTGCGCGGCTCGGGCCAGTCGATGGGCAATGTCAAGCGCCTGGTGCTCACGCTGGGCTTTGCCACCTGCCTGCTGATCATCGCCGTGGCGATCACCGGGGTGTGGCATCGCTTCTCGTCCGGTCAACTGACCTCTGCCCAGCTCAAGCGCTATGTGTTCCAGGGCGGCATCACGCTGTCGATCGTTCTCATGGCGCTGGCCCTTCTATGACCACGCGCGGCACATCCACCATGGTCAAAGCCGCGCTGGTGCTGGCACTGGCGTTCCTGGCGGGCGCCGGCACAGCCCACGCGGGCCCGGAGAGCTGCCTGCGCGGACACAGCAGGTCCGATGCCTGCCAGCGGATGCTGCGCGACTACTGGCTGCACGAGGCAGCGATCACCGCCATCGCGCGCCACTACGGCCTGGAGCCCGCCCTGCTCAAGGCGCTGGTGGCCGTCGAAAGCGGATTCGATGCCTTCGCGCGCTCGCCGGCCAACGCCCGCGGGCTGACCCAGGTGCTGCCCGCAACCGCCGCGGGCGTCGGCCTGCAGGCGCCCGAGCAGAACCTCTATCGCCCGGAGCTGGCCCTGGCCGCCGGCGCGGCGTACCTGCGCCAGATGTGGTTCGAGTTCCAGGCGTGGGACCTGGCCCTGGCCGCCTACAACGCGGGTCCCGGCGCCGTGAAGAAGCATGGGGGCATCCCGCCTTTCCGCGAAACCCAGGCCTACGTGCCCAAGGTGCTGTCGCTGTACCGGGAATTCGCCCTCGCCGAAGCAATGTCCAGATGAAACGACCAGGAAGGACTCCGCCTATGCAACCGCTGCGCGCCTGCGCCGTGACCACCGTCCTTGCCATCGCGCTGCCCGGTGCGGGCATGGCCGCAGATGGCACCGACCTACCTGCTGATCGCGGAGAGCTGCTGGGGTCGAGCATCGCGATCTCGTGGAACGCTCCAGTGAGCGACCTCGGCCAATTGCTGGCCGATCGCCTGGGCATTCCCTTCAAGCAGATCTGCCCCACCAATGCGCGCCAGGTGGTCGTCCTGGAGCAGCCGGACAGCGGCTCGATCTCGGATGCACTGCGCTCCGTCAATGCGCAGTTGCAGCCCGGCCAGGCGCTGGCGATCATGTCAGGGCCATCGGGCCCGCGTGTGGAACTGGCGAGAACCTCGGTGTCGCAATACCCCATGGCTGGGCAGGACACGGGGCACTGTGACCTTGCGGACCTGCAGGAACTCAGCCTGCGCAGCCGCACCGTTGCACCGGTGCATGTGGCGGCCGGCGCAGGTTCCTCCGCTGCCTCTACAACCATGGCCTCCCCGGCGCCGAAGTTCGTGTTGAACAAAGGCGAGCCCGTGCATACCCAGCTGCAGCGCTGGGCGCAAGCGGCAGGCTGGGAGCTCCTCTGGTATCCGCAGATCACCTGGGAAGTGATCTCCAGCTCCGTCTACAGCAACGAGCTCGACGTCTCCGAGGCGGTCGAGGCCGTTGTGAAGATCCTGCGCGGCGAGGGCAAGCAAATCGTGCTGTCCATCGCGCAGGCGAACCGGCTGATGGAGGTCTCCTCCACCGATATCACAGACGGGAAAGAAGCCCATGAAGACTAGGCACAGGACGCGGGGCCTGCCCTGCTTGCTGCTGGTGGCGAGCCTCACGCTGCAGGCCTGCTCGACGTTCAAGGAAACGGAGGGCAACACCCGCAAAGCCCAGGAGCAGGCGCGCCGCATGCTGGATGAGCGCACTGACAGCGGCGCACCGGCGGGCGTGACGCGGTTGCCGGGGCCACGCATCGCCGGCAAGGAGATCAAGCTGGTGAAGAAGGAGCCGCTGCCGGCGATCTTCGACGCAACGATCAGCTACGTCAGCCCGGGGACGCAGAAGCTCAGCGAGATCATGGACGAGTTGAGCTCGCGGCTGGACATGACGATATCCGCGGCGGAGGTCGTCAACGCGCAGCGTCCTGGGCAACAGGCTGCACAGGCCGGTGCGCAGGGCTCTGAACAGGCCCTCTCTGGCTATGCGCAGATCGAGTTCAACGGCAAGCTCCGCAATCTGCTCGACGACCTGGCACAGCGGACCCAGTCGAACTGGCGCTACGTGAAAAGCTCCCAGTCGGTGCAGTTCTTCCGGTACGAGACACGCACCTACCCGATGCACCTTCCCGGGGGGGCGAAGTCCTTGCAGGCGTCCATCAGCCTTTCGTCCACCGGCATGAGCGCTGGTGGAAGCGCGGGGGGATCGAACTCGGGGGGATCGGGGGGCGGCGGTGGCGGCGGTTCCGGCGGCGGCAGTGGCACCGTGTCGGTCACCCAGAGCCAGGTCATCGACCCCTGGACATCGATCATGACCTCGGTGCAGGCGATCCTCGGCACCTCGACGGATGCCAACACAGCCAGCACTGGTCGAGCCTCGACATCGAGCGGCGGCGCCTCTTCGGGCGCCGGCGGCGCCACCCCGGCCGGCCGGCTTGCGGTCTCCGGTACGGATGGGTTCGCCTCGGCAACGCCAGAGCTCGGCATCGTGACCGTGACGGCGCGGCCGCACAGCCAGGCCCGGATTGCCGCCCTGCTGCACTCCATCAACCAGCGCTTCGCACGCAACGTCATGGTGGACGTCACCATCTACAACGTGTCCATGAACAAGGAGCAGACGGCCGGCGTCTCGATGGACCTGATCTACAAGCGCCTCAACGGCAATGGCGTCAGCGTCGCTGGAGCCGCGCCCCTGCAGCCCGGCAACGGCCAGCCCGGGCGTCTGACCTTGAGCTTTGCGGATCCCAATTCGCGGCTGAACGGATCGAAGCTGGTGGCAGAAGCGCTGCACTCCATTGGCAATGTCGCGCTCTTCAAGAAGGGCCAGTTCATGGCCATCAATGGCCAGCCCTCCCCTTTCCAGGTCGTGGATGACGAGGAATACAACACCTCGGTGTCCACCACCCAGACGGCGAACGTAGGCACACAGAGTTCCACCCAGAAGGCGGTGCTGACCACCGGCCTGACCGGCAACGTGATGCCCCTCATCCTGGGCGACAACCGCATCCTGCTGCAGTATCAGATGGAGATCAGCGCCGTCACCGCCATGAACCCGGCGGTGGTCAATGGCATCCTCACCTACTCGCCCAAGCGATCGCGCCAGAGCTTCCAGCAGCAGGCCTTCCTGAAGGACGGCGATGCCATCGTGCTGTTCGGCTACGACAGCGGCAACGACGAGGTGGCCGGCCAGATCTCACTGGCCGGCGCAAGCCAGCGCGGCCGCGGCGACCGGACGATGTCCGTGATCGTGATGCAAGTCTACGGAGGTCAGAAAAATGGCTGACCGCAGACCGCATATCGGCGCCCTCCTTCTGCTGTCCGCCCTCGCGGCCGGCGGCGCGCATGCCCAGCACAAGACCATCGCCGACCGTGCCGCGGAGGCTGAGGTCACCTACGAGTTGCTCATGAAGCAACGCCAGATCAACGACATGCTGGTCGCCGACCCGATCCTGAAGCAGCTTCCTGCGGTCGCCTCGGTGCTGATCCTGCAGGACAAGCGCACCGCGCGACTGGTGATGCCCAACGGCGTGGTACAGACCTTCGCAGAAGGTGAGGAAATCGCCGAGCGCATGCATCTGCGCAGCGTCTCGCCACGCATGGTGCGTGTGCTGATCGAGCCGCTGCCCAACGCCAAGAGCCGCGCGCCAGTGGCGCTTGCGCTGCCGTTCGCGCCGACCCGCGGCGGCGGCACGAGCATCGGCGTCAGCGGCTTTCCTGGCCCGATGGGCCCGGGCCAGGTGCCAGGCATGCCCGCGGCCCCTCTGGCCGTCCCGCCCGGCCTGATTCAAGCGCCGCCGACCCTCCCGTTTGCCGGAGCAGCCGCCCGGACGGCCCCTGCAGGAACGATGGCACCGCCACCGGGCCCCTCCGCAGATACGCAGGTTTCCCCTTGATGTTTCGCCGAAATCGCAAGGTCGCGCAAGCCGCCGACCTGGATGCTGAGACGCCAGTGCCCGCCGAGGAGATTGTCCAGGTGGCCGGCTGGAGGCTCGCTGTCGCACTGACCTGGACCGGCGCGCAGAGCGCGGCCGAGGCGCGCCGGTTCGCCGGCAAGAACAATGCCTACGTGGTGTGCGACGCCGGCGGCGAGATCGCGGTCGCCAGAGGCAGCAAGGCCGCCGTCGGCCTGCTTGCAGGGGGCGCGCTCGTGGGACGGCTCATGCCCGATGCCTTCGTCTACCACAGGCTCTCGGACGATCGGTACTGGATCTGCCTGATCCGTGACGGCGTGCCCTACCCGGACTACGACCGCGTCGTATCCGGGCAGCAGGCCAACCAGCTCTACACCAATGCCAGCTCGATGGCGGCGCCCGGGACCAGACTCATCGGGGACATCGCGCCATCCACCCAAACGCTTGCCGAAGTGCTGCAGCACGCGCAGGCGCTCTCCCGCAAGGAGCTGGACGAGTGCCGGCTGCGCAAGAACGGGATCCGGCACAGAACTGTAGTGATCAGCGCGTGCGTCGTCGCAGCGCTCGCAACTACCGCGCAGCTTGCGATCGAGCACCGCGACAAGCTGCTGAGCGAGAGAAAGCGCCAGGACATGCTGCGCGCCTTGCTGCAGTCCCAGCAGCAGCGCGAGGCCGAGTCTGCGCGGATTGCGAAGGCGGTGCGCGACTTCCAGGCAAAAGTGGCAGAGCAAAGGGCGCTCTTTCGCACGCCGAACGCCGCGTGGCAGCAGTGGACCCAGTGCGAGACGCAGCGCCACCGCCTGCCATTCACGCACTCGGGATACCGGCCGGTGAAGCTCACGTGTGACTTCACCGGTGGCGTCGCCACCGTTGAATGGCAGGCCGTGGGGCCGCATACGCGCATCTCCGACCGTGCGTACCTGCCCGGGATCGTGGACCCGCTCGATGTCGGCAATCACATCGTGTCCTCCTTCGTTTTGCCGCCGCTCCCCGCCATCGATGCGAGCGCCCGCGAGGTCAGTTTGAAGCAGGTGAGGATGGACCTGGTGGACTGGGCACACGCCAAGCTCAGCGGCGGGATCCGCCTGGCCGCCGAAGAAACCGTGACGCTTCAGCCGCCCGCAGAGATCAAGGGCCTGGACCACGTGGACAGCGTCACGCTGGGCAGCAGGGTGCTCTTGGATATCAGCGCCACGACGAGCAAGGACGTGCTGATGCTGCCCGAAGCGATGCGCTACCTGAGCGCATGGCCGATCAGCTTTCAGAAGATGGTCTGGTCCTCACCCACTGCGCCTGGTGCGCAGTTCAGCGGTGCATCGACGCTCTTCATTCCACAGTAACTCGACAGGTCAAGGTCAACACAATGGAGCTGGGTCTCAATTTCAGAATCCCGAGGCTGGGATCAGGCACGAAGAACCAAATAGTGCTCGCGCAGGCCGAAGAGGCGCGCAACAGGCGGGTCTCCGACCTGGCCAAACGTCAGTACGATCTGGAGCAAGTCGCTATCCAGGACGTGACCCAGCTTCCCGATGGCGCCTACATCGATCTGCTGACCCTCGCGCGGCCGGTGCCCGACCTCCTTCAGGACAGCTTCGCGGCGATCACCAGCACCTTCCTGGTGGACCAGCGCGTCATGCCGGCCAACCAGTATCTCGCGCGATCGGACGAAGGTGGTGCGCGCAAGCACACCACCTACCTCCTGATGACGCCCGACGTGTTCCTGGCCGGCCGGAACATGCTCGACGTGGCGCAGCGCCTCAAGGAAGACGGCCACGTCAACATCCGTCCGTTGCTGACCACCGGCGAGCTGATCCGGGCCGTACACCACCGCTACTCCAAGGGCGCCGAGCATGGCGACGCCACGCAGACGGCGACCCAGCATCAGGCGCGCAAGCTGCTGATCCAGGCAGATCGTCTGGGCGCCAGTGACATCCACCTGGAGACGCGCGACGAAACGGCCGAGGTGCTGTTCCGGATCAACGGCCGCCGGCACAAGATGGCCGACATCTCGAAGATCACGGCCGAGGCCATGGCGCAGGTCTTGTTCAATTTCGTGAGCTCGGACGGCGCGCGCAAGGGGTCCTGGAACTACAAGGAGGTCAAGGACACCTCCTTCGATGTCTGGGATGACCCGGTCGAAAGAACCGAGCTGCTGATGCGGGTGCGCTTCCACAGCACGCCGATTCACCCAGAGGGCAACTTCCAGGTCGTCATGCGGATACTGCGCCCATCCAAACGCACCGGCGGCGCCAAGCCAATGGACAAGATCGGCTACACCACCGACCAGTTGGCCCAGATCGACGAGATGCTGGTGGGAGGATCGGGCCTGGTGCTCGTCGTCGGGCCCACCAACTCGGGCAAGTCATCCTCCTTGCACAGCTACGTGCACGACCTGTTCCGCAAGCGAGGCAGGTACATCAAGGTGCCCACCATCGAATCTCCGGTGGAGAACGAGATCGCGGGCGCATGCCAGATGTCCTCGGGCAAGGAGGACTTCCAGGGCTACCTCGAGGCTTCGCTGCGCCAGGATCCAGACGTCGTGATGGTCGGTGAGATCCGCGAAAAGCTCGCGGCGAGCACTGTCAAGGACCTGGTGCTCGCGGGCCACAAGATTCTCGCCACGCTGCACGTTTTCCACAGCGCCCTGGCCGCATTTGCTCGGCTGTCGCAGCTCGGCGTTGAGAAGGACCTGCTGACCATGCCCGGCTTCGTGAGCGGCGTGGTCTACCAGCGGCTGATCCCCGTCGTCTGCCCGCACTGCGCGCTGACGATCGACCAGGCCATGCAAGCCGGGCTGGTGCATCCCTCGCTGCTTGCGAGGCTGTCCACGGTGTGCAACCTGGAGGAGCACCCGATCCGCTTCGTGAACGATGCGGGCTGCTCGCAATGCAACCACACCGGGATTATCGACCGCACTCCCGCCGCAGAGGTGTTGATGCCCGACGCAACGTTTCTGAATTACATCCGATGCGGTAATGACAACGCCGCATGGGAGCATTGGCAGACAGTCCTGGGCAAGCGCGTGGCCTATGGATTGGGCGTCACCGCCCTGAGTCATGCGATTTTCAAGATGCGCCAAGGCATGCTCGACCCGCGCGACGTCGAAACGGAGCTCGGTGCGCTGCGCAACGAGAACGGCGACTGAAGATGAAGCGCCTGACCGCTCTCGCTTTCAAGCTCAGGTTGACCTCGGCCGTGCGGGCTGATTTCTACGGCGTCCTGTCTTCGCTGACCGGCTCCAGTGGGCGCATTCCACTCGGCACCGCTCTGGTGGAAATGGAAGCCGAATTGCGGAAGCAAAAGCACTACCTCGCGCCGCTGCTGAAAGAGATCGTCACCCGCATGCGAGGGGGCAAGAGGCTATCGGTGCGCTCCGGTACCGAAGGCGTGAAGTCGCTCAAGCTCGGCGACGCGCTCTTGGGCTTCATGCCCGTCAATGAGGCCATGATGATCAAGGCAGGCGAGGAACGCGGCGACGTCTCCATGGGCCTGAAGCAGGCAGCCAGGATAGCCAAGAGCCAGGCGGACATTCAGTCCATCGTCCGGTCTGGACTGTTCATGGTATTGCTGTACGCGATGGTCATGGTCGCCATCTATTACTTCTATTCGGCCCAGATCATTCCGGAACTGGAGCGCGCCACTCCGCGCGCCAAGTGGCCGCGCAATGCGCAGGTCTTCGCATTTGTCGCCGACCACATCACTGCCTTCAGCGCGGCCCTGTTCGGGCTGCTGGTGCTTGCGTGGCGCTTGTTCATCGTGGCCAACGCCCGATTGACGGGCGCCGTGCGGGACATTCTTGACGACCACGTCTGGCCCTTCACGATGAGCCGCAACATGCATTGCTACGCCGTGCTGAGCGGCCTCAGCGGCTTCGTGAAGACGGGGGTGCCGTTCCAAACGGCAATCGACAGCATGGCCGGAAGTTCAAGCCGGTACATGCAGCACAAGTTCCAGATCGTGCGGCACTCCATCAAGCTCGGCCGACCCGATTACGTATCCCTTCTGTCCAGCCGGCTGTTTCCAAAAGATCAGGCCTGGATCATCCAGCTGTATGGAAAAACCTCCGATTTCGGAGAGTCGCTGGAGCACATCGCCAACGGGTACATCGACAACTTGCTCAAGCGCGCCAAGCGCCTGACCGACGTCATCAGCATCGTGGGCGTCATGTGCGTGGCGGCGCTGGTGACCTGGATCTCCAGCACGCTTTACTCGATGCAGAGTGCCATCCGCTAGTTCAGTTAGTTCAACCAAAGGAGTTCTTCATGACCCACTTCCGTTCAATCAAATTCCGCCGCCAGCGCGGCGTCAGCATGATCGAGGTCGCCGTTTGGAGCGTGATTCTCGGGATCGTGGTGGCCACGGTCATTGGCCTGTTCAATGTGACAAAGAGCGGCTACACCACCGGGGCCGCGGGCGAGAAAATCATTCTCATGACCAGCGAGATCCAGAAAAACTGGGCGCGCGCCAATGACTATTCGACCGTCGCAGCAGCGGAGGTCAACAAGCTATCGCTGATCAGGCCGCCGCTGCGCTTTGACGGCACGCAGTTGTACGACTGGGCCGGCAACCCGATGGACCTCAACGGATCGCGCGTGTCGTTCGCGCTCACGGTCGGCGGAAGCCTCGCACCCCTCAACCAGGATGACTGCGCCACCGTGGTCTCCCGCATCGAGCCGATCGCCATCGCCGTGCGCATCGGCACCAGTGCGGCCGCGGCATCCGGCGTGATCTCTGGCGGGAACCTCTACAAGAACGGGAGCCAGATCACACAAGCCGGTCTGACAACGGGCTGCAGTGAACCGAATCCCAAGATCGCGGCCCAGTTCCGCTGAACCACTGACTCTTTCGAACACGCATGCGACACATCGCCTGGGCATTGAAATGGATAGCGACGTCAAGAAACTGCTGAGCGAGGTCACCGACATTCGGGCGTGCCTCAACAAACCGGACATGAGCCTGCAGTTTCCTGGCCCAGTCCTCCTGCGGCCAGAGTTCAGTTCCTACGCATTGGAGATGGCCACACGCTTCCAGCAACTTGGTGTCGTGGACGCCACACTGGAGCATGATGGTGTCGTATGGCGCGGCCACCTCGACGGAAGCGTGGTCGACGGGCCATGGGTGTCCTTCCGGAAGATGCCACCGAAGCCGCCGACACTGGATACCCTGCCCACGCCGCTGCCGGCGGCAATCCATCGGTTCCTCCTGCAGCCAGAGCTTTGCGAAGGCGGCCTGGTCCTGATCGCGGGCCCGACCGGCGCTGGCAAGACCACAACGGCTTCGGCTGTCGTGGTCTCGCGCCTCATGGCCCTGGGCGGGTTTGCATCGACCGTGGAACAGCCGCCCGAACAACCACTCAATGGGTGGCATCGTGGGCCCAGCAGGGCTGGCTACTGCTCCCAGGCCTGGGTGAAGATGGTGGGTGATAGCCCATGGGCCGATGCACTCTCCGGTGTGCTGCGATCGCAGTCAGCGGGCACCGCGAACATGCTCTTCGTGGGCGAGATCCGCGAGGACGAGGCCGCGCGGGTGGCGCTGCAGGCCGCGGGCAATGGCTTCCTCGTGATATGCACCTCGTTTGCCACCGATCTGGTCTCCGCGGTCCAGTCCTTCGGCAGGAGACTCGACGCGAGCCAACAGGAGATGTACTCGCTGCTCCTGCGCGGGGTCGTGTTCCAGAAGCTGGCCGGCAAGCTCCTCACCGCGAAGCTGCTCGAAGCGACCTTGCCGGTCCAACAGTCGATCGCGTTGCAGAAGTACGCCAGCCTGGAGGGGGAAGCCCAGCGCCAGGCCAATGAGCGCTTCAGCAGCCTGCGTAGCCAGGAAGGCCATCCCGCACCTGGTTGGAATCCCCCGCGGGTGCCCCTGCGCGATCTTGCGGAGTAAGCGCCATGTGGCTCCTCATCCCCGTCATCCTCGTAGCGTATCTGCTTACGGCGTATCTCGACAGCCGGGGCGACTCGGGAGCGGCCGAGATCCGCGTCAGGGCAAGCGAGGAGCTCAGGCACTACAAGGCTTTTATGGCTGCGGCGGACCTCTACTTCAAAAGCCATGACGCTCCATCGGTGCGCACGCGCTACGGCTGGCAGGACATCAGGCTCTCGGCTCCGCCAGGCCTGCAGGGCGCCTCGATGCGTCCCGATTGGTACGCAGTGCGCGCCCCGGATGGCACCTGGGCGGCCTGCACGCAACTGGGAGAAGAAGCAGTGGCCAGAGCGGCGATGTTGTTTCCGACGGATGTCCCGGGACAGACGCTCAAGCGCGTGGCCGACGTGCTGGTGATTGGCGCAGATGACGCTGCAGCGGCCGCCGCAGCCGACCTGTGCAAGTAAGGAAGGAACATGGAACTTGCACACTGCATCGAATGCGGCTGCCACGACCTGGCGGCGTGTCCAGAAGCCATGGCGCGCTGGAACTCCGGTAATCGGCACATGGCTGTGCCTGTCGGGCAGCACTGAGCGAGGTCAACGCATCGTGATGTCTCGCAAACTCAAGGCCACACAAGGCAGTGCGCTGCTGGAAATGGCGCTGGCGCTCATTGTCATTGCGCTGGTCTACGTGGCCGCCCTGCCCTGGATGACACGCCAGCAGGATGCCGTCGCTGCCAAGAGCCTGTCGAACGACCACACCCAGTTCGCGGCCGCGGCGAGCGCGTACTTCCAGTCCAACCGTGCAGCCTATCTCGCAGCCATGAAGGATGGCACCGGAGCGGACAAGTTGTGCCTGGTCCGGGTCAATCCCGTCAGTGGTACCGGCGTGCCGACGTACAACGCGAACCTGCACCGCTGCGCCTTCGATGCGAGCTTTCTGAAGTACCAATCCGCTCTACCCATCACGGCCGGCGCAACGAACAGCTACGGAGAGAAGTGGGTGGCGATCTTCAAAGCAGTCTATGACCGCGATATCCCTCCGAAGCCCACCGGGGGTGTCGAGATGATGGTTGTCTCCGCAAATCTTGATGGCGGCCCTGCAGCACCTGCAGCCGCGTCTTCCTACGACCGCGCGCTCACCGGGGCCGGCTTTCTTGAGGGCAATGGTGGAGTGGTCCCGGACGCGGACCGATCAACCTGCGTTGCCTCCCGCGCCGCTGGGAAGTACGAAGCCTGCGGCTCCGGCTGGCGCGTCAACCTCGCTGATTTCCTGGCAGCCGATGAGCTGACGATGTTCACCAACCGATTGTCCAACTAGGGATGGCCATGACCACCAACAAGATCACAGACAACGAGGCTTTCGCACGGTTTGTGAACCATGTCTTCAACGAGAAGGATGGATCCCTCTATACCGACGCCTACATCCAGCCGGGCCAGCCAGTGCGCGTGCGCATTGGCAGCCACCAGTGGGTTGACTTGGAGTACCAGGATCAAGGCAAGCCCGGGCCCGTCGTGTTCACGCCGGCTGACTTCGATGCGCTGCTCACCAACATGTTCACCAGGCTGACGCACCGCGCGGGCGAGCCGACCAAGAAGTGGCAGGACATCCTGTCGCAGGCCAACGGTTGCCTGCACCCCATGATTACCCTTGCCGCACCATCGCACGACGGCGCGGCCGATACCTCGTTCCGTGTGCGCTCCACGCTCCAGCGCCAGGACATGGGCGCCTATGGCTTGATGCTGCGCTGCCTCCGACCGGTCCCTGAAACGATCGAGGAGCTCGGCCTTCCGAGCACGCTGCACTCGTTGTGCCAGGCCCGCCACGGCCTGGTGCTGGTCACCGGGCGTACCGGCGCCGGCAAGAGCACCACCACCGCGGCCTTGATCCATCAGATCAACAAGCTGACGTCCTCCAACATCGTGATCATCGAGGAGCCGATCGAGTTCATCCACCGGCCTCTCCGGGCGCGCTTCACCTACCGCGAAGTGGGTGTCGACGTCGACACCTATGCCAACGCTGTCGAGCAGGTGCTGCGCTATGTGCCGGACGTCATCAGCATCGGCGAGATCCGGGACGCAGAGACGATGCGCGCGGCCGTGCGGGCGGGCGAGTCCGGCCACCTGGTGTTCGGCACCTTGCATGGGGCCAACACTACGGGCGCCATTCGCAAGGCCCTTGGCTACCTCGAAACGCCGGGCGAAAAGCTGTCTTTTGCGAGCAATCTGGTCGGCGTTGTCGCGCAGGCGCTGCTACCCACGTCGACCGGGAACGGGAAGGCGCTGGCCTATGAGGTGATGGATTTCACGTCCAAGCGCAACGGCACGACCGCCCTTGCAGAAACCGTCGAGAAGATGCTCTCCTCCAGCAGCGACGGCACAGAGCTCCGCCAGTTCGAGACGGAATTCCTGACATCGTCCAGCAAGCTGGGCCTGGGCAATTCGCCCTTCATCAATAGCCTGTTTCGCCTGGTCAAGGATGGCAAGGTGGAATCGAAAAATGCGCTGTCGTTGCTGACCGACTCAGCGAGCATGCAGCGCCTGTCTGACCTGGCCGTTGGCGGTGGTGCGCGCAAATAGGAAAGATTTCAACAATGAACCCATCCCTTTATCGCATCGGCACATTGATCTACGTCCTGCTGATTTCTCACCATGCACAGGCGCAGCCGATGGTCGTCACCCCAGGGTCCTTGGCCAGCTACACCTATTTCCCGCCAGCAGCTACAACGGGCGGCGGCGGCAGCACTGGTGGAGGGGAGCAGGATTCCCTACAACGCTGCCTATGGGCGCCAGACACAGGGGACAAGACCGCCCAGGTGTACGACGACTTTGGGTACGACAAGGAAGTGAAGCTGTACTACCGCATGGTGGGCGGGGACGGTGGTGGGTTCGTCAACGGCGGGGGTGGAGGGTCGTCGGCAATTCTGAAAAATGGCGTACCTGCCGTAGTCGCAAACGGTGGAGATGGTGGCAGCGCGGCGCAGGAAAAGGCAGGCTTCATTCCCATCAAGAAGGGGGACGTGCTTCGATTCATCACCGGCGGTGGCGGTGGCGGTGGCTATTGGACCTCGACCATGAGTATCGGTGGCGGCGGTGGCGCCGGGTACTTTGGCGGTGGGGGCGGTGCATCCCACTATGCCTCGGCAGCAAGCACCACGACGGGCGTCAATGGCAAAGGGGGCAGCGCCAGTGGCGGCGCCGGCGGCTACGCCGCGGGCATGTTGGCGGGGACCGCCGGTGGATGGCTCGTTGGCGGCGTCTCGACTTTCGCCAGCGGGTCCTCGGCACCCGTGGGGAGCTTCAATGACGTCTATGGCACCAGTTTTTCCAACTACATGGGCTGGTATGACACGCAGGTGACATTTGATCCCGGCGCACTTCGTTGGCCTGCGACAGGGGTAAGACAAGGTAGCCCGATGGGTGACCCCGGCTGGTTCCGCGTCATCGCCGGTAGCGGCGGCGCGCTAGGCAACGGCGGAGGCGGGACGTTCGAGACGTGGGGATACGCTGGTATCGTCAGCACCAGTTGGCCGGATCTAGGTATTTATGCCCGCAGCCCGTGTTCTTACAACTGCTCAGGCAAACTCGTCGGCGCGCAACTCGCCTCATATCCGCGCCACACGGAAGAGATGAAGCTCACGAGGCAGATTTTCACAAACCAGAGCGAGCTACGTTACCAGTTTCCGGGCGCTTCTCTTGGCGGCCAAATCATCACGATGTACCAGGCGCCGACCTGTGGTTTTCTGAAATAGCGTCAGTCCCGCGAAATCAGATTCCTGCAACCCCTCGAACACCGCTGGCCGCCTCAAGCATGATCGGGAAGACCGTTCTTTCGACCGCGCCACAGCGCAGCAATGGCATCCATGCGAAGTGCATCACTTGCGAGCTCGACGCGCTCCTCTTCGCCGCAAGGGTCCCAATGCGCCTTCACATCGGCTGTCCACGAGCCGTTCAGCGCTTCATCGAAGCCACCCAGGCACACGAAGCCGTTCGGCGCGGTGGAGCTCTGCGCGCATCGCCTCAGCAAGAAGCCCGGCGCCACCGCATCCTGGTAGTCCGGGTGGAGTTCGACATAGAACTCGCCGTCATCGAGAATCGTCACGGCATCGGTCATGGTTTTTTCCTTTCTCTGTTAAGCAGCAAACACTTCCTGCAGCGTCACCAGGGTCGTCGTCAAGGTCTTGGACGACACCGCCCCGAGTTTCCTGGCCAGGCGCACTTTGTCGACCGTGCGGAGCTGATCCAGCACGATCTGCCCCTTGGTGCCAGCGTGCGTTATCGGCACCCGAAACGGAGCGGCAAAGCCCTTCGAGGTCATCGGCGCCACGATCACCGTCCGAAGGTGGTCATTCAGCTCCGCCGGCGACACCACCACGCAGGGTCGGGACTTCTTGATCTCGCTACCCACGGTCGGGTCGAGGTTCACCAGCCAGATCTCGCCTCGCTTCACCATTCGAGCTCCGCGTCGGACTCATTGCCGAAACCGTCCATCAGCGGCACGTCACCGCCCTTCGCTGCCAGCGCGGCCGCAGCAGCGGCCCAGCCCGCGCGCGCGTGCTTTGCAGGCTTGCTCAGCACGATGTTCCCGTTCTCAACGACGACAGAGGCCGTCACTTGGTCGTCCAGGCCGACCTGGGCCAACAGTGGCTTGGGGAGCACCACCCCCTTGCTGTTCCCAATGGTGCGAATTGCGATTTCCATGGCGATCTCCTGTTGCAACAATGTTACCACCAAGCATCGATCATTTCAACTGGATGGCTCATTCTGAAGGTGGTGAGACCGCTGCGATGCGACCCTAGCCGTTGATAAGCATCGGGATGACGGCGGCAAAAAGCGTTACCACCGCCACCGCGAGTGCCGCCCCCCGCGACTAAAAGATTCGAGGTGGTGCTCATCCTGGTGTAGTAAAAGCTACGCGCCTTATCAATTTCTCTTGCACGTTCCTGCCAGTCCATGCCGTCGGCCATTGGATTCGACTTTATGTAGTTACTAATAAAATAACTTTCAAAAATGGCATGGATATCACTATTCCAACCAGCGACAAAATTCACCATCTTTTTTATCAATGTTTGCCTGAAAGACATGGCGCTCTCCAGCCAAATTGAAGTCACAGCCTATCGCCTGCCAAGTTCGTCTGCAAGCTCGATCGCAGTATATACCAAAACATTCGACACATACGCTTTTGAGTGGGATCGGTCAGGCATTACCAGCGAAGGGTCTATGCAGAGCGAATCAACGTGGTGTTTGACATTCGGATGATCCAGGCTGTTAATCTCCCAATCCTGCGCAAACACGTCTCGAATTTTTCGCAAGTGACCAATGTTATTGAGCAGGCGCGATGGAAGCACCTTCCGCGCGCGAGTGTCATTTATGGCGCAGTTGAGCTCCATGCGTTTTCCGACAAGTACGCTCAACTGAGACTCCAGGTAAGACACCATTAACGCAATAAAGCCGCGTTCGGATTCAGCCCTTGAAACCTCAAAAATCCGGGTCCTTAATGACAATACAGGTGGGACGTGATAGCTGCTCATCTCAGTTCTTACCTTCAGATTTTGCATTGGATTGCGCCGGGGCGGCCACCAGCCTGTCTGAGTAAAAGCTACCGCCGCACGCGTGGGCCGCTGGCGATGCGGACGAGCTGACGACGGCCGCGGAGGCGGCCAGGATCGCCCTATGGATCATGGCGCACGGCGGCCCGGTCGCTGGCCTGCGCGCTGTGCTGGCCGTCTATCCGCAAGCCAAGGTCAAGCAGGTGACGGGCGGGCTGACGTTCATGGCTTCGCCGCCGCCGATCCCGTACAAAGGGCAGTAACAGCCTTTGGGGCTTTTTCGCGTCCGCGAAAATCGGGACGCCCATTCCAGGCGCGCGCCTTCGCGCTTGGTCCCTGCGGGACTGGCCGGCGACGCCGTCCACCTTCCAGGCCGCCCTAGCCTTGCGCCCTCCGGGCGCTGTGGTGCTTACTTGCCTTCGGCCAGCTCGACCTTGAGCGTTACATCCTTGTAGACCAAGCCGCGATCGCCGCGGTTGGCCCACTTCGCATAGCTGATGCCGGCCGACCAAGCCGACGCCTCGCGCTGGCACTCGAAGCGGCCGAGCCACTTCTGACGCAATGCGTATTCGAGCGCGTCGGCCACCAACGGATCGGGCTGCTTGAGCGCGGCTTGCACCATCGCCTTCCAGACATCGGCCGCGACGCCTTGCTCGCCGACCTTCACCACGTCGCGCATGCCGGCTTCGGTGACGGGCGCACGGCCGGCCGCATCGGCCGTGGCCGGGTTCGCCGGCGGCGGTTGACCAGGCGCGGGCTTGTCTGCCATCGGCGGGCCGAGGTAACGCCATTGGCCGCCCTGACGCTCGCACAGGCCGGCCAGCTCTTGCGACTTGCCGCGCAGGTTTTCAAGCTGGCCGCGATGGATGAACGGCGGCGAGGAATAGGTCGAGACGCGCAGCGGCACCGTAGACATCACCGAGTCGCGGCCGATCTGGAAGTTTTGGAGCTTCCAGCTCTGTTGCACGAAGTCGGCCAGCGTCTCAGCTTGGCCGGCTGGCTGATCCGCTGCCGACGCCAGCGCCGGCAGCGCGATCGCGGCGGCCGTCAGAAGGGCCGCGCGGGTGTTCTGTTTCATCTTCTCCCTCGTCATGACTGATCCCATGCGTCGATCGTCAACAGACGATCGGGCGCACAGGCTTCGATAGGTGCTGATGCCGTTCTCGCGCATGAACTGCGCGCACTGCGCGTAGGTGTAGCCGTGCGCCCGTAGCTTCATGAGCTGTGGGATGTATGGGTCGAGGCGATCACGCAGCGCAGGGCGGCGAATGGGGTGCTTGATCGAGGCTAGGAACTCATCGACCGTTACCCCGCGTTGAGGCATTGGATCGTCCTCGGCCGCTTCGATGTCGGCTTGGTAGACGAGCTGGTGCCGGCGAAGCGCATAGGGTTGGGCCTCGAAAAGCGCAGTGACCTGGTGCGCCAGCTCGCGCACCGAAGAGGCCATTGCGTCGAGTGCGTCACCCTCCGATGCCCCCGGTTCTTGCGAAGCCCGGATGCTCGCCATCACGTCGGCTACGCCTTCCAGCAGCTCGCCTTGCACAGTCGCGCCGATTCGCTCAAGGTCGCCGCACGCCCCGGTGCAAATGTCGTCGAGCAGAGTCCGGCCGCCCGCTGGCTTGTCGGCCTGGTCGCCAGGCGTGCCGGCCGACAGCCCGAATACCGCGCGCAGCGCATCGGGGTTGCCATCAGCGGCCAGCATGTCGCGGCCAAAGACCTTGCAGACCGCGATGAAGCGGCTGACGAGTTGACGCTGTAGCGGGTTGAAGTCGCCGCGCGCCGAGTTCAACAGGTCCAGGGCGGCGTCCAGTTCGTCGAAGACGGTGGCACACATCGCCATCGATGCTTTGGTCGGGTTGTCGATCGCGGGGAAGAGCTTCCACATCGCGGACTTGTTCTGTGCGCTCATGTCGTCGGTGTCTCGTCAGTAATAGCCGGCCTCGCGCTGGTGCCTCACGGCCAGGATCACAACCTCGTCGGGGTTAAGCCGGTAGCGCGCCACATAGCCGCTATCGCCGAAGTCGATCACCCACTCGCGGAACTCATCGGGCATGTCTTCAATGGGGCGGCCGATGCCGGGTTGCTGGCCTAGCACCTTGACCCCTTGCCGGATGGCCTTGACGGCGCGTTTTGCAGCGTCGATGTTCTTGCTGGCCAGGAAGCGATAAAGACGCTGCACATCGAGCAGCGCTTGCGGCGACCAGATCAAGCGTGACATTCCGGCGGCTCGACGTCGTGACCCTGTTCGAGCTGCGCAAGCCAGTTGTCGGCCTCTGCGGCTGTGACGTGCAGACCCGTCGTGCGGTAGTCCTCCCACGCCTTGAGCGTGTCCTGACGGAACGCCTCGCGCTTCTCTTCGCGCTCGACGTATTGGCTGATGGCCTCGCGCATCAACCAGTGCGATGTACGGTGACGCGCGTCAGCCAGGCGCTTTACGCGGGCCTTGGTGTCCTCGTCGATCTTGATCGCCACAGGGCGAACAGTTGCCGTGGTCATGGGGGCTTCCTATAAGGTATCGTGAGGTATTACCTTAGCACGAAACGACGGCATTTGCACCTACGCAGGGAGCTACCAAAGCACCGGCTTTGGTCATGAAATCACCCCCTCCCTCTGTTGGCAAGCCTGTGGGTTGAGCAAGTTGTCCTCGTGAAATCGCCCCCTCTCTTCGTGAAATCGCCCCCCCTAAACCTGTAAGGTTTGACGAAGTTTCTGACCAGGTAGGCCCGGATCTCGTCATCGAGCGCGTAGTGAGGCACGATGTACACCAGCGTGCCTCCATACGCCAGGTAGGGCACCGTCTTGCGCAAGAAGGTCCGTTCCAGCCTTTCGGCTTTCTCGGGCTCAGCCTGCAGATCCCGATGCGCGGCCGCGTCGGACACGCCATAGCCGTAGGGTGGATTGAGGAACAACAAGCTCATGCTGCGCGGTTTGACCACGACGTCGTGCACGTCGGCGCGGATCACACGATCGAGCAGCTGCTTGGCGTGCCGCGCGCGCTCCGGATCCAGCTCGATCCCGAAGGCCTCGGCGCCGGCGGCCGCGCCACGGGCGCTGACCAGGAGATGACGCACATCAGCGAGTGCCGTGCCTTCACCACAACATGGGTCCAGCATACGCACGGAGCCCGATTCGGGCATGCACAGCATGTTGGAGATGCGCTGGATCGATGCTTCATCGGTCGGAAAATATCCAGCTTTGACATAGTTCCGCGCCAGGCGGGCAAAGATCAGAGCCATATCGCTCTCTCCAGAAAGAAAGAGCCAGCCCGAGAGACTCGGGACTGGCTGGGGTTGAAGATGTGGCGGCGCCAGAGCGCTGCCAGGTGTTTACAGGTACCAGCGCTGCGTCCAGCGCCCGTGGGCCATGGCGTCGCGTGCCTGCTGCTCCGTGCGCCAATATTCCATCGACTCACGGGTGAATGGGCCTTCGTCGGACCAGGTGCCGAGATAGAAACCTGCGGCGGACTTGTGAACCTCCAGTGGCAGCGCCTCGCCTAATTGCTCGGCGAGAACACCGCGCTGAACTGCAGGGCCGACTTCCGTAACTGCGATTGATTGCGACATTACATTTCTCCAGGGAATATGCAGGATCGCGCCCATATGGGACACGTCCCATTGGGGGTTGCTGAGGTTGAAATTCGTGCGACACTTTTCCGATGACAGAAAAGCGCCCAACGTTGACAGTGGTTAAAGGCACGCCCCCCAAGGAGTTGGACTTGGTCCATCTACTCGAGGAGCTTGATGCGCGTGATGCGCTTCCTATCCTGCGGCAGCGGATGCGACGGATGAAGGCGGCAGCAAACGCTGCTCTCGCAGTCGTTGCGTCAGGCCGGCCGGCAGATCGGCAAGAAGATCCGGCCGTGCGTAGCACGAACGAACCAACCTGACGATCGAGCAGACCTCCATCGGCGCGATCCGCTCGCGCAGCACCATCAGCTTCTCGTACTCCTGCTCGGCGCAGGATTGCACCCAGCGATCAAACACATCGTGCAGGCACAAGCGCTGCTCGGTGGTCCACGCAGGAAGCAATTGGGGATTGGACATGGTTGTCTCCAAAAAGAAGGGACAACCGTCCCATGGGGACGATGGTCCCCATGGGTGGTGGAAAGAAACGAAGCTACAGCAGCTTGATCGCCGCGATGGCGAGGCCGACTACTGCCACTTGCGTGGTGATGATCCAGCGAAGCTGGTCGTTGAGGCGTGCGTTCAGACGTGTCTCCAAGGAAGCCATGTCTGCTTTCAATTCCGATCTCATAGCATTCAGCTCTGATCTCAGCGAAGCACCATCCGCCTTGGTCATGAGCTGCTCGTGCCATTCAGCACGGATCGCATCATGGCTGGACTGAAGTGCGCCTTCGAGCTCTCGTTCGACCGCACGGGCCTTATCCGGCTTGACGCCAGCCTCGGTCAGTGCTTCGTAGATACTCAGTTTGATGGGCATGCCCACAAGTCTACTCCTCTCGTAAAAATAGCGGACACGCCGGCCCTGGCGGGCTTTTGTTCCCGCGGGGTGGTGAAAAATCATGATGCCCAAGCAGCGAACTGCTTCGCACATACGCTGGGCCCAATGTGCTCGAAACCATACTCAAATGGTGGGATGGTTTCCCGCAGCAGCCGTACTGCAGCTGCTGTGGGAACCCATCGGCTCCCTATTTGAAAGTGCCCCGGGTCGCTTGAAGCTGACCGGCCATCGTTTGGAGCTCAGATGGCCAAGGAAAGGCGCTTGGATCGGATCGGCTTCGCTATCGCCGTGGTCCGCCCTCAGCAAAGCTGCTGCGCATGAGGTCGCAGCCACCCTGGTTCGATTCCGCCCGGCGCACAAGTGCGCTGGCAGTGCGCTGTCCAACGGGCCCGCGTGAGACACGGTGGACAGCCCGCTGCCGCGGGCCGAAGTTCATGGGGTTGCAGGCATGAAGGTCTGAGCGATCGGATCGAGACGGTAGCCCAACTGCCTGATGGCCTGGGCCTGCTTTCGCAGCAGCGCTCTCTCAACGGTCGGATCGAGCTTCACCGGTTTCCCATCCTGGATGGCGTCCCAGAGGTCACCGAACAAGGCTTCGAGTTCTTCATCAGGTGCCGGCGGCGGAACTGCGGACACGGTGGACTTGCTGACCGCGGCCAGGCGCTCCCGCAGATCGCCCAACTGGTTGCTGGTGGTATCTGACTCTGTGGCCTCTTGACGCGCCGGAAGCACCGCACGAGGCGGTTGTTCATCAGCAGGATCCGGTTCAACGGGATCTGGGTCCTCTTGGCGGTCGTAGGCGCCGTCGAGCTGCAGGTCGTGCAGCCTGGCCCGAATCTCGGTAACGCCCTTGCCGAAGGCGATGTATTGCGCCAGGTAGATCTCGCTAATCCAGACCGTGCCGGTGTACTCGCCGTCATCGAACTGGTCCAGTAGCGCATCCTTCACCTTGAAGACGCCGATGTCGCAAACGAGGTCGGCAATGCAGAAATCGCCGTTACGGCTGCCTCGGATCTTCTTGACCCTGAGCGTGACGTCAGAGAGTTTGATCATGTGCGTGGTGCTCCTCAAATGGAAAGGGCACCAGCCCATGGGGCGGCGCCCCGGTGGGTGAAATAAAAACACTCCATACACGAAAGCGTGTATGGAGTGCAGGTTTGAGATTCCGATGGCTGTCCAGGCTCACGGTAGTACGACCATGCCCTATCGAGGTGTGCGTCAACGAGGGAGGTGCAGGTCGGAGTGCCTCAGCCCGGAGGGCGTGCGCGTTTCAGAGGCTCACGTGCCGCGCCAGCGAACTGGCCACCGGTTTGAGAGTGACACCGGCAAACACTGGGAAGGCTTTGAGCATAGCGCAAAACCAGAGAATTCGGCCCTACTGGCAAGACAACTCCCCCGAACTGCATCGCAGTCCGGGGGGTGTCAACGCTCAGTGGCTATGCGTTCGCAGTATTGCGACGCACAGCACCTTGCGGCTTGCCGACCGCTTGGCGGTTCGGCTGACGACGCTGTTGCGCCGGCATTGCGGGATCCCCTTGACGGGGGCCAGCATATCGAGGAGCTGGTTGAGCCTCGGGAGCATCGCCCCCGGCCGCTTCACCATCCTGGAAATTCTCGCCATGCGAGTCTTGACCAGGATCGCCAACCGCTTCTTCGTCGGAGGGCCGGACATAGATTTTCTCACCGTCCACCGAAATGGAGTTGATCAGGATCAGTCGGCCCTTGATCAGCGTCGCCCATTCCGTTTGGCCCGTGGGCCGACGGTTCTGGTCGAGCTGCTTGCGCTCATAGAGGTGCGGGTAGATGTCGGCAATCCGGAAGCTGACGATGACCTTGCGGTTTGCGTCGACCACGGGTTTGACACCTTCGATCAGCTTGATCGCCTCGCCCCCACTCACGCGGACATCGAAGTACGTGTACTCGGCGGAATCCGAAGAACCACGCAATGCAGAGATGCTGCACGCGAGGAACGGTTCTGCTTTGCGGCCACGGCCTTGCGTCTCTACCCAGCGGATTCGGTTGAGATAACCGATGCCACTGGTGTGCAGGTTGAAATACTCACGTTGTTGAACAGATGCTTGCATGGTGATCTCCAAGGTTCCAAGAAATGGACAAGGAGCACAGGCGCACCGACCGGACCGTGAGGTCAGGATGGGGCAGCTGTGTCCCCATCCGGGTTGTGATAACGATTTGCTCTGCAAGGCTCCCAGGACGGGGTGCCCTGCCGCGCGGCTCTCAAGAGCTCAGCCGCTTCGTGGTGCCTATCGGCAGTTCACGGGTGGAAGAGTAGTGGCGGTCCGGCTTCCGCGTCAAATGGAGTTGACAGTCGTGCGTCCGCTTGCGACATGGGCTGGCGGCCGTGAAGGCCAAAGCCGAAGCAGCAGACCAGGCGCACCAGGAGCAACGAAAGACCGGCGAGCGCGAGGCCCAGCGAGCCGCCGAGCGCATCGCTAAAGCTGAGGCTGATCTTGTGCTGGCTTCGGCTCAAGCAACTCGCGGATGTTGATTTCCACGCAGAAGTGACCCACTAACCCCCAGGATTTCCATCCAAACCTGACCCACGTACTAACCCTAACCTGCTGCTTCGTTGAGCAGCAGGAGACCAGGAGTGATAGACGTGGCAACA
>NZ_JAELTO010000352.1 GCF_016428875.1 Xylophilus sp. ASV27
CCCCCCCCCCCCCCCCCCCCCCCCCCCCCCCCCCCCCCCCCCCCCCCCCCCCCCCCCCCCCCCCCCCCCCCCCCCCCCCCCCCCCCCCCCCCCCCCCCCCCCCCCCCCCCCCCCCCTTTTCAAGCCGCAGACGGCATACGAGATTTCCTGTACGGTCTCGTGGGCTCGGAGATGTGTATAAGAGACAGAGGCGAGCCTGCGGCCGCAGTTCTCGCAGAGCGCCGACCCGGCCGTGGTCACGAGCGCCGAGTTCGCGCGTATGAAGGCCGAGATATTCGGCCTGCTGCGCGAGGAGGCACTGACGGCGCAACGCCA
>NZ_JAELTO010000353.1 GCF_016428875.1 Xylophilus sp. ASV27
CGACCCCGCGTCCATCGCGGCCGGCATGGATCAGATCGCCGCGCTCGCGCCCGACGCCGTCATCGTCACCGCCTTCGATCCGGCCAGCACCTGGAAGACGCAGGCCCTCAAGCTCAAGGCCAGGAACCTGTCTCTTATACACATCTCCGAGCCCACGAGACCGTACAGGAAATCTCGTATGCCGTCTTGTGCTTGAAAAAGGGGGGGGGGGGGGGGGGGGGGGGGGGGGGGGGGGGGGGGGGGGGGGGGGGGGGGGGGGGGGGGGGGGGGGGGGGGGGGGGGGGGGGGGGGGGGGGGGGGGGGGGGGGGGGGGG
>NZ_JAELTO010000354.1 GCF_016428875.1 Xylophilus sp. ASV27
CCCCCCCCCCCCCCCCCCCCCCCCCCCCCCCCCCCCCCCCCCCCCCCCCCCCCCCCCCCCCCCCCCCCCCCCCCCCCCCCCCCCCCCCCCCCCCCCCCCCCCCCCCCCCTTTTTTAATGATCCGGCGCCCACCGAGATCTACACTAGGTTCTCTTCGTCGGCAGCGTCAGATGTGTATAAGAGACAGGCCCACGCCCGCGCATGGCCGGTGTTGCGGGCGCACTCATGCCATGAGGCGCTGGCGCGCCAGGTAGATGTTGGCCAGGCCCAGGGCGACGAACGAGCGTGTGGCGTTCTTGGCCAAGCCGCGGTA
>NZ_JAELTO010000355.1 GCF_016428875.1 Xylophilus sp. ASV27
CCCCCCCCCCCCCCCCCCCCCCCCCCCCCCCCCCCCCCCCCCCCCCCCCCCCCCCCCCCCCCCCCCCCCCCCCCCCCCCCCCCCCCCCCCCCCCCCCCCCCCCCCCCCCCCCCTTTTCACGCAGAAGCCGGCATACGAGATTTCCTGTACGGTCTCGTGGGCTCGGAGATGTGTATAAGAGACAGGCCACCGCACGCGTCGCCACGACCTGCAGGCCATCCTGGCCGTAGCGCTGTGCGCCACCCTCGCCGGGGCAGACAACTGGGTGGAAGTGGCCCAGTTTGGACAGATGCACCAGAGCTGGTTCGCCCG
>NZ_JAELTO010000356.1 GCF_016428875.1 Xylophilus sp. ASV27
GGGCGGCCAGACGCGCAACCGCCTGGCCCGCCTCAACGCCGATGGCTCGCTGGACACGGGCTTTGATCCCGGCGCCAACGGCCCGGTGTTCAGCCTGGCCGTGCAGCCCGACGGCAAGGTACTGGTGCTGTCTCTTATACACATCTGACGCTGCCGACGAAGAGAACCTAGTGTAGATCTCGGGGGTCGCCGGATCATTAAAAAAGGGGGGGGGGGGGGGGGGGGGGGGGGGGGGGGGGGGGGGGGGGGGGGGGGGGGGGGGGGGGGGGGGGGGGGGGGGGGGGGGGGGGGGGGGGGGGGGGGGGGGGGGG
>NZ_JAELTO010000049.1 GCF_016428875.1 Xylophilus sp. ASV27
TCATCCGAGCTCGGGCTCGCAGGAGACACAGGCTGCGCGGCGGTGAGTCAACCCGTTCAGCGGTCAAGGCCGGCCTCACCACCTTGACGACTGAAGTTTGAATGATCTGAGACATGTAAGGAGACAAATCATGGGTAACGTTGCGAAATGGTTCAGGAAGGGCTTGGTGGTAGCTGCGGCTGTGGCCACGGCCACGGGGCTGGTGTCCAACGGGTACGCTCAGGCCAAGCCCGAGAAGTTCAAGGTCGGCGGCGTGCTGTCGCTCTCCGGTCCCTACGGGCTGCTGGGCGAGGACATGCGCCGGGGCGTGCAGGTCGCCCTCGAGGAGCGCGGCGGCAATGTGCTGGGCGTTCCGATCGAGATCACCTGGGAGGACGATGAGACCAAGCCCCAGCCCGCCGTGCAGAAGGCCACCAAGCTGATCTCCGAGGGCTCGCACATGATCTTCGGCGCGCTCAGCTCCGCCTCCACGCTGGCGGTCATGAACCTGGCCAAGCAGCGCAAGGTGCCCCACCTCGTCACCATCTCGGCGGACGACAAGATCACCGTGCCCGGCGGCTCCCGCTACACCTTCCGCACGTCGAACACCCTGGGCATGGAAAACCGCATGGCGCTGGCGTACATGCAGGACAGGAAGCTCAAGAAGATCTACGCCGTTACCGCTGACTACCAGGCCACCCGCGACGGCTACGAGTGGATCAAGCAGCAGACCGGCTCCAATGGCATCCAAATCGTGGGCGAGGACTTTCCGCCCCTGGGCAACCGCGACTATTCGTCCATCGTGGACAAGATCGCCAAGTCCGACGCCGACGGCGTGCTGCTAATGCTGACGGGTTCGGACGTGGTCACCCTGCTCAAGCAAGCCGGCCAGGTGAACCTGGGCAAGAGCAAGGTGCTTTTCGGACCCGTGGCTGCCGATGAAACCATGGCGGCGGCCGTTGGGCCAGCCGCGCTGGGCGTCAATTCCGGCTTGCGCTATGACCACACCATCGACACCGCCGCCAACCGCAAGTTCGTCGAGGCCTACCGCAAGAAGTTCGGCATCTTCCCCAGCATGACGGCCGGGGAGGCCTACGACGGCATGGCCTGGTGGTTGGACACGGTGGAAAAGACCGGCTCCTGGGACAAGGAAAAGTGGGTGGACGCCTTCGCCGCCAGCGTCCGCGAGAACTCCGTGGAAGGCAAGAAGACCATGCGCGCCTGCGACCACCAGGCCCTGCAGCCGGGCTTCTGGGGCGAGGTGGTGCAGGGCACCCCGCCGGCCCCTGCGCTGACGATGAAGATCACCAAGGTCTTCGCCGAAGAGAAGCTGTTCGAGGCCTGCAAGAACTGAAGGCCACAGCGGGTGGCCGTCCTGGCCTCCCGCACTTGGTGAATCGTTATGTCAACTATCGTGATCGGCTTGAGCCTGGGCATGCTGCTGTTCCTGCTGGCGGCGGGCCTCACGCTCATCTTCGGCATGCTGGGCGTGATCAATTTCGCCCACGGCGCCATCTACATGCTGGGTGCCTACGTCTCGTATGAAACGGGGCGGCGCACGGGCTCGTTTCTCATGGGGGTGCTGGCCGCCACGTTCTTCACCGCGCTGGCGGGCGCGGTGATCGAAAAGCTGACGCTGCGCCCGCTCTACGAGCGCCCGCACTTCTACCAACTGATTCTGACCTTCGGCCTGATCCTGATCCTGAGCGACGTGGTGCGCTTCGTCTGGGGACCGGGCTACCAGGAAGTGGCGATTCCGCCGCTGTGGAACGGCACCGTGGACATGCTGGGCAGCACGATCCCGATGTACCGGCTGTTCGTGATCGGGTTCGGCGCCCTCGTCTCGGCAGGCCTGTACCTGGTGCTGGAGCAAAGCACCTTCGGCATGCTCGTGCGGGCCGCCAGCAGCGACGCGGAAATGGTGCGCATCCTGGGCCTGCCGGTAGGCGCGATCCGCATGGCGGTCTTCGCCACGGGCTGCGGCCTGTCGGGCCTGGCGGGTGCGATCGCGGCGCCGCTGTTCCCCATCGAGCTGGGCATGGCGACCAACACCATCATCGACTGCTTCATCGTCGTGATCCTGGGGGGGCTGGGGAACATCCGGGGGGCGATCGCTGCGTCCATGCTGATCGGCATGGTGCGCGCCCTGGGCTACGTGTACCTGCCGGGCTGGGTGGACATCATGACCTTCGTGCTGCTGATCGGCACCCTTTTGACGCGGCCGCAGGGCCTGTTCTACCGCGCTGCGAGGACGGCATGAAACTCTCCCTGTTCGACATCTGCTTCGGCCTGCTGCTGGCCGCGGCGGGCATCCTGCTGCCCTTCCTCCACCCCGGGGAGGCGCTGATCCAGCTGGTCACCCTGGCGGCCATGTGGGCGATCTTCGCCATCGGCTTCGACTTCGTCTTTGGCGCGCTGGGCATGGTGTCCTTCGGGCACGCCACATTCCTCGGGGTGGGCGGCTATGCCGTGGCCCTGGCAACACAGAAGTACGGGCTACCGTTCTCTGCCAGCGTGGGCCTGGCCATCATCGTGGGGGCCGCGTTCGCTTTGCTGTTCAGCTTCTTCGCGCTGCGGGTATCCGGCATCTTCTTCGCGCTGGTGACCCTGGCGCTGTCCCAACTGATCTTCATCCTGGCGGACAGCAAGCTGCGCGGCTTCACTGGCGGGTCGGACGGCATCTCGGGCGTGGAGCGCCCTGGCTTCCTGGGCATCGACTTCTACGACCCCGTCCATTACTACTGGTTCGTGCTGGGCGTGTATGCCCTGGTCATGCTGTCGGTGATCTCGCTGCGCAGCTCGCCGTTCGGCCGCGTGATCGCGGCGATCCGCGGCAACGAGACCCGCGCCGACCAACTGGGCTTCAACGTCAACCGCTACAAGCAGATCACCTTCGTGATCTCGGGAGGCCTTAGCGGACTGGCGGGGGCACTGCTGGCCTCGCTGCTGATGTACATGAACCCGCAGATGCTGCACTGGACCACCTCGGGGGACGTGATCATCATGACCCTGCTGGGCGGCTCCGGATCGCTGTGGGGCGCCACCGTCGGCGTGATCGCCTTCGAGGTGCTCAAGGAATGGCTGAGCAGCTGGACCGAGTACTGGTATGGCGTGCTGGGCCTGGTGTTCATCCTCGCGACCATCTTCTTCCCGCGCGGCATCGTCGGCGAGCTGGAGAAGGGCTTCGCGGTCTACCAGAAGAATCGGCGCGGAGGTGCGCGATGAGCCAGGCGGCACTGCGATGCGAGGGCGTGACCGTCAGCTACGGCGCCCTGAAGGCGGTCAACGACGTCAGCCATGAATTCCAGGAGGGCCGCATCTACGGTCTGATCGGCCCCAACGGCGCGGGCAAGACGACGCTGCTGAACGTGCTGGCCGGGCGGCAGATGCGCCATGCCGGCAAGGTGTACTGCGGCGGCCGGGAGATCAGCCAGCGGCCCGCCTACGCGCGGGCCCGCATGGGCATCGGGCGCAGCTTCCAGATCATCAAGATCTTCGGCGAGATGACGGTGGCCGAGAACCTGCTGGTTGCGGCCCAGTCGCGCAGGCCGGGGTTCCAGCCCTTCTGGATGAGCCGCCACTTCGACCGGCAGTTCCGCGAGCAATTGGACTCCATCCTGGAGCTGACGGGGCTGGCGGCTAACCGCGACGACGTCGCGGGCACGCTGCCCTATGGCCTGCAACGCTCGTTGGAGTTGGGCGTGACCCTGCTGCCCGATCCAAAGATCCTGCTGCTGGACGAACCGCTGGCCGGCATCGGTCACCACGAGATCCAAACCGCGCTGGCTCTGATCCGCAAGGCCGCGCTGGGGCGCACGGTGCTATTGATCGAGCACAACATGGACGCAGTGATGTCGCTGTCCCACGAAATCGTGGTCATGAGCAACGGCTCGGTTATCGCGTGCGGCGCCCCCGAGGACATCCGCAGCAACGAAGCGGTGCGGTCGATTTACCTTGGGGAGGACACGCAGTGATCGAACTCGAGAAAGCCAGCGTCAAGTACGGCCAGGCCCTCGCGCTGGAAGAAATCTCCGTACGGTTCGACTTCCATGAAATCGTCGCCATCGTCGGACGCAACGGCGGGGGTAAGACCACGTTGCTCAAGGCTCTAATGGGCTTGATGCCCCTGGCGGCCGGCCGACGCCTGCTGGGCGACCAAGACATTTCGGGCCTGGGCGTGGAGGCCATTGCCAAGCTCGGCGTGGCGCTGGTGCCGGATACGCGCCGCATCTTCCCCAACCTGTCGGTGCTGGAGAACCTCAAGATCGGTGCGCTGGCCCACCAGCCGGGGCACTGGACTCTCGACCGGGTGCTGGGCGCCTTCCCACGCCTGCGGGAGCGGCTGAACTTCGGTGGCGACCAGCTCTCTGGCGGCGAGCAGCAAATGCTGTCCATTGGGCGCGCCCTGCTGGGCAACCCGCGCATTCTGCTGCTCGACGAACCCACCGAGGGACTGGCGCCGGTCATAGTGGACCAGTTGGTCCAGGTGTTCAGCGAAGTCCATCGCCAGGGCACTGGCATCGTGCTGGTGGAGCAGAACCTCAAGGTGCCCATGAAACTGGCCCACCGCCAGTACGTGCTTGACCACGGTCAGGTCGCCTGGTCCGGCACAGCCCAGGAGTTGAACGCGCAGCGCGCCCACGTCGAGGGCCTCATCACGACGGGCGCGGCGGCGTGACCGCTCCGTGCCCACGCAAACCCAAAGCCAAGGCATGCCCATGAACGTCCACGCCACCGCGCGCATCGCGCCCCTGCATGAAAACGATCCCCGCTCCCGCGACCCCGTACTGGAGGAACTGGTGGATTTCGTCGGCTACCGCCCGAATGCGCTGCTGACCATGGCGCGTAAGCCTGGCGTGGTGCCTGCGCTGCTCCAACTGCTGGGCGTGACTCTGCGCGGTAACGGGCTGCTCACGCAGCCGCTGCGCTTCCTGATCGCTGCGGAAACCGCGCGCGGCGCGCGCTGCCGCTATACGGCGACGCACCTCGTCCATGCCGCCCACCACCTGGGCGTGTGCTGGGACAAGCTGGCCGCGTTGCCGTCCTACCGGGATGACCCCCGATACACCGGGCGGGAGCGCAAGGCGCTAGCCATTGCCACCGCGGGCGGTAGCCTGCCGGTGCGCGAACCGGGCCATGCCATAGAGCAAGCCCGTGAGGTCTTCGGCGAGGAGGAAATTGTCGAAATCGTGTCCTGCGCGGCCATGGTCGGATGGTTCAACCGCTGGAACGGCCTGATGGGCTCGGAGCTGGAGCCCGTTCCCTCGGAGGCGTTGGCCCACGTCCCCTGGCTCCAGGATCTCGAAGTCTGAGTCTGCCGGCATCGATATTTTCTGAAATGGAGGAGTAGAAGGCCATGTACAGCCGCATCCACGAACCCCACGCCTGCACGCTGACCGATGCACTGCGCGAATGGGCCGCCAGTTGCCCCGGCGCGCCCTGGCTGGAGGACAGCCAGGGCAGCGCGTTCACCGTGGGGCAGGCGTTGACAAACAGCCAGCGGTTTGCCAGCTTTCTGCACCATCAACTGGGCGTGCAGCCCGAGGAGCGCGTCGGCGTCTTCATGTCCAATAGCTGCGCCATGGTGGCGACTACGTTCGGCATCGGCTACCTGCGGGCCACGGCGGTGATGCTCAACACCGAGCTGCGTTCCGCGTTCCTGCGCCACCAATTGAACGACTCCCAGCTGTCCACCGTCGTGGTGGACTCGGCGCTGGTCGAACACATCGCCAGCCTGGCGGATGAGCTGTCCCACCTGCCCACCCTGGTCGTGGTGGGCGACGCGCCCGCCACCTTGCCCGAACGCTGGCGGCAGGTGGCCTGGACAGACAGCAGCGCCTGCGCGCCGTGGGAGGGCCCCGCGCCCCGGTCCGAGGACATCTTCTGCATCATGTACACCTCCGGCACCACCGGGCCGAGCAAGGGCGTGCTGATGCCGCACTGCCACTGCGCCCTGCTTGGGCTGGGGGGATACGCAGCCTGGAGATCACCGAGGCCGAAAAGTACTACATCTGCCTGCCCCTGTTCCATGCCAACGGCCTGTTCATGCAGCTGGGGGCGACGGTGCTGGCGGGCATACCGGCCTTCCTCAAGCAGCGGTTCAGCGCCAGCACCTGGCTGGCTGACATTCGACGCAGCGGCGCCACGCTGACCAACCACCTGGGCACGACTGCCATGTTCGTCATCAACCAGCCACCCACGGAGCACGACCGCGACCACCGCCTGCGCGCCAGCCTGAGCGCACCCAACCCGGCCCAGCACGAGGCCGTGTTCCGCGAGCGCTTTGGTGTTAAGGACGTCTTGTCCGGGTTCGGCATGACCGAGGTCGGCATTCCCATCTGGGGCCGCATCGGGCATGCAGCGCCGAACGCTGCCGGGTGGGCGCAGGAGGACCGGTTCGAGATCTGCATTGCCGACCCCGAAACCGACGTGCCCGTGCCTGCCGGACAGGTCGGCGAAATCCTGGTGCGGCCCAAGATGCCCCTCGGCTTCATGGCAGGCTATCTGAATGTTCCGGCGAAAACGGCCGAGGCCTGGCGCAACCTCTGGTTCCACACGGGCGACGCGGGCACGCGGGATGCGCAGGAGCTCATCACCTTCGTAGACCGCATCAACGACTGCATCCGCCGCCGGGGCGAAAATATCTCGGCCACCGAAGTCGAGGTCGTGGTGGGCCAACTGCCTGGCATCCACGAGGTGGCGGCCTACGCCGTTCCGGCGCAGGGCGCGGGTGGGGAGGATGAGGTGATGCTCGCCCTGGTGCCCAGCAACGGTGCGGTGCTGGATATGGCGGAAATTTTCCGCCAGGCCAGCGCCCAGTTGCCGCGCTTCGCCAAGCCGCGCTACCTGCGCCAGATGGACAGCTTGCCCAAGACGGCGACCGGCAAGATCCAGCGCGCCGTTCTGCGCCAGCAAGGCAGCGCCGGCGCTTACGACACCGAAGCGGCGCCCGCCCGGTAAACAACTGGAACACACCATGTCTGAAAAACTGCGCGGCAAGGTGGCCGTGGTCGCCGGCTCGGGCCGGGGCATCGGCCGGGCGATGGCCCTCAAGCTCGCGGGCGAAGGCGCCCGGCTCGTCCTCAACGACCTCGAAGACCTCGACGACGAGCCCGCCATGGCCGTGCGCGAGGAAATCATCGCGCTGGGCGGCGAGGCCGTGGCCTGCTGCGGCAGCGTGGCCGACGCTGGCTTCGCCGACCGGCTGATCAACACCGCCACCGGCGCGTTCGGGGGGCTGGACATCCTCGTCAACAACGCGGGCTACACCTGGGACAACGTAATCCAGAAGATGAGCGACGAGCAATGGGACGCGATGCTCGGCGTGCACCTTACCGCGCCGTTCCGCATCCTGCGCGCGGCGCAGCCGATGATCCGCGCGCTGAGCCGGGCCGACTCCGAGGCGGGCCGCTGCGTGGTGCGCAAGGTGGTCAACGTCTCCTCGGTCTCGGGCGTCTTCGGCAATGCGGGGCAGGTCAACTACGCCGCCGCCAAGGCGGGCATCGTGGGCCTGACCATGACGCTGGCCAAGGAGTGGGGGCGCCTGAACACCACGGTCAACTGCGTGGCCCACGGCCTTATCCGCACGCGCATGACCGAGGCTACCGCCGATGCCGCGCCGCCATCCAGGTGCAGGGGCGAGAGATCAAGGTAGGCGTGAACCTGGATTTGATGGCCGCGATGGATCGTGGCATCCCGCTGGGCCGGGCGGGCACGCCCGAAGAGGCCGCTGGTGCGGCCTACCTGTTCTGCATCCCAGAATCCGACTACGTGAGCGGGCAGACCCCGCTGTGCACGGGCGGGCTCACCGGCATTTGACCTCACGCCATGACGAAGCCCGACACCCCTGCGCTGACCTACCCCTTCGAGCCGCCCGCGCCGCGCCAAACGGTGGAAGTCGCCCCCGGCGTGCGCTGGATCCGGCTGTCCATGCCGTTCCTGCTCGACCACATCAACGTCTGGGCCATCGACACGCACGATGGCTGGGCGCTGGTGGACACCGGCCTGAACGACCCCGCCACCGTAGCCGACTGGCTGGCGCTGACGGGAGGGGGGCCGCTTGTGCGACCGCTGCAGGGCGTGTACGCCACGCACATGCACCCCGACCACGTGGGGCTGGCGGGCTGGTTCACGCGCCGCGCCAGCGTGCCGCTGCACATGAGCCGCCTCGAATACCTGAGCTGCCGCGTGATGCACGCCGACACGAACCGCGAGGCGCCGCCCGACGGCGTGCTGTTCCACCGGCGCGCAGGCTGGTCGGAGGCGGCCATAGAGGGCTACCGCAGCCGCTTCGGCAGCTTCGGCAAGCACATCCACGCGCTGCCCGAGAGCTTCCGGCGGGCGACCTGCTGCAGCTCGGCCCGCACGTCTGGCGGGTCATCACCACCGGCGGCCATTCGCCCGAGCATGCTTGCCTGTGCTGCCCTGACTTGAAGCTGCTGATCGCGGGCGACCAGGTACTGCCGCGCATCTCGTCGAACGTGTCGGTGTTCGCCACCGAGCCGCAGGCCAATCCGCTCAAGGAGTGGTACGAGTCGCTAGACAAGCTGGCGCGAGAATTGCCTGCCGATGTGCTGGTACTGCCTTCCCACAACGAACCCTTCTACGGGCTGCACGAACGCCTGGGTTCGCTCAGGGCTGGCCAGGATCGGGCGCTGGAACGGCTGCGCCAGTCGCTGACGGGCGGGTCGCAGCGCATCGTTGACGTGTTCCCCGCCTTGTTCCACCGTGCCATAGGGGAGCAAGATGGGCAGCAACTGAGTCTCGCCACAGGCGAGGCCGTGGCCTGTATGAATTACCTCATCGCGGAAAGCGCCGTAGGGTGCACCGTGGATAGGAACGGCGTCGCATGGCATGAGCTGAAGTCCTGAAGGCCGCACTGTCTCCGGCCTCGGCTGCCTCATTCATTGTGAGGGCAGTCCACGCTGGTGTTTACGACTTTAGATAAGCGACGACCTAGCTGAGTATTGCGAACAGCCGCACGGATGCTGGGTTGGTGTTTACGACTTTAATTGCTCGGAATAGCGTCGAAGAGCATGCGCACTTCACGTTCAATCACCGCGGGGGAAAACTTCGCGGATGTCCTCATGCGGGCTCTATTCTCAATCGAAGGAGCCTCCTCAGAATCCGGTGCGGTTCAAACGGCCTGGGCGGCACGCAGACTTGAAGCTTGGCCAGATCCTGAGCATCCCCAGCCGGGTGGGCGGTGCGCTATTCGGCCTCGCCCTGGGCCATCACCGCTGAAGCCTTGCCAGCCCGTGCCTCTATGGCCTGGTAGTCCGGCGACTTGACCGCCCCGATACCGCCCAGGAACAGGTCCGCCACGATCGGGGCGATGGCCGCGTGGTCGAGGCGTCCGTCGGGCTTCATCCAGGTGAACATCCAGTTGATCATGCCGAACAGCAGCATGGTCAGCGGCTTGGCGAGGTCGTCGCTGGGCGCGCCGGGGCGCAGGGCCGACACCGCGCGCGCGAAGCCGGCGACCACCTCGCGCTCCTTGTCGAGCACGCGCTCGCGGTCGGCTTCTTCCAGGAAGCGCACGTCGTCGGTCAGCACGCGGTGCGCGTCCTGCGCGCCGGCGTATTCCTCGACGATGCGGTGGATGAAGCGGCGCAGCCGCTCCTCGTCGGTGTGCGTCGACGCTTCTTCCTCTGCCACCAGCGCCGCCAGCCTGGACACGTGCTCCTCGGCGATGCTGATCAGCAGGCTGCTCTTGTCCTTGTAGTAGTGGTAGAGCGTGGCCTTCGAGAGGCCGCAGGCCTCGGCCACCTGGTTCATCGAGGTGGCGGGGTAGCCGCGGCGCGCGAACAGTTGCGCGGCCTGCGCGAGGATCAGTTCTCGCTGGTCGTCGTAGGTGGCGGATCTTCCGCGCGGCATCGGTTCTCGCTCCTGGGTTGTGCGGTTGATGGCAGCGGGCGATCTTGCCCTAGGTCAGCCGCGCCTGGTCGCGATGAGCGAGCGCACGTCGGTGGCCGGCAGGCGCGGCCTGCAGTGCTCCTCCTTGGCGAGCGGCGCGACTTCATGCAGGCTCGCCAGGCTGCGCACCGTGAGCGCCTGGTAGGTCCGCGTGCCTTCGAGCTTCCAGGCGATCTCGTCCTCGCGCAGTTCGCGCTTGACCTTTGCGGGGATGCCCGCCACGAGCGAGCGCGGCGGCACCTTCATGCCGGCGGGCACGAAGGCGCAGGCCGCGACGATGGCCTTCTCGCCGATCTCGGCTTCGTCCATGACCACCGCGTTCATGCCCACCAGCGCGTCGCGCCGCACGATGCAGCTGTGCAGGATTGCGCCGTGGCCGATGTGGCCGTTGACCTCGATCACCGTGTCGTTCTCGGGAAAGCCGTGCACGCAGCAGTGGTCCTGCACGTTCGACCCCTCGTGCAGCACGATGCGGCCGAAGTCGCCGCGCAGGCTGGCGCAGGGGCCCACATAACAGTTCGGGCCGACGATGACGTCGCCGATCAGCACGGCCGTGGGATGCACGTAGGCGCTCGGGTCGACCACCGGAATCACGCCGTCGATGGAGTAGCTGGGCATTCGGTCTCCTTGTGTGCTCAGGGTTTGCCCTGAATCAATCCTGCTTGCGTGGGAATCGAGGTCGATCCTAAAATCAACCGAACGGTCGGTCAATAGTGTTTGCACTCCAGACCGTTTCCCACGAAGGACAAAAGAGACAGCCCATGACCGAGCCCTTGGTACTCATCCGCAACGCTGGCGCGGTGCGCACGCTGAGCCTGAACCGCCCCGCGGCGCTCAACAGTTTCACTTCCGGGCTGCACGCCGAGCTGATGGCCGCGCTCGAAGCGGCGGCGAATGACGGGGGCGTGCGCTGCGTGGTGCTCACCGGCGAGGGCCGCGCCTTCTGCGCCGGGCAGGATCTGGCCGACCCGTCGGTCGCGCCTGACCCGGCGCCCGGTGCCGCGCCCAAGGACCTGGGCCACGTCATCTCTGCCTATTACGCGCCGCTCGTCGCGCGCCTGCGCTCGATGCCGGTGCCGGTGGTCGCCGCCGTCAACGGCGTGGCCGCCGGCGCGGGCGCGAATCTGGCGCTGTGCTGCGACCTCGTGCTGGCGGGCCGCTCGGCCAGCTTCATCCAGGCCTTCAGCAAGATCGGCCTGGTGCCCGACACCGGCGGCACCTGGCTGCTGCCGCGCCTCGTGGGCCCGGCCCGGGCGCTGGGCATCGCGCTGCTCGGCGACAAGCTGCCGGCCGAGGAGGCCGCCCGCATCGGCCTGATCTGGCAGTGCGTGGACGACGCGGCGCTGGCTGAAGCCGCCGCGGCACTCGCCTCGAAGCTGGCCGGCATGCCGACGCGCGCGCTGGTCGCCACCCGCCAGGCCATGGCCGCCGCGCAGGGCATGGACCTGGGCACGGCGCTCGCCGAAGAGGCCCGCATCCAGCGCGACCTGGGCAATGCCGGCGACTACCGCGAGGGCGTCGAGGCCTTCCGCGCCAAGCGCGCGCCCGTCTTCAGGGACCGCTGAGCCATGAGCGGTACCCACCGCACCCCGCAGCAGACGGCCGAGTACGTGCGCGACGGCATGTTCGCCAACGACAAGGCCACCAGGGGCCTGGGCATGCACATCGTCGAGGTCGGCCCCGGCCGGGCGACGATGGAGATGCGTGTGCGCCCCGACATGCTCAACGGCCATGCCACCTGCCACGGCGGCTTCATGGCCACGCTGGCCGACTCCGCCTTTGCCTTCGCCTGCAATTCGTACAACGAGTTGACCGTAGCCTCGGGCTTTTCCATCGACTTCATGGCCCCGGCGCGCGAGGGCGATCTGCTCACCGCGCGCTGCCACGAAGTGTCCAAGGCCGGCCGCACCGGCGTGTACGACACCGAAATCACCAATCAGCGCGGCGAGCGCATCGCGATGTTCCGCGGCCGCTCCTACACGGCCAAGGGCCGCCCCGCAGTGCCCGCCGACGAGGCTACAGGAGACAACGCACGATGAACGCCCGACACCCCGCAACCGGCGAACTCGAACCCATCGAAACCGCCAGCCGCGACGAGATTGCCGCGCTGCAGCTCTCCCGGCTGCGCGCTACGCTGCGGCGCGCCTATGACAAGGTGCCGCACTACCGCAAGGCCTTCGACGCCAGGGGCGTGCATCCCGATGACCTGAAATCGCTGGCCGACCTGTCGAAGTTCCCGTTCACGGTCAAAAGCGACTTGCGCGACAACTACCCCTTCGGCATGTTCGCCGTGCCGCGCACCCAGATCGCGCGCATCCATGCCTCCTCGGGCACCACCGGCAAGCCGACCGTGGTGGGCTACACGCAGAACGACATCGACACCTGGGCCAACCTGGTCGCGCGCTCGATCCGCGCGGCGGGCGGGCGCCCCGGCGACATGGTGCATGTGTCGTACGGGTACGGCCTGTTCACCGGCGGCCTGGGCGCGCACTACGGCGCCGAGCGCGCCGGCTGCACCGTCATCCCGATGTCCGGCGGCCAGACCGAAAAGCAGGTGCAGCTCATCCAGGACTTCAAGCCCGACATCATCATGGTCACGCCCAGCTACATGCAGGTGATCATCGAGCAGTTCGAGCGCCAGGGCCTCGACGCCCGGGACAGTTCGCTGAAGATCGGCATCTTCGGCGCCGAGCCCTGGACCGAAGCCATGCGCAGCGACATCGAGGCCAAGGCCGGCATCGACGCGGTCGACATCTACGGCCTGTCGGAAGTGATGGGCCCCGGCGTGGCCAGCGAATGCGTCGAGAGCAAGGACGGCCCCGTGATCTGGGAAGACCACTTCTACCCCGAGATCATCGACCCCGACACCGGCGAGCCGAAAGCCGAAGGCGAGGAGGGCGAACTCGTCTTCACCTCGCTCAGCAAGGAGGCCATGCCGATGGTGCGCTACCGCACGCGCGACCTCACGCGCCTGTTGCCGCCCACCTCGCGCTCGTTCCGCCGCATGGGCAAGATCGTCGGCCGCAGCGACGACATGCTGATCATCCGCGGCGTCAACGTCTTTCCCACGCAGGTGGAAGAGATCGTGCTCGCGCACGAGCGCCTGTCCGGCCTCTACCAGGTGCACGTGCGCCGCGACGGCCTGCTCGACGAGGTGGAGGTGCGCTGCGAGCTGGAACACCGCAACGCGGCGACCGACGAAGCCGAGCGCAAGGCCATCGCGCACTGGGTGCAGGAGCGCGTGAAGAAGCTGGTCGGCATCTCGACCACGGTACGCGTACTCGACCCCGACTCCCTCGAGCGCACGCAGACCGGCAAGGCCCGGCGCGTGTTCGACACCCGGCCGCGCTGAACGCGCGCCACTTCAAAACCCTTGCAAAGGACACGCACATGTACACCCAGGCAATGGATACCATGGGTCAGGACGCGGGCGACGGCAGGCAGAAGCCCCTGCGCTCCGCTGAGGAGATGCGGCTGGAGGAGCGCTTCGACGCCCGCATCGACGCGGGCGCCTTCATCGAGGCGAAGGACTGGATGCCCGAGCACTACCGCAAGACGCTGCTGCGCCAGATCAGCCAGCATGCGCACTCGGAAATCGTCGGCATGCTGCCCGAGGGCAACTGGATCAGCCGCGCGCCCACGCTCAAGCGCAAGGCCATCCTGCTGGCCAAGGTGCAGGACGAAGGCGGCCATGGCCTCTATCTGTACGCCGCCGCCGAGACGCTGGGCACCTCGCGCGACCAGATGCTCGACGCGCTGCACAGCGGCAAGGCCAAATACAGCTCGATCTTCAACTACCCCACGCTCACCTGGGCCGACATGGGCACCATCGGCTGGCTGGTGGACGGCGCGGCCATCATGAACCAGGTGCCGATCTGCCGCTGTTCGTATGCGCCATATGCGCGCGCCATGATCCGCATCTGCCGCGAGGAGAGCTTCCACCAGCGCCAGGGCTACGACGCCCTGCTGACCATGATGACCCACGGCACCGACGCGCAGAGGGCGATGGTGCAGGACTCCGTGAACCGCTGGTGGTGGCCCTCGCTCATGATGTTCGGCCCGCCGGACGACCAGTCGCCCAACAGCGCGCAGTCGATGCGCTGGGGCATCAAGCGCATCAGCAACGACGAGCTGCGCCAGAAGTTCGTCAACGCCACCGTCGAGCAGGCCCGCGTCCTCGGCGTGACCCTACCCGATCCCGACCTGAAATGGAACGAGGAGCGCCAGGCCTACGACTTCGGCGCCATCGACTGGAGCGAGTTCTGGCGCGTTGTCGGAGGCGACGGCCCCTGCAACCGCGAGCGGCTGCAGGCCCGCATCGATGCCTGGGAAGAGGGCGCATGGGTGCGCGAAGCCGCGATGGCCCACGCCAGCAAGCAACAAACCATCAAGGAAGCAGCATGAATACCGAAGCGAAGAAAGAGTGGCCTCTGTGGGAAGTGTTCGTTCGCAGCAAGGCCGGCCTGGACCACAAGCACTGCGGCAGTCTGCATGCGTCCGATCCGAAGATGGCGCTCCAGATGGCGCGCGACGTGTACACCCGCCGCCAGGAAGGCAGCAGCATCTGGGTGGTGCGCTCCGAGCAGATCGTGGCCAGCGACCCGGGCCACAAGGACATGTTCTTCGACCCGGCAGAAGACAAGGTGTATCGCCACCCGAGCTTCTACACGCTGCCCAAGTCCGTGGATCACATGTGAGCCGTACGCCATGCAAGCATCTATCGAACTGAACCGCACGCCCGAAGTGCAGTACCTGCTGCGCATAGGCGACACCTGCCTGGTGCTCGCGCAGCGCCTGGGAGAGTGGTGCGGCCATGCGCCCGTGCTGGAGGAGGACATGGCGATGGCCAACATCGCGCTCGACCTGATCGGCCAGGCGCGTGCGCTGCTCACCCACGCCGGCAGGCTCGAAGGCGAGGGGCGCGGGCATGACGAAGACCAGCTCGCCTACCTGCGCGACGAGCGGGACTACTTCAACCTCACCATCGCCGAGCTGCCGCGCGGCGACTTCGCCTTCGCCGTGGTGCGCAACACCATGCTCGCCACGCTGCTCAAGCTGCTGTGGCAGCGCCTGGCGGCATCGAGCGACGCCGAAGTGGCCGCCATTGCCGCCAAGGCGGTGAAGGAGGCGCGCTACCACCAGCAGCATTCGGGCGACTGGATGCTGCGGCTGGGCGACGGCACCGAGGAGTCGCGCCGCCGCGTCGAAAAGGCGCTCCGGCAGCTGTGGCTCTACGTGCCCGAGATGTTCGAGAGCGATGCCGTCGATGCCGCGGCCAGCGCCAGCGGCTTCGGCCCGGCCTGGAGCGAACTGCGCGAGCCCTGGCACGCCGAGATGCGGCAGGTGCTCGACGCCGCCGGCCTTGCCGCGCCCAGGGAAGCCGCCTTCCGCAGCACCGGCAAGCAGGGCTTGCACAGCGAGCACATGGGCTACATCCTGGCCGAGATGCAGCATCTGCAGCGCAGCTTTCCCGGAGGCGCGTGGTGATGAGCGCCGCGCCGGGCCGCCCTGAGGCAACGCTGAACAAGCCCCTCGCGTGTCGCCCATCCCTGCTGCGGCCGGTCTGCGGCGTTGCAAATCCTCGCCATGGCGGCGGCCATGGCTGCGGCTTGCGCCTTGCATCCCATCCCACACCAGGGCGCGCGCCAGCGCGGGGACTTGTTCAGCGTTGCCCCAGGCAAGCTCGCTCCCGCCTGGCGGTACAGGCCGCAGGCCGAAGGGTGCGGCAGTGAACGCGCTGGCCTCGCGCGTCGATGCGGCGTGGGCCGTGCTGCGCACGGTGCCCGACCCGGAGGTGCCGGCGATATCGGTCTGCGACCTGGGCATCGTGCGTGACGTGATCGAGCACGGTGACGGCCTGGAGATCGTGCTCACGCCCACCTACTCCGGCTGCCCCGCCACCGAAACCATCGAGCACGACGTGCTCGCCGCCATCGAGCAGGCCGGCCTGGGCCGTGCCCGCGCCACGCTGCGCCGCGCGCCCGCATGGTCGAGCGACTGGATCAGCGAGGAGGGCCGCGCCAAGCTCAAGGCCTACGGCATCGCCCCGCCCGGCCACCTGAACGCGGAGCACGCCGCCGGCACCGCCCAGCCGATCAAGCTCTTCGGCCGTATCGCGGGCGAGCGCATCGCCTGCCCGCGCTGCGCGAGCGAGCGTACCGAGCGCCTGTCGGCCTTCGGCTCCACCGCCTGCAAGGCGCTGTACCGCTGCATGGCCTGCCGCGAACCCTTCGAACACTTCAAGACCATCTGAGCGATGAGCACTCTCTTCCATCCCCTGCGCGTGAAGGCCATCGAGCCCGACACTGACGAGGCCGTCATCGTTACCTTCGAAGTCCCCACCGACCTGCGGGAAGCGTTCGGCTTCACGCAAGGCCAGTACCTCACGCTTCGCAAGAACATCGACGGCCAGGACCTGCGCCGCTCGTACTCGATCTGCGCCGGCCTCGACGACGGCGAACTGCGCGTCGGCGTGCGCAAGGTGCGGGGCGGCGTGTTCTCCAACTGGATCAACGCCAGCCTGCAACCCGGCGACACCCTGCAGGTGATGGCGCCGCAGGGCCGCTTCTTCGTGCCGATCGAGCCTGCCTCGGCGCGGCACCACGTCGGCATCGCGGGCGGCAGCGGCATCACGCCGATCCTGTCTATCATGAAGACGGTGCTGGCGCGCGAGCCCGTAAGCCGCTTCACGCTGATCTACGGCAACCGCCAGCTTCAGTCCACGATGTTCAAGGAGGAAATCGAGGACCTGAAGAACCGTTACATGACCCGGCTCGTGCTGCAGCACGTGTTCTCCGACGAGCACACCGACTCCCCGCTGGGCTTCGGCGTGATGAACCGGGAGAAGATCGGCGAGTTCCTGCAGACGCTGGTGCCGGCCGCGGGCATAGACCATGCCTACGTGTGCGGCCCGTTCCAGATGAACGACGAGGCCCAGGCCGCACTGCTGGCCGCAGGGGTGCCCGAGGAACGCATCCACGTCGAGCGCTTCGGCGTGGCGCTGGCCTCGGCCACGCAGGTCGGCGCGGTGGTGCACCAGGCCCAGCCCGGGGACGCCAGGCAGTCGCGCGTCACCATCGTGCGCGACGGCCTGCAGCGCGAGATCGCCTACACCGAAGGCCAGCCCAGCATCCTCGACGCGGCGTCGGCGGCCGGGCTCGAAGTGCCGTTTTCCTGCACCTCGGGCGTCTGCGGCACCTGCCGCGCCAAGCTCATGGAGGGGGAAGTCCGAATGGAACGCAACTTCGCGCTCGACAAGAATGAGGTCGCCGCCGGCTTCGTGCTGACCTGCCAGGCGCACCCGCTCACCGAACGCGTTACGCTGTCCTTCGACGAGCGTTGATGGATACTTCAGCCCTCAACTATTTTTCAACCAGGAGACAGACCCGATGAAATTCTTCAAGCCCTTCCTGATCGCCGCGCTGTGCGCCAGCGCCGCCGCGGCCTGGGCCGACGTCAACGTCGGCGTCACCATCTCGGCCACCGGCCCGGCGGCCTCGCTCGGCATCCCCGAGAAGAACACCATCTCGCTCATGCCCAAGATGATCGCCGGGCAGAAGATCAACTACATCGTGCTCGACGACGCCTCCGACACGACCGCGGCGGTCAACAACACGCGCAAGCTCATCGCCGAGAACAAGGTCGACGTGATCCTGGGCTCGACCACCACGCCGGCCTCCCTCGCCATGATCGACGTGGCCAGCGAGGCGCAGACGCCGATGATCTCGGTGGCGGCGTCGGCCCGCATCATCGAGCCGATGGACGCCAAGAAGAGGTGGGTGTTCAAGACGCCGCAGAACGACATCATGATGTCCCTGGCCATCGCCGAGCACATGGCCGCCAACGGTGTGAAGACGGTGGCCTTCATCGGTTTTTCCGACGCCTACGGCGAAGGCTGGTCGCAGGAATTCGCCAAGGCCGCCGACCTGAAGAAGATCAGGATCGTGGCCAACGAGCGCTATGCGCGCACCGACACCTCGGTGACCGGCCAGGCCCTGAAGATCATGGCCGCCAAGCCCGACGCGGTCCTGGTCGCCGGCTCCGGCACGCCGGCCGCGCTGCCGCAGAAGACGCTGAAGGAGCGCGGCTACACCGGCAAGATGTACCAGACCCACGGCGTGGCCAACGCCGACTTCCTGCGCGTGGGCGGCAAGGACGTGGAGGGCACCTTCCTGCCCGCCGGGCCGGTGCTGGTGGCCGAGCAACTGCCGGCCAGCAACCCGGTGAAGAAGTCCGCGCTGGCCTACGTCACCGCGTATGAGGCCGCCTACGGCAAGGGCACGGTCTCGACCTTCGGCGCGCACGCCTGGGACGCCGGCCTGCTGATGAGTTCGGCCGTACCGGTCGCGCTGAAGAAGGCCCAGCCGGGCACGCCCGAATTCCGCGCCGCGCTGCGCGACGCGCTGGAGCAGACCACCGACGTGGCCGGCGCGCACGGCGTCTTCAGCATGACCCCGACCGACCACCTGGGCCTGGACCAGCGCGCCCGCGTGATGGTGAAGATCGAGAACGGGGCCTGGAAGTACCAGCCTTAGGCTCGCCCGCAGGCTCCGCGCACTTCGTGTCGCTTCTCCCACCCCCTGCCGGGGGCAACACCTGCGGCCCGGCAAAGCCGGTTCCGCGGTGTTCTCGATCTGACTAGCGGGCGCCGCCCGAAGGCTGCTTTTATATGGATTCGCAGATTGCCCTGCTGCTGGGGCAGGACGGCATCGTCAACGGTGCCGTCTATGGTTTGATGGCGCTCGCGCTGGTGTTGGTGTTTTCGGTCACGCGCGTGATCTTCATCCCGCAGGGCGAGTTCGTCGCCTTCGGCGCGCTCTCCATGGTCATGCTGCAGGCCGGCCGCGTGCCTTCCACGCTGTGGCTGCTGCTGGCGCTGGCCGTGGCGGCGCTGCTGGCGGAAATCTGGCGTTACAAACGCGGCGCGGTGGTCGACTGGACCGCCGCGCTCGCATGGTGCGTTGTGCTGCCCGCGGTAGCCGCTGCATTGGTGCTGCTGCTCAAGCCCACGTCGATGATCGGCCAGACGCTCACCACGCTGGCACTGATCATGCCGCTGGGCCCGCTGCTCTACCGCCTGGCCTACCGGCCGCTGGCGGATGCCAGCGTGCTGATGCTGCTGATCGTCTCGGTTGCGCTGCACGGCGTGCTGGTCGGCCTGGGCCTGCTGTTCTTCGGTGCCGAAGGATCGCGCAGCCAGCCGTTCTCCGAGGCGCGCCTGGACATCGGCGGCATTCCGGTCAGCGGGCAGTCGCTGGTGGTGGTCGGCGTCACGCTGCTGCTGGTGCTTGCCATGTTCCTGTTCTTCGGCCGCTCGATGATCGGCAAGGCCTTGCGCGCCACCGCCATCAACCGCGTGGGCGCGCGGCTCTCCGGCATTCCGACCGAACTGTCGGGCGACCTGAGCTTCGCGCTGGCCGCGCTCATCGGCGCCGTGTCGGGCCTGCTGATCGCACCTATCACCACGGTCTATTACGACACCGGCTTCCTGATCGGCCTCAAGGGCTTCGTGGCCGCCATCATCGGCGGGCTGGCGAGCTACCCGCTGGCACTGGCCGGTGCGCTGCTGGTCGGCCAGCTCGAAGCCTTCGCCTCGTTCTGGGCCAGCCCGTTCAAGGAGGTGCTGGTCTTCACCCTGATCATCCCCGTGCTGTGGTGGCGTTCGCTCAACAGCCACCATGTGGAGGACGAGGAATGAACACGCCTTCTTCGACCGATCCCGCCGTCGCGCCGCTGCCCCAGGGCAAGCCGCTGATCACGCCGCGCCTGCTCACCCTGGTGCTGGTGGCGCTGTTCGCGCTGGCCTGGGGTTTCCTGCCCGAATTCACGGTCTCCGTGCTCGGCAACATCGGCCTGTACTCGCTGGTCGCGGCCGGGCTGGTGATGCTCACCGGTGTGGGTGGCATGACCTCGTTCGGCCAGGCCGCATTCGTCGGCATGGGCGCCTACGCCACCGCCTGGGTCTGCACCTCGCCCACCGTCGCCGCGTGGCTGGGCGGCCTGCTCGGCCCCGGGCTGCTGCCCTGGGCCGGCCTGCTGCTCGGGCTGCTGTTCACCTTCGCGCTGGCGTGGGTGCTCGGCGCGGTCACGGTCAAGCTCTCGGGCCACTACCTGCCGCTGTGCACCATCGCCTGGGGCCTGGGCCTCTACTACCTGCTGGGCAACATGCAGTTCCTGGGCGGCCAGACCGGCATCACCGGCATACCGCCGCTGGTGATCGCGGGCGTGTCGCTCGCCACGCCGCGCGCACTCGGCGTGGTGATCTGGGCGGTGCTGCTGATGGCGCTGTGGGCGCTGCACAATCTGCTCGATTCGCGCGAAGGCCGGGCCATCCGCGCGCTCAAGGGCGGACGGCTGATGGCCGAGTCCATGGGCGTGGACACCGCGCGCCACCGCATCAAGCTATTCGTGCTGGCGGCGCTGCTCGCGGCCACCTCGGGCTGGCTCTATGCCCACATGCAGCGCTTCGTGAACCCCACGCCGTTCAACCTCAACATCGGCATCGAGATGCTGTTCATGGCGGTGGTCGGTGGCGCGGGCCACCTGTGGGGCGCGGTGCTGGGGGCCACGCTGATCACCCTGCTCAAGGAGAAGCTGCAGGACCTGTTGCCCGCGTTGCTGGGCACCAGCGGCAACTTCGAGGTGATCGTGTTCGGCCTGCTGATGCTGTTCGTGCTGCAGCGCTTCTCGGACGGCCTGTGGCCCACGCTGGCGCGCATCACGCGCCGCTGGGTGCGCGAAGACGCGGCGTCGGGAAAACCGGCTGCCGCGTCGAAGTCGCCTGGTGTGCAGCTCGCGCAGCGCATCCTGCCCGCCAGGGGCGAACTGCTGCTGCAGGCCAGCGAGGTGAGCCGGCGGTTCGGCGGCCTCCTCGCCAACAACGCCATCTCGATGACGCTCAAGGCCGGCGAGATCCATGCGCTGATCGGCCCCAATGGCGCCGGCAAGAGCACCTTCTTCAACATGATCTCGGGAGTGGACGACCCTAGCTCGGGCGAAGTGAAGCTGGCAGGCCAGGCCATGGCCGGCCAACCCTCGCGCGCCTTCGCCGCGCTGGGCCTGGGCCGCACCTTCCAGCACGTGCGCCTGCTGGGCCAGCGCAGCGTGCTCGAGAACGTCGCGCTCGGCGCCCACCTGCGCGCCAGGCGCGGCTGGCTGGCGGCCATGCTGCGGCTCGACCGCGCCGAAGAAGCCGCGCTCATGGCCGAAGCCCGCCGCCAGATCGAACGCTGCGGCCTCGGCGCTCACGCCGACACGCCGGCCGCGGCGCTCTCGCTCGGCCAGCAGCGCGTGGTCGAGATCGCTCGCGCCCTGGCGGGCCAACCCTCGGTGCTGCTGCTCGACGAACCCGCCGCCGGGCTGCGGCACCTGGAAAAGCGCGCCCTCTCGGTGCTGCTGGGCCAGTTGCGCGCCGAAGGCCTGGGCATCCTCGTGGTGGAGCACGACATGGAATTCGTGATGAACCTGGCCGACCGCGTCACGGTGCTCGAGTTCGGCACCGTCATCGCCACCGGCACGCCCGCCGAGGTGCAGGCCAACCCGCGCGTGCTGGAGGCCTATCTGGGCGGGGCCGACGACGAACTGCTGGAGGACGCACGATGAACGTTGCAGTGCCGCCCCACGATGCGACGGCCCCCTCGGCCGGCAGCGCCGCAAGCCAGGTGGCCAGCGGCGGGACAGGGGGCCGCCATCCCCTGCTTCAACTGGAAGGCTTCTGCGTCGCCTACCGCACCGTCGAGGCGGTGCACAGCGTGCGCCTGAGCGTGAACGAGGGCGAGATCGTCACCGTCATCGGCCCGAACGGCGCCGGCAAGACCACGCTGCTGTGCGCGGCCATGGGCCTGCTGCCTTCCTCCGGCGAGCTGATGCTGAACGGCGAGCGCATCGCGCGCCCCGGCGTCGAGACCATGGTCGCGCGCGGCGTGGCGCTGGTGCCCGAGCGGCGCGAGCTGTTCGGCGAGATGTCGGTCGAAGACAACCTGCTGCTCGGCGGCTTCTACCAGTGGCGCAAGGGCCGGCGCGACCAGCGCGCGCGCATGGACGAGATCTTCGGGATATTCCCGCGCCTGAAGGAGCGCCGCCCGCAGATGGCCTCCACGCTCTCGGGCGGCGAGCGCCAGATGCTGGCCATCGGCCGTGCGCTCATGGCCCGCCCGCGCCTGCTGATGCTCGACGAGCCCTCGCTCGGCCTGGCGCCGCTGGTGGTGCGCGAGGTGCTGCGCGTGGTGTCGCAGCTACGCAGCCACGGCGTCTCGGTGCTGCTGGTGGAGCAGAACGCCCGCGCCGCGCTGCAGGTGGCCGACCGCGCCTACGTGCTCGAGATGGGCGCCGTGGCGCTCGAAGGCCAGGCGCGCGAGCTGCTGTACGACCAGCGCATCATCGATACCTACCTCGGCATCGGCAAGAAAGAGTGACCTGAATTCCTCCCTCCCCCGCTGGGGGAGGGCCGGGGTGGGGGCATGCGGCGACCGACAAGGCACTGCGCCGAACCGATGCCGCTTGCCCCATCCCCGCCTTCCCCCAAAAGGGCAAGGAGCAAGACCGACATCGCGAAAGGACATCGCCCATGACCACCCCCCTCCAAAGCTACATCGCCGGCCGCTGGATCGGCCAGCAGGCCGCACAGCCACTGCACAGCGCCGTCAACGGCCGCCAGGTGGCCGCCACGCATGCCGAGGCCATCGACTTCGCAGAGGCCCTGCAATACGCGCGCCGCACCGGCATCCCCGCGCTGATGGCGCTCGACTTCCAGCAGCGCGCCGAGCGCCTGAAGGCCCTGGCCAAGTACCTCGCCGCCAACAAGGAAGCCCTCTACACCCTTTCGGCCCACACCGGCGCCACGCGCGCCGACAGCTGGATAGACATCGAAGGCGGCGCCGGCACGCTCAGCGCCTATGCCGCCATCGGCACCAACGAACTGCCCTCGGGCAACCTGCTGCACGAAGGCCCGGCCTTCCCGCTCGGCAAGAAGGGCGTCTTCGCGGGCACGCACATCCTGGTGCCGCGCGGTGGCGTGGCGGTGCACATCGACGCGTTCAACTTCCCCGTCTGGGGTCTGCTCGAGAAGTTCGCGCCCAGCTTCCTCGCGGGCATGCCCTGCATCGGCAAGCCGGCCACGTCCACCAGCTACCTGACGGAGGCGCTGGTGCGGCTCATCGTGCAGTCGGGCATTCTGCCCGCGGGCAGCCTGCAACTGGTCATCGGCGGCACCGGCGACCTGCTCGACCGGCTCGAAGGGCCCGACGTGGTCACCTTCACCGGCTCGGCCGACACCGCCGCCCGGCTGCGCGTGCACCCGAACATCGTGCGCCAGTCGATCCCGTTCAACGCCGAGGCCGACTCGCTCAACTGCGCCATCCTCGCGCCCGACGTCACGCCCGACGACGAAGAGTTCGATCTCTTTGTTAAGGAAGTGACGCGCGAAATGACCACCAAGGCCGGTCAGAAGTGCACCGCCATCCGCCGCGCCATCGTGCCGCGCCAGTGCCTCGACGCGGTGGCCGAGCGGCTGCGCGCGCGGCTGGCCAAGACCGTGGTCGGCGACCCCTCGCGCGAGGACGTGCGCATGGGCGCCCTGGCCTCGCGCGCGCAGCAGGCCGACGTGGCCGAGCGCGTGGCCACGCTGCTGCAGGGCGCCGAACTGGTCTACGGCGCGCGCGACGGCTTCGCGCCGGTGGGCGAGGGCGTGGGCGAAGGCGCCTTCTTCGCGCCCACGCTGCTGCTGAGCCGCAAGCCGCTGGAGCACGACGCCGCGCACGACGTCGAGGCCTTCGGCCCGGTCAGCACGCTGATGCCCTACGACGGCATCGACGAGGCCCTGGCGCTCGCCGCGCGCGGCCGTGGCAGCCTGGTCGGCACCCTGGTCACACGCAGCCCGGCCATCGCCGCCAGGGCGATTCCGGTCGCTGCCGCATGGCACGGCCGCCTGCTGGTGCTCGACCGTGAAGCCGCCGCCGAATCGACCGGCCACGGCTCGCCGCTGCCGCAGCTCAAGCACGGCGGCCCGGGGCGCGCCGGCGGCGGTGAAGAGCTCGGCGGCCTGCGCGCCGTCAAGCACTACCTGCAGCGCAGCGCATTGCAGGGCTCGCCCACCATGCTGGCTGCCATCACCGGCGAGCATGTGCGCGGCGCCGCCGTGCGCGAGAGCGAAGTGCATCCGTTCCGCCGCCATTTCGAAGACCTGCAGGTCGGCGACTCGCTGCTCACCCACCGCCGCACCGTCGGCGAGGCCGACATCGTCGCCTTCGGCGGCATCTCGGGCGACTACTTCTACATGCACTTCGACGACGTGGCGGCCAAACAGTCGCCCTTCGGCAAGCGCATCGCGCACGGCTACTTCGTGCTGTCGGCGGCGGCCGGCCTGTTCGTCTCGCCCTCGCCCGGCCCGGTGCTCGCCAACTACGGCCTGGACACGCTGCGCTTCACCAGGCCCGTGGGCATCGGCGACACCATCCAGGCGCGCCTGACCTGCAAGCGCAAGATCGACCGCAACAAGAAGGACGCCAGCGGCCAGGGCCAGGGCGTGGTGGCCTGGGACGTCGAGGTCACCAACCAGGACGGCGAACTGGTCGCCAGCTACGACATCCTCACGCTGGTCTCCAAGAAGCCGGAGGCGGCGCGCTGAGGACGGTGTGCGTCCTCGTGGGCGAGACTGCGCCAGCGTTCGTGCGCAAATTGACCTTGCCCCTGGAATCCGCATCCCATAGCCGAGTCACGAATTGGCTTGCTTCGCCCGAGCGGCAAGCCAGTCTTGCTCGAACCAAGGCTCAGTTGTTCAGCATCGATGTCCTGATCAACATGGCGGCGGCCGGCCTGCACGTCAATGTACGGATCGAGGGATACGCGTAGACCCGTCTCATGCTCTTGTAGATGACGCGGGGGCATCGGTGCCCCGCTCGCTTTGGGGACTGCAGCGAGTTCCCCGGCAACTGATCACTTCCTCCAAGAATCTCTCTTCGGCGGGGAAATGGGTGTGGAATAATAATTGTTCTTATTTATAAGCCCGATCCCGCGCGGGTGCCCCCAATTTCCTGAAGGCTCCATGTCCATCGCCGAGTCCGCTTTGGAGCAGAACATTGCCCACTTCTATGGCGCCCACCACGGCTGGCTTCGCGCCTGGCTGCGCAAGAAGCTGGGCTGCCCGCACAACGCGGCCGACGTGGCGCAGGACACTTTCGTGCGCATCATGGCCTCGCGCGATGCTTTGTTCGGCATCCGCGAGCCTCGGGCCTACCTCACCACCACCGCCCAGAGGCTGCTGGTGGACCGCGCACGCCGCCAGGCGCTGGAGCAGGCCTATCTCGCCGAACTGGCGCTGAGCGCCGACGCCTGCGAAGGCGCACCGTCACCCGAGCAGACCCTCATGGCGGTGCAGGCCCTGGCGCAGATCAGCGCGGCGCTCGACGCCGTGCCAGCCAGGGCGAGGGAGGCCTTCCTGCGGCACTATCTCGACGGCGACACCCACGCTGCCATTGCCAGCCACCTGGGTGTCTCGACCCGCATGGTGCAGAAGTACCTGGTGCAGGCGCTGCTGCAATGCCGCAGGCATCGCGATGGCAGCGCGCTGGAGGCAGGCTTTACATGAGCGCGCAGGCAGGGTTGGCGCACGCGGCCAGCGATCCGGCCGGTGACGCCATCGCCGAGCAGGCGGCCACCTGGATCGTGCGGCTCAGCGCCGACGACGCCGCCGAGCGCGAACAGGCGCGCTCGGGCTTCGACGCCTGGCAGCGCGCCGATCCGCGCCATGCGCAAGAGGCCGCCCGGCTGCAGGACTTCATCGACCTGGTGCAGGGCGCGCGCGAAAACGCGGGCCGCAACCCCAGGCCGGCCCGCGCGGCGCTGGACGCGGCCAATGCGGCGCCGCGCCGGCGCGGCACGGCCCGGCGCTTGGGTACCGCTCTGGCGTTGGCCTGCCTGTTGGCGGTGCCGGCCTGGCTCACCCTGCAGGTCTACCCCTGGTCCTACCTGAGCGCCGATCTGCGGACCGTAGCCGGACAGTGGCAGACACACACGCTGGCCGACGGTTCCCGCATCACCCTCAACAGCGACAGCGCCGTGAACCTGCGCTTCAATGCGCAGCGCCGGGTGCTCGAACTGGTGCAGGGCGAGGTGCTGGTGGACGTGGCCCCGGATGCGGCGCGGCCGTTCGTGGTGCAGACGGCGCACGCCAGCATGCAGGCCCTGGGCACGCGCTTCGTGGTGCGGCGCGATGCCGATGCAACGCTGCTGACCATGCTGGAGTCGCGCGTCGCCGTGCGGAGCGCCGCGCAGCGCTCGGCGCACAGCGCGGACGCGAGCATCGTGCGTGCCGGCCAACGGGTGCGCATTGCGCCGCAGGGGCTGGATGCGGTCCAGGCCGTCGATGCGCGCACCGTTGCCCAGGCCTGGTCGTCGCACCAGTTGGTGGTCGACAACCAGCCCCTGACCGAGGTGCTCGATGAACTGGGCCGCCACCGCCGCGGTGCCATCGTCTACGAGCGCGCACGGCTCGAAGGCATTCGGGTCGCGGCCGTGCTGCCGCTGGACGACACCGACCGCGCCCTTCAGTTGCTGGTCGACAGCCTGCCGATCCGGGTGCGCAGCCTCACCGCCTACCTGCTGTGGGTCGACGCCGCGCCGGCATCCGAAAAATAGTTCGCTCAGAAGGTTCCACTTTTCCGTTCCTGGCCGTCAATGCCAGGTAGACGACGAAAACGACCAGCCAGGCATCGGGTCCGCCACCGGAGCGACGCAGCAGTAGCCAGTCCCAGTTTTGTCACATCGCCCTCTGCCAGGGCATTGCAACGACAACGGACAGGAACCGAGCACCCATGCCGACCCGGTATCTCCCCGCGCTGTGCCAGCGCGCCCGCCTGAGCCCCTTGGCGCTGGCGATTCCATTGGCCTTCGCCGGCGCCATGAGCGCGGCGCTGCCGCAGCACGCCCGCGCGCACGCCGCCGCGGGACTCTCCTTCGACATTCCCGCCGGGCCGCTGGCCGACGCCCTGAACCGCTTCGCGCTACAGGCCGGCGTGTCCATCGTGGTGGACGCGGCCCGCATCCAGGGCCTGCGCGCCCCCGCGCTCCAGGGTCGCATGGGGGTGGAGGAGGGGTTCGGCCGCCTGCTGCACGGCAGCGGCTACCAGATCGCTCGATCGGGCGCGGGCTACCTGCTGGTCGCGGCGCCGGCCGCCGGTGGCGCTGCGCCTGCCGCGCCCCAGGCCGGCGCCACGCTGCAAACGGTGACCGTCACCGGCATCGGCCCGGCCTGTTCGGGCGAGTGCCCGGCCAGCTACCGGGCCGAGAACACCACCAGCGCGAGCCGCCTGCCGGTGCCCTCGCGCGACATCGCCCAGACGGTGGACGTGGTCACGCAGGCCTCGCTGCGCGACCGCGGCGCTGGCACGCTGCAGCAGGCGCTGGCGTACACGCCCGGCATCGAGCCCAACCCCGGCGAAGGCACGCGCGATCAGTTCGTCATCCGGGGCTTCTCGGCCATTGCCGACACCTACGTCGACGGCATGCGCGACAGCGCCCAGCTCTTTCGCGACACCTTCAACCTGGAGCAGGTCGAAGTCGTCAAGGGCCCGATCGGCGTGCTGTACGGCCGCGGCTCCTCGGGCGGCATGATCAACCTGGTCACCAAGAAGCCGCTGCCCTTCGCCAGCCGCGAAGTCGCGGCCACCTACGGCTCGTTCAACAGCCAGCGCGTCAGCGCCGACATCAACCAGCCCATCAGCGACGACTGGCAGATCCGTTTCAACGCCTTCGCCGACAACGCCGGCTCGTTCCGGGACGCTGTTTTTTCGCGGCAGCGCGGCCTGGCGCTGGCCAGCGCCTGGACGCTCAGCCCCAGGCTGTCGGCGCACCTCGACCTCACCCATGCCACCGATGACCGTGTCTTCGACGGCGGCATTCCCGGCCTGAACGGCGCGCCGGCCCCGGTGCCGCGCGGCACCTACTACGGCGCGCTCAACCCCGACCCATCCGACCGTGGCAACAGCGAATCCAGCGCTGCGCAATTCATGGTGCGCTGGGCCGTGATGCCCTCTGTGGAACTGCAGAACACCCTGAGGCTCGGCAAGTTCAGCCTCGACCGGCGCCAGACCGCGATCGACCGGCTGATCCTCACCACCCCCACGCCCACCCTGCGCATGAACCGCAGCAACTTCGCAAATGACGAGAAGAACGCCATCAACAAGACTGAGTTGACCAAGTCGCTCGATGCCGGCGGCATGAACCACCTGCTGCTGCTGGGCCTGGAACTCTCCAGGAGCGAACGCGACTCGGTCTCGCGCGGCGGCACGCTCACGGCCGCGAACGACCTGCCGGTCTTCAACCCGGTGCTCAAGCCCGTGCCGGCCGAGGGCGGAAGAATCCGGCGCGACGGCATCTACACCACCCACACCACGTCGTTCTACGCGCAGGACCTGATCACCTTCAGCCGCCAGTGGAAGGGCCTGCTCGGCATTCGCAGCGACCGCCTGCAACGCGACTTCTCCAACCGCGCGGGCCTTGACTTCGGGCGCAACGACAACTTCACCAGCCCGCGCCTGGGCCTGGTCTACCAGCCCACCCAGAGCCAGTCGTACTTCCTCTCCGCGAGCCGCTCCTACCAGCCCGGCGGCAACACCGGCCAGGTCGATCCGGGCAACGTGATCTACCCGGCCGAGATCACCACCAACCTCGAAATCGGCGGCAAGCTCACCGTGCTGGCCGGGCTCGACCTGAGCGTGAGCGCCTTCCGCACGGTCAAGGACAACGTCCCCACGCGCGATCCCGGCAATCCCAACGGCCCCGACCTGCTGATCGGCGAGGTCACCAGCCGCGGCCTCGAACTGGCACTGGCCGGCGACATCGGCCAGGGCTGGAGCGTGCAGGGCGGCGCCACCCTGACCGACGCCTTCGTCTCCCGGTCGAACAACACGGTGGCCCCCGCCATCACGCCCACGCCGCCGGCCACGCCCGCCGTGGGCAAGAAGGCGGCCAACACCCCACGCACCAGCGCCAGCCTGTGGGCCATGAAGCGCATCGACGCGCACTGGCGCGCCGGCGTCGGCGTCATCCACAAGGCCCGGACCTATGCCTCCACCACCAACGCCGTGGTGCTGCCGGCCTTCACCACGCTCGACGCCTCGCTGCACTACGACGCCAAACCCTGGCTCCTCTCGCTGCTGGTCAGGAACGTCACCAACACCATGTACTACCAGTCGGCGTCCAACGACCTCGGCATCCTGCCGGGCGCGCCGCGCAGCGTGGCGCTGAGCGCGCGCTACAGCTTCTAGAGGCGCCCCGATGCAAGCGCTCAAGCCTGTCTTCGTCCTCACCGCCCGGCTCATCGGCGCCATCGCCGGCGGCTATGCCATCACCGCCGCGCTGATGCTGCTGATCAGCCGCCTCGCGCACCTGGCCGGGGCCACGCGCAGCGATGCCGTGATGCTCTCGGTGCTGCTCGGCTTCGTGCTGTATGGCGTGGTGCTGATCTGGGCCTTCTCCGTGCGGCGACTGGCGCCGCTGTGGGGCCTCAGCGCGCTGGCGGTGGTCGCCATCGCGCTGCTGACCCGTGCCTGAAAGAACCATGACTTATGCACCCAACTAAGACGACTCGACACGCGCTACGCGCCGCACGGCCCCTGCCAGCGGACACCGCGGAACTGGCTCTGCCAGGCCGCTGGTGTCGCCCCTGCAAGGGGGGGCGAGGGCGAAGCGGAGCCTGGAGGTGAGCCGATGAAGTCGAATTTCCGCATATCCATGGCCTGGCTGCACACCTGGGCCGGCGTCGTCCTCGGCGCGCTGCTGTTCGTCATCTTCTGGATGGGCTCGCTCGCCGTGTTCGACCGCGAGATCGACCGCTGGATGATGCCCATGACCCGCCTGCACGCGGCGCAGCGGCAGCCCCCGGCCTCCCTCGACCGCGACATCCGCCCGATCCTGGAATCCAGGATCGACGACGCCACCGCATGGTCGATCCTGTTGCCCACCGAGCGCAACCCGTTCTTCCTGCTGCAGTACGGCGACGAGGGCCGCAAGCCGGTCCGCCTGCGCGTCGACCCGCAGACCCTCCAGGAACTGCCCGACGCCCAGACCCTGGGCGCCACGCGCTTCATTCACCCGTTCCACTACAACCTCACCCTGCGCTACCAGTCCATCGGCGCCTGGCTGGTCGGCTTTGCCGGCATGGCCATGCTGTGCCTGCTGGTGTCCGGCGTCGTCATCCACCGCAAGATCTTCAAGGAGTTTTTCACCTTCCGGTCGAAGAAGAACTTCCAGCGCAGCACGCTCGACCTGCACAACCTCACCGGCGTGCTGGTGCTGCCGTTCCACCTGCTAATCACCCTCTCCGGCCTGCTGGTGGCCTTCGCGCTCTACCTGCCGTTCGCGCACCAGGCGCTGTACCCGGACTGTCTCTTATACACATCTAAAAAAGGGTTTTTGGGGGGGGGGGGGGGGGGGGGGGGGGGGGGGGGGGGGGGGGGGGGGGGGGGGGGGGGGGGGGGGGGGGGGGGGGGGGGGGGGGGGGGGGGGGGGGGGGGGGGGGGGGGGGGGGGGGGGGG
>NZ_JAELTO010000004.1 GCF_016428875.1 Xylophilus sp. ASV27
AAAAGTAGACCGTCGCCTCCTGCTGGTTATTCAGGGCGAAGGCGAACAGCGTAAAAAAAATGGCTGCCTTGAGCAGCCACGAGAGATATTTCATCGTCTCCTCGTGCGTGACGAGGAGATTTTAGGGTGTGTCACTTGCGTCGGGCTGCGGCCGGCGGCTCCAGCAGCATCTCGGCGGTGCGTTTGTCCACCGCTTCGCGCAGGCCCTTGCCTGGCTTGAAGTGGGGGACGCGCTTCTCGGGTATGGCCACGCTTTCGCCGCTGCGGGGATTGCGCCCCATGCGCGGCGGCCGGTGGCTGACCGAGAAGCTGCCGAAACCGCGGATCTCGATGCGATGTCCCTTTACCAAGGCGTCGCTGATGGCGTCCAGAATGGTCTTGACGGCCGTTTCCGCGTCGCGATGGGCCAATTGGCCAAAGCGCGCGGCGAGTTCCTCGACGAGATCGGAGCGGGTCATGGACAGAACGATGGCGGAAAAAGCAGATGCTTGGAACACCGGGCGCGGCGGCAGGCGCCACGCCCGGGCTTTTCAGTCTCAGCTGTTGTTGCCGTCGAGCTTGGCGCGCAGCAGGGCGCCCAGGCTGGTGGTGCCGGCGCTTTCACGTGAGGATTGCTGGCTCAGGCTGGCCATCGCGCCCTGCTCGTCGGCCATGTCCTTGGCCTTGATCGAGAGCTGGATGTTGCGGGTCTTGCGATCCACGTTCACGACCACGGCCGTGACTTCGTCGCCTTCCTTGAGCACGTTGCGGGCATCTTCCACGCGGTCGCGGGAGATTTCCGAAGCACGCAGGTAGCCGATGATGCCGTCGGCCAGTTCGATCTCCGCGCCGCGGGCGTCCACGGTCTTGACCTTGCCGGTCACCGTCTGGCCCTTGTCGTTCACCGTGGTGAAGGTGGTGAATTCGTCGCTGTCGAGCTGCTTGATGCCCAGCGAGATGCGCTCGCGGTCCACGTCGACGGCCAGCACGATGGCTTCGACTTCCTGGCCCTTCTTGTAGTTGCGAACCGCGGCTTCGCCGGTTTCGTTCCACGAGAGGTCGGACAGGTGCACCAGGCCGTCGATGCCGGCTGCCAGGCCCACGAACACGCCGAAGTCGGTGATCGACTTGATCGGGCCCTTGACGCGGTCGCCGCGCTTGGTGTTCTGCGCGAACTCCTGCCACGGGTTGGCCTTGCACTGCTTCATGCCCAGGCTGATGCGGCGCTTGTCTTCGTCGATCTCGAGCACCATGACTTCGACTTCGTCGCCCAGCGAGACCAGCTTGTTGGGGGCGATGTTCTTGTTGGTCCAGTCCATCTCGGAGACGTGCACCAGGCCTTCGATGCCGGGCTCGAGTTCCACGAACGCGCCGTAGTCGGCGATGTTGGTGACGCGGCCGAACAGGCGCGTGCCCTGCGGGTAGCGGCGCGAAACGCCCATCCACGGGTCGTCGCCCATTTGCTTGAGGCCCAGCGAGACGCGGTTCTTTTCGGTGTCGAACTTGAGGATCTTGGCGGTGATTTCCTGGCCGGCCTGCACCACTTCGCTCGGGTGGCGGACACGGCGCCAAGCCATGTCGGTGATGTGCAGCAGGCCGTCGATGCCGCCCAGGTCCACGAACGCACCGTATTCGGTGATGTTCTTGACCACGCCGTTGACGATGGCGCCTTCGCGCAGCGTTTCCATCAGCTTGGCGCGCTCCTCGCCCATGGAGGCTTCCACCACGGCGCGGCGCGACAGCACCACGTTGTTGCGCTTGCGGTCGAGCTTGATGACCTTGAATTCGAGGGTCTTGTTCTCGTACGGGGTCAGGTCCTTGACCGGACGGGTGTCGATCAGCGAGCCCGGCAGGAAGGCGCGGATGCCGTTGACCAGCACAGTGAGGCCGCCCTTGACCTTGCCGCTGGTGGTGCCGACGACGAATTCGCCGGATTCCAGGGCCTTTTCCAGCGCCAGCCAGGAGGCCAGGCGCTTGGCCTTGTCGCGCGACAGGATGGTGTCGCCGTAGCCGTTTTCGATGGCGTCGATGGCCACCGAGACGAAGTCGCCGACCTGGACTTCGAGCTCGCCCTTGTCGTTCTTGAACTCGTCGAGCGGCACGTAGGCTTCGGACTTGAGGCCGGCGTTCACGACGACGAAGTTGTGCTCGATGCGCACGACCTCGGCGGTGATGACCTCGCCGGCGCGCATTTCCGAGCGCTGCAACGATTCTTCAAAAAGGGCGGCAAAAGATTCAGACATGGAGTTTCCTATCCGCACGACAGGTTTCCGACAGCGGGATTGCTATCGTTCTTATGGCTGCATGCGGTGATGGTGTGCGGGGTTGCCGCGGTTAGGTTGGAAAACCCCTGCAGTCTGTGCGCATGCTGCGCGGCGGGAACTGCAAGGGAGCCGTATCAGCCGGCCGACAAGGCGTCGAAAGGCTGCTGGCCCTGCCACCAGGCAAGTACCTGCTCGACCGATTGCTCGATGGTCAAGCCGGAGTTGTCCAGCAAGAGGGCGTCTTGCGCCGGCTTCAGGGGCGCCACGCTGCGGGAGGCGTCCCGCAGGTCGCGCGCTTCCAGATCAGCGCGAAGGTCGGCAATGCTAGCCGAATTCCCCTTGGAAATCAATTGCTTATGCCGCCGCGCGGCGCGCTCGGCGGCGCTGGCGGTGAGAAACACCTTGAGCGACGCTTGGGGGAAGATCACGGTGCCCATGTCGCGGCCGTCGGCCACCAGGCCAGGCAGCTGGCGAAAACCGTGCTGCAAGGCGACCAGCGCCTCGCGCACGGCCGGCAGCACCGAGACGCGCGAGGCGTTCATGCCGGCCTCCTCGGTGCGGATGGCCTCGGTGACGTCGTCCGTGCCGAGCCAGACGCGGCCGCCGGCAAAGCGCACCGGCAGGCTGCGCGCCAGTTGCGCGATGGCGGGCTCGTGCGCGGCGTCGATCGCCAGGCCCGCGCGCAGCGCGGCCAGGGCGGTGATGCGGTACATCGCGCCGGAGTCGAGGAAGTGGTAGCCCAGCCGCTCGGCGACGGCCGCGGCCACCGTGCCCTTGCCGGAGGCGCTCGGCCCGTCGATGCAGAGCACGGGAATGCGCTCCACCGGTGTGTCGGCGACGCCGAACAGCGCCTCGAAATAGTCCGGGAAGGTCTTGGCCACGCACTTCGGGTCGAGGATGCGCACCGGCACGCCGTCCGGGTTGAAGGCCGCCAGCGAGAAGCACATCGCCACCCGGTGGTCGTCATAGGTGTGGATGGCCGCCGGCCGCCAGGCGCCCGCGGGCAGGGGGTGGATGCGCAGCCAGTCCGGGCCTTCTTCCACCGTGGCGCCGAGCTTGCGCGCCTCGGCCGCCATGGCGGCGATGCGGTCGGTCTCCTTCACGCGCCAACTGGCGATGTTGCGCAGCGTGCTGGGGCCGTCGGCGTAGAGCGCCATCACCGCCAGCGTCATGGCCGCATCGGGAATGTGGTTGCAATCCAGGTCGATCGCCTTGAGCGGCCAGGCGCCTCGGGTGATCTCCAGGTGGTTCGGGCCGCTGTCGATGCGCGCCCCCATCAGGCGCGCGGCCTCGATGAAGCGGATATCGCCTTGGATCGATTGTTCGCCCAATCCCTGGATTTTTATGCCTTTTTGGCCTGCAGCCCTAGTGGCTATTGCCCCTAATGCTATGAAATAGCTAGCAGACGAGGCGTCCGCCTCGACGTGGATGCGGCCCGGCGAGCGGTAGCGGCTGCCGGCGGGAATGGTGAAGCGCTGCCAACCCTCGCGCTGCACGGCAATGCCGAAGCGCGCCAGCAGGTTGAGCGTGATGTCGACATAGGGCTTGGAGATCAGCTCGCCCTGCACCGTCACCACCACGTCCTGCCGGGCCACCAGCGGCAGGGCCATGAGCAGCGCGGTCAGGAACTGGCTGGAGACGTCGCCGCGCACGGGGATGGGGGCTTGCAGCCGCAGCGCGGGACGGCCGATGGCCAGGGGCGGAAAGCCCGGGGTGCCCAGGTAGTCGATCTGGCAGCCGAGCGCGCGCAGCGCGTCGACCAGGTCGCCGATCGGCCGCTCGTGCATGCGCGCCACGCCCTCGAGCGTGAAGTCGCCGCCCAGGATGGCGAGCGCGGCCGCCAGCGGGCGCATGGCGGTGCCGGCGTTGCCCAGGAACAGCCGGGCCGGCGCTGCCGGGGCGCGGCCGCCCAGGCCGGTGATGCGGACGCTGCCATCGCGGCGCGCCACGCCGCAGCCGAGCTGCGCCAGGGCCGCCAGCATCACGCGGGTGTCGTCCGAGTCGAGCAGGTCGTGGACCTCGGTCGTGCCTTCGCTGAGCGCGGCCAGCAGCAGCACGCGGTTGGAGATGCTCTTGGAGCCGGGCAGTTCGACCGTTCCGCCGGCGGCGGCGAGGGCGGGCAGATCGAGGAAGTCGGTGGTGTACATGCGTTACTCGGATGCGGCCGTGGGCATGCGCCAGGCGCTGCGGGTGGCGTGGGCACGCGCTATCAGCGCCTCGAGTGCGGCGCCGTCGCCGCGCTCCATGGCCTCCTCCAGGGCGGCCAGCGCCGACTGGAACGCCTGGGACTGCCGGCGCAGCTCGTCACGGTTTGCCAGCAGGATGTCGCGCCACATGACCGGGTTGCCCGCTGCGATGCGGCTGAAGTCGCGAAAGCCCGGGCCGCCCAGGCTCAGGAACTCGCCTGCCTGCGCCTGGCCGGCGATCGCATTGACCGCCGCGAAGGCGATGAGGTGCGGCAGGTGGCTGACCGCGGCGAAGGCGGCATCGTGGGTTTCCGGCGCCATCTGGCGGACCCGGCAGCCGATGCCTTCCCAGATCGCCGTGGCGCGCTGCAACTGGGCGGTGAGCGTGCGCTCGACCGGGGTCAGGATCACCTGGCGGTCGCGGTAGAGGTCGGCGCGCGCCTGGGCAACGCCCGCGGCCTCGGCGCCGGCGATCGGGTGGGTCGGCACGAAGGAGCCGATGCGGTCGCGCAGCGCATGGCGCGCCGCCTCGACCACGTCGGCCTTGGTCGAGCCCACGTCCATCACCAGCATCTGCGGCGTCACCAGGTGGCGGATCGCCTTGAGCGTGGGCTCGGTCGCCGCCACCGGCACCGCCAGCACCACCACGTCGGCGCCGGCCGCGGCCAGCAGGGCCGACGGCGCCTCGACGTCGATGATGCCGAGCTGGCGGGCGTGCTCGGTCGTGGTGGGCGATTTGCTGTAGCCGACCACGCGCTTGACCAGCCCGGCGCGCTTGAGCGCCAGCGCCAGCGAGCCGCCCATCAGCCCGCAGCCGATCAGTCCCAACTGCTCGACCATGCTCAGGCTCCCACCGGATAGGTGCCCAGCACCTTGTAGAACGCGCAGATCTTGCGCAGTTCTTCCAGCGCCTGGGCCACGTTGGGCTGCGCGGGGTGGCCGTCAAGGTCGATGTAGAAGTAGTAGTCCCACTGGCCGGTGCGCGCCGGGCGCGACTCGAAGCGGGTCATGGACACGCCGTGCTGCTTCAGCGGCACCAGCAGGTCGTGCACCGCGCCGGGCTGGTTGGGCACCGAGACCACGAGGCTGGTGCAGTCCTTGCCCGAGGCCGGCGGCGTGGCCAGGGTCTGCGGCAGGCAGATTACGGCGAAGCGGGTGCGGTTGTAGGCATCGTCCTGGATCGCATGGGCCACGATGTGCAGGCCGAACTGCGTGGCCGCGCGCTCGCTCGCCAGGCCGGCCCAGGCCGGGTTGGTGGAGGCCAGGCGCGCGCCCTCGGCATTGCTCGACACCGGGCGGCGCTCGGCATGCGGCAGGTGCTTGGACAGCCAGGCCTGGCACTGCGCCAGCGCCTGCGGATGGGCCAGCACGGCCTTGATGCCGTCGAGCGAATCGTTCAGGCGCAGCAGGTTGTGGCGCACCAGCAGGCTGACCTCGCCGACGATGTGGGTGGGCGTGTGCAGGAACAGGTCGAGCGAGCGGGTGACCACGCCCTCGACCGAGTTCTCGACGCCGACCACGCCGTACTGGGCGCTGCCGGCCGCCGTGGCGTGGAACACCTCGTCGAAGTTGGCGCAGTAGACCAGGTCCGCGGCGCCGCCGAAGAACTCGACCGCCGCCTGCTCGCAGAAGGTGCCGGCCGGGCCGAGCACCGCCACGCGCTGCGGCGATTCGAGCGCCAGGCAGGCCGACATGATCTCGCGCCAGACGGCGGCCACATGCTGGCTCTTGAGCGGCCCGGGGTTGGTGTTCTGGATCTTCTCGATCACCTGGGCCACGCGGTCCGGGCGGAAGAAGGGCGTGCCCTCGCGCTTCTTGAGTTCTCCCACCTGCTCGGCCACGCGCGCGCGCTCGTTGAGCAGGTGCAGCAACTGCTGGTCGAGCGAGTCGATCTGCACGCGCAGATCGGCGAGGGTGGGGCCGCTGGGGAGTTCTGTGCTCATGCCTGTGTCTTCTCGAAATCGTGCAGATAGTCGACCAGGGCCTGCACGCCGGCCATGGGCATGGCGTTGTAGAGGCTCGCGCGCATGCCGCCGACCGACTTGTGGCCCTTGAGCTGGAGCAGGCCGCGCGCCTTGGCGCCGGCCAGGAAGGCCTCGTTGCGGCTCTCGTCGCGCAGCAGGAAGGGCACGTTCATGCGCGAGCGGCAGGCTGGGTCCACCAGGTTCACGTACAACTGCGAGCGGTCGATGGCGTCGTACAGCAGCCGCGCCTTGGCCACGTTGCGCGCCTGCAGCGCCGCGACGCCCTGCAGGCCGCCTTCGGTCTGGCGCTTGATCCACTGGAAGGTCAGGCCCGCGATGTAGATACCCCAGGTCGGCGGCGTGTTGAACATGGACGCGTGCTCGGCCACGACCTGGTAGTCGAAGGCGCTCGGGCAGGCGGGCAGGGCGCGGCCCAGCAGGTCTTCGCGCACCACCACCAGCGTCAGGCCGGCCGGGCCCAGGTTCTTCTGCGCGCCGCCAAAGGCCAGGCCCACGCGCGACCAGTCCACCGGGCGCGAGGCGACGTGGGACGAGAAGTCGATCACCAGCGGGGCATCGCTGCCCAGCGCCTTCAGGTCAGGCAGCTCCTGGAATTCCACGCCGTGGATCGTCTCGTTGCTGCACAGGTGCAGGTAGCTGGCGCCGGCGCTCAATTGCCAGGTGGCCGGATCGGGGATGCGGTGGAAGCCGTCGGCTTGCGCGCTGGCGGCGACGTGGGCGCTGCAGTAGCGGCGCGCCTCCTTGACCGACTTCTGGCTCCAGCCGCCGGTGACGACGAAATCGGCCGTGCCGCCGCGCGACAGGTTCAGCGGCACGATGGCGTTCTCGGCCAGGCCGCCGCCCTGCATGAACAGGATGCGGTAGTTCGCGGGCACGGCCAGCAGCTCGCGCAGGTCGGCCTCGGCCTGCTCGTAGATGGAGATGAATTCCTTGCCGCGATGGCTCATCTCCATCACGCTCATGCCGCTGCCGTGCCAGTCGAGCATTTCGGCCGCGGCCTGCTGCAGCACCTCTTCGGGGATGGCCGCCGGGCCGGCGGAGAAGTTGTAGGGACGGTTCATCGGGCTCGCAGTCGATTTCAATTAAAAAGTGCCTGAAGCCCAGGTGCGCTGCCGGCTTCTAGCTATCAAATACGTAGCGGCGCGGGAGGCTCGCCGCGCGCCGCGCGGGGCATCAGCTCGCGTCGGATGGCGGCTCGCTGCCGTCCTGCGCGTCGGCGGCCTGCTCGCCGTCCTCGGCCACGCCGGGGTTGGCATCGTTCTCGACGATGCGCTGCAGCCCGGACAGGCGCGAGCCCTCGTCCAGCCCGATCAGCGTCACGCCCTGCGTGGCGCGGCCCAGCTCGCGGATCTCGGAGACGCGGGTGCGCACCAGCACGCCGCGGTCGGTGATCAGCATGATCTCGTCGTCGGCGTGCACCAGCGTGGCGGCGACGACCTTGCCGTTGCGCTCGCTCTGCTGGATGGCGATCATGCCCTTGGTGCCGCGGCCGTGGCGGGTGTACTCGGTGATCGGGGTGCGCTTGCCGTAGCCGTTGACGGTGGCGGTCAGCACCGACTGCTGCTCGTCCTCGGCCACCAGCATGGCGATCACGCCCTGGCCCTCTTCCAGCAGCATGCCGCGCACGCCGCGGGCGTTGCGGCCCAGCGGGCGCACGTCGTTCTCGTCGAAGCGCACCGCCTTGCCGCCGTCGCTGAACAGCATCACGTCGTGCTGGCCATCGGTCAGCGCGGCGCCGATCAGGTAGTCGCCCTCGTCGAGGTTGACGGCGATGATGCCGGCCTTGCGCGGGTTGCTGAATTCATCCAGCGCGGTCTTCTTGACGGTGCCCATGGAGGTCGCCATGAACACGTACTGGTCGGACGGGAAGCTGCGCTTGTCGCCGGTCAGCGGCAGCACCACGTTGATCTTCTCGCCTTCCTGCAGCGGGAACATGTTCACGATCGGCCGGCCGCGCGAGCCGCGCGAGCCCGCCGGCACTTCCCAGACCTTGAGCCAGTAGAGCCGGCCGCGGTTGGAGAAGCACAGGATGTAGTCGTGCGTGTTGGCGATGAAGAGCTGATCGACCCAGTCGTCTTCCTTGGTCTGCGTCGCCTGCTTGCCGCGGCCGCCGCGCTTCTGCGCGCGGTACTCGTTGAGGGGCTGGCTCTTGATGTAGCCGGTGTGGCTGAGCGTCACGACCATGTCGGTCGGCGTGATCAGGTCTTCGGTGGAGAGGTCGAAGGAGCTGTGCTCCACCAGGCTGCGGCGCGCGCCGAGCTTGCTCTGGCCGAACTCGGTCTTGATCGCGCTCAGCTCGTCGCCGATGATGGTCGAGACGCGCTCTGGCCTGGCCAGGATGTCGAGCAGATCCTCGATGACCGACATCACCTCCTTGTACTCGGCCACGATCTTGTCCTGCTCCAGCCCGGTCAGGCGCTGCAGGCGCATCTGCAGGATTTCCTGCGCCTGGGTTTCGGACAGCCGGTAGAGGCCGTCCGCGCCCATGCCGAAATTGGCCTCCAGGCCTTCGGGGCGGTAGTCGTCGGAATTGATCACGCCGCCGTCGGCGCGCGTGCGGGTGAGCATCTCGCGCACCAGCTTGCTGTCCCACGGGCGGGCCATCAGCTCGGCCTTGGCCACCGGCGGCGTCGGCGCGTTGCGGATGATGGCGATGAAGTCGTCGATGTTCGCCAGCGCCACCGCCAGGCCTTCGAGCACGTGGCCGCGGTCGCGCGCCTTGCGCAGCTCGAACACCGTGCGGCGCGTCACCACTTCGCGGCGGTGCTGCAGGAACACCGAGATCAGGTCCTTCAGGTTGCACAGGCGCGGCTGGCCGTCCACCAGCGCCACCATGTTGATGCCGAAGGTGTCCTGCAACTGGGTCTGCTTGTAGAGGTTGTTGAGCACCACCTCGGGCACTTCGCCGCGCTTGAGTTCGATCACCAGGCGCATGCCGGACTTGTCCGACTCGTCCTGGATGTGGCTGATGCCCTCTATCTTCTTCTCGTGCACCAGCTCGGCCATGCGCTCCTGCAAGGTCTTCTTGTTGACCTGGTAGGGCAGCTCGTCCACGATGATCGCCTGGCGCTGGCCGCGGTCGATGTCCTCGAAGTGGCACTTGGCGCGCATCACCACCTTGCCGCGTCCGGTGCGGTAGCCATCCTTCACGCCGTTGATGCCATAGATGATGCCGGCGGTGGGGAAGTCCGGCGCCGGGATGATCTCCATCAGCTCGTCGATGCTCGCCTCGGGGTGGCGCAGCAGGTGCAGGCAGGCATCCACCACCTCGTTCAGGTTGTGCGGCGGAATGTTGGTGGCCATGCCCACCGCGATGCCGGCCGAACCGTTGACCAGCAGGTTGGGCAGCTTGCTGGGCAGCACCAGCGGCTCCTTCTCGCTGCCGTCGTAGTTGGGGCCGAAATCGACCGTTTCCTTGTCGATGTCGCCCAGCATCTCGTGGGCGATCTTGGCCAGGCGGATTTCGGTGTACCGCATGGCCGCGGCGTTGTCGCCGTCGACCGAGCCGAAATTGCCCTGGCCGTCCACCAGCATGTGGCGCAGCGAGAAATCCTGCGCCATGCGCACGATGGTGTCGTACACCGCGCTGTCGCCGTGCGGGTGGTACTTGCCGATCACATCGCCGACGATACGCGCCGACTTCTTGTACGGCCGGTTCCAGTCGTTGTTGAGCTCGTGCATGGCATACAGCACGCGCCGGTGCACCGGCTTGAGGCCATCGCGCGCATCGGGCAGCGCGCGGCCCACGATCACGCTCATGGCGTAATCGAGGTAGCTGCGCCGCATTTCCTCTTCAAGACTGATGGGCAGCGTTTCTTTGGCGAACTGGGTCATGAAGAGCAGGCTTTACGGCGGAAGGAGGACCGATTTTACGGGCAACTCCTTGTCGCTCTGCAGCAACACATCGCCGTGAATGCGTGGCTGTCCTACGGGGGGCGTGCCGTTTTGGCAACGATTCCCCAGAGCGCTATGGCACAATGAATTCAACGTTTTTGGTGATGGTCACTGACGACGTACTGAAATCGCAGCGCGGCTGCGGCTTTTTCCCCAAGAGGAGAACCATGAAGAAACTGAACAAAGTAGCGATGTTGTTTGCCGCTGCAGCGCTCGCCTCCGCCGCTGGCGCCCAGACCCGCGTCACTGCAGCCAACGACGGCAGCGTGGTCGACAACTGGCAGAACGGCACGGGTGAACTGGTCTGGAAGAACGGCACCAATGAGTACTGCTGGCGCGATTCCAACTGGACCCCCGCTACTGCAGCCAAGGGTTGCGACGGTGCTCTGGTCCCCGTGGCCACCACGGTCGCTCCTCCTGCCGTCGTGCCGCCGGCACCGCCCGCCGTGCAACCGCCGCCACCGCCTGCACCGCCGGCTGCCAGCAAGGTGACCTATGCTGCCGACGCGTTCTTCGACTTCGACAAGTCCGTGCTCAAGCCCGAAGGCCGCGCCAAGCTCGACGACCTGGTCAGCAAGATCAAGGGTGTGAACCTCGAAGTGATCATCGCCGTGGGCCATACCGACTCCATCGGTACCGTTGCCTACAACCAGAAGCTGTCGGTCCGCCGTGCCGAAGCCGTCAAGGCCTACCTCGTGTCCAAGGGCATCGAGAAGAACCGCGTGTACACCGAAGGCAAGGGCAAGAGCCAGCCGATCGCGGACAACAAGACCGCCGAAGGCCGCGCAAAGAACCGCCGCGTGGAAATCGAAGTGGTCGGCACCCGCGCCAACTAATCCTTCCGGGATTACCAAAAAAGCCCGCAGGCTTCGGCTTGCGGGCTTTTTTACGTCTGTACCTTATTCGTCGTGGAAAATGCGGGCCATGAGTGCAAACCTGAATGTCGATCCGGCCGAACTGGCCAAATTCTCCGAACTGGCCCACCGCTGGTGGGACCCCGAAAGCGAATTCCGGCCCTTGCACCAGATCAATCCGCTGCGGCTGGACTGGATCGAGTCCAATGCCCCCCTGGCGGGCCGCAAGGTGCTGGACGTAGGCTGTGGCGGCGGCATCCTGGCGGACGCCATGGCGCGACGGGGCGCGGACGTGCTGGGCATAGATCTGGCCGCCAGGTCGCTCAAGGTGGCGCGGCTGCATGCACTGGAGGCGCAGACGACTGGCGTCGAGTACCGCGAGGTCAGCGCCGAGGCGCTGGCGATGGAGCAGCCGGGGCGGTTCGACGTGGTGACCTGCATGGAAATGCTGGAGCACGTGCCGCAGCCGGCATCCATCGTGCGGGCCTGCACGGAACTCGTGAAGCCTGGCGGCTGGGTGTTCTTCTCCACCATCAACCGCAATGCCAAGGCCTTCCTGCTGGCCATCGTGGGCGCGGAGTATCTGCTCAACCTGCTGCCGCGGGGCACGCATGAGTACGCCAGGCTGATCCGTCCCAGCGAACTGGCGGCCTTCTGCCGCGAGGCGGGCCTGGAGCCGCAGCATGCGCGGGGATTGCAGCACAACCCGCTGACCGGGCGCTACTGGTTGAGCGAGGACACCAGCGTCAACTACCTGATGGCCACCCGGCGTCCTGCCGATGCGGAGTGAGGGATATGTTCGCTGACGTCCACGCCGTGCTGTTCGACCTCGACGGCACCCTGCTTGACAGTGCGCCGGACCTGGGCGCTGCCGCCGACCAGATGCGCGTCGCGCGCGGTCTGTCCTCTCTGCCGCTGGAGCGTTACCGCCCGATGGCCGGCGCCGGTGCACGCGGTATGCTGGCCGAAGCCTTCGGCATGGCGCCCGAGCATCCTGATTTCCCCGCCATGCGCGAGGAATTCTTCGGCAACTACGAGCGCCGCATGACCGCATCCACCCATGCCTTCGATGGCGTGGCCGGCTTGCTGCAGGAATTGGATCGTCGCGACATGCCTTGGGGCATCGTGACCAACAAGGCGTCGCGCTTCTCCGATCCGCTGGTGCGGGCCATGCCCTTGCTGGCATCGGCGCGCACCGTCGTCAGCGGCGACACCACGCCGCATGCCAAGCCGCATCCCGCCCCCTTGTTGGAGGCCGCGCGCCGGCTGGGGGTGGAGCCCTCCCGCTGCGTTTACGTGGGCGATGACGAGCGCGACATCATCGCCGGCCGCGCTGCCGGCATGGCGACCGTGGCCGCCGGCTGGGGCTACCTCGGGCAGCAGGGCGGTCCGGCCACCTGGGGCGCGCATGCCGTCATCAATTTGCCGCATGAACTCTTGCAATGGCTGCCAATGGCCTAAAATAGAGGCCCTGGGGCTGCATTGGTTTCGACGTGGGTTCGGAATCGCAGCGGTGCATGTCGAGCTCAGTGCGCTCGTAAATCAGACTGAAACAAACTAACTGCAAACGACGAACGTTTCGCACTCGCCGCTTAATTGCCGGTGAGCTTTGCAACAGCAGGCCAATGGGCTGGGCAAGGGGGTTCTAGAGCAATCTGGCGCCTCCCGGCTGCAAAGATAATGACATTGGCTGGCTTCTATCCGGGTACCTTGGGTCGGGGCGAGAAAATAGGGTGCTGGCGGCCGGTGTAGCGTGCGACTGCGCGACAACGGTGGCGAGACTCAAATCAGACCGCTAAACATGTAGATCTGCGCGAAGAAGGCTTGCGGACGGGGGTTCGAATCCCCCCAGCTCCACCACTAAAACATGCAAAGACACCCTCTTTGCATTTCGATGAACCCCGTCGGGCCTCGAGCCTGGCGGGGCTTTTCACTTGGACTTGCGGACTCGGGCGCCCGCCGCAAGGCCTGATCGGGCATTTCCTGCGCCCGCTCGGCCACGCGCTCGTAGCCGTCGATCCAGCGCAGGCTTTCCTTGACGCCGCCGCGCTGGCCATCGGCGGCCTTGGGCTCGCGCGCCCACCTCCATGCGTCGAGCACGCCCAGGGGCTCTCGAGCCGGGGTGATCACGTAGGTGGGGTGCAGGTACATGCCGCGCTGGGCTTCGTAGCTCAGCGGCCCCAGGCCGTGGCTGGCGCGGCCGTTGAAGTCCAGCTCGGTGCTGTCCTGGATGTTGAGCACCACCGCGTGGCTGCGCATGCGCTCCAGGCTGCGATCCCAATGCGGCTGCAGCACCGCCTGCCAGTCGGTGCGCGGGTTGCTCAGGAAGCGGTAGGCCGCCTGGGTCTCGGCCCAGCCGCCGCACGCGTTGGGGATGCTCTCGCTGGGCTTGCTGCCCAGGCGCTCGGCCAGCAGCACGGCGCGCGCTCTCAGGCGCTCATCACCCAGACCCAGTGTCCTGAATTCTTCCTGCGCCCAGCTCATCACTACCTGCTTCGTACGTCCTCGGGGACGCTATTGGACATCAGGGGAGATGTGTGTAATGGGATGCCTTCAGCCCGAGCTTGATGCGCTCGTGGTTGTAGTAGTGGGCGTAATCATGCTCGCTCGCTTCGAGCGTAGCCCGATGATCAAGCGGCAGATTTGCGCTGCGCCGCCAACCAGCGTTGTTCGAACTGCATCGAGCCTAGATAGTCCAGCGCCGAATGTAGTCGAGAGTGGTTGTAGAAGGCGATCTAGTCCATCACGGCTTGGCGGGCCTGGGTGTGTCAGGCCATGCAGTGACACCGCTGCCGTTGATTTGGCATGCCCCTGGTTCAGGCTGGGGGTGGGCGAGTCCGGTCGAAGGCCGGCTCATGGCGTTCAAAGGCGGCGAGCCACTGGACCAGCCCAGGGTATGGCGTGTGCCACACCACGGGCTGGCGCCGATCGAGAAAGCCGAGTGCGCAACTCAGGCCGATGGTCACCGCGTCCGTACGGTGCGGATCAGGTGGCTGGGCTTCGAATGCCGCCAGAGCGCGCATGATCTTGTCGCGCTGGTATTCCAGCCAGCGCGCTGATCGCTGGGCCGAGCCGTGATAGCGCTCCTCATAGATGACCGCGGCGCCCGCGTCGATGATCCCGTCGGCCAGGCGCGTGCGCGTGAGCATGGCGATCCGCTCCGGTCCGCTTCGAGGCAGCAGACGCTCCGTGCCGGCGACATCTTGCAAGAATTCGATGATGACGCTGCTGTCGTAGACGGCAGTGCCGTCTTCCTGTACTAGACACGGGTACTTGCCCAGCGGGTTCTGGCGGCGCAGGTCGTCGTTCGGATCCGCCGCATCGGTCGGTACCAACTCGATGCGCTCCATAAGGGAGAGTACCTCCGCCGCCATTCGGACCTTGCGAACGAAAGGAGATGTGAGCGAGGAGCGTAGAATAAATTTCGCTTGATTCATAGTAAGTCGGTTGTTTAATGAAACGACTTGTCGCCATCGACGGCGAGCGCGGCGCCGGTGACGTAAGACGACTCATCGCTGGTCAGGTAGAGGATGGAACGCGCGATCTCCTCGGGCTGGGCAGTCCGCGCAGCGCATAGTTGCCGACGTTGCCCTGGACACCTTCGGCCATTGGCGTGTTCACTAGGCCCGGATATACGGTGTTGGCGCGGATCGAAGGGGCCAGTTCCGCGGCCAGCGCTCGGTTCAAATTCAAGACACCGCCTTTCGACGCCGAGTACGCGGTCCGGTTCGGCGTATTGGGCAGCAGCGACTGACCCGAGCCGAGGTTAAGGCAACGCTGAATAAGTCCGCGCGGTGGCGCGCGCCCTGGTGTGGGATGGGATGCAAGGCGCAAACCGCAGCCATAGCCGCAGCTATGGCGAGGATTTGCAACGCCGCAGACCGCCCACGGCAGGGATGCGCGACACGCGAGGGACTTGTTCAGCGTTGCCTTAACGATGGAGGCATGCGGCACCTGCTTGAGCCAGGGCAGGCAGCAGCGGACGACGATGTACGTCCCCGTGAGGTTGATCTCCAGGACGCGGCGCCACTGCGCCAGGTCGATTTCCAGCACCGATCCCCGCAACATGACGCCCGCTGCTTTGACCACGCCGTCGATGCCGCCCATGGCCGCCGCACCCTGCGTCACAGCGCGCTCGACAGAGCCCTCGTCACAGATGTCGGCTTCAAAAGCCTGTGCCTGGATGTCGCGTGTGAGCGCCCGCAGAGCGGGGCCATTGCGGTCCAGCAAAGTCAGGGCAGCGCCCTCCGGGGCGAACAGCCGGGCAGTTGCCAGGCCGATGCCGGAAGCGGCACCCGTGATGACGATGCGACGGTTGCTAAGACGTTGAATTTCAGCCATGGATGTGGACCTATTTCTTCGGGATCTTGGCCAGCTCCACGAGCCGGCCTCAGCGCTCGATCTCCGCGTGCACGAAGGTACGCAGCTGTTCCGGTGTTCCTCCGCCACGGCAACGAAGGTCCGCAGCTGTACCAGGTCGATGATCATGTTTGTCTCTTGCTGTTTTTGATGTCTTCGATGGCTACCCCGTGTCGGATGGCTTCGGTCGATAGAACTGCGGCCAGTGGACGCGAACCAGTTCGCGCTCCTGTCCGTAGGCATAGCAGCTGTCGATCTTGAGCGGCCGGCCCGTCGCATCCACGCGCTCGGCCTGGCCACGGTTGACCTGGCTCAGCGACTGGAAGGCGGTCGTCGCCATCGGGATCAGCAGCTCCATGAGGTGGGTGCAACCGCGCGCACCACCAAGCCGGCTGCGCACTTCCTTGCTCCAGCCGCTGGTCATCCGCAGTCCGATCAGGGACTGCAGCGCGCGGCCTCCCTCGGGGCACTCGCCATAGGGCGCCGCCTCGGTGAAGGTCTCGACGCCGTGGATGCACAGGTCCTGGTCGAACACCAGCCGCACGCCCATGTCATGGATGGGCTCGCCCGCGGGAACATCCTTGCCGCCGCGCCAGTGCTCGAAGTCGTGCGGCTTGCGGTCGGTCACGCGTCCTTCCAGCTCAAACAGGCCGTCGCTGCGCCGCCAGCCGCGCATATCGATGCGGCGGAAGTGCAATTCTTCCTCACAGGTGGCGTTCGGATCGAGCATGGCCTTGCTCCCTCAACTGAATTGCGGGGCGCGCTTCTCCAGGAACGCGTTGACGGCCTCGCTGTGGTCGGGCGTCTTGTGGCAGATCGCCTGGAACACCGCGGACAGTTCGAGTACTTCACTCAGGCGCCCGTGGATGGCCTCGCGCATCAGCCGCTTGGTCAGGCGGATGCTGTGGGCGGCATTCACGGCGATGCGGCCTGCCATCTCGCGCGCGGCGGGCATCAACTGGTCGTGGGGAACCACGCGCGACACCAGGTTCCAATCCAGCGCCTGTTGCGCATCGATGGTGTCCCCGGTGAAGGCCAGTTCCGCCGCCCGCGACATGCCCACGATGCGTTGCAGCAGCCAGGCCCCGCCGTCGCCAGGGATGATCCCGAGCTTGATGAAGCTCTCGGCAAACTTGGCCTTCTCGGAGGCAATGCGGATGTCGCACATGCAGGCCAGGTCCAGGCCCGCGCCGATCGCATGCCCGTTTACGGCAGCGATGACGGGTACTTCGAGGTTGAACAGGTTCAAGGTCAGGCGCTGGATGCCGCGCCGGTAGTCCTGGCGGATGTCCACCTCGGTGACTTCGGGCAGGGCTTGACGCTTCATCTTGTGGAGGTTGCCGCCGGCGCAGAACGAGGGGCCATTGGCCGCCAGGATCACGCAGCGCACGCTGCGGTCGTCGTGGATGCGCTCGATGGCCGCGAGGAATTCGGGGATGGCGGTGTTGCCGGTCAGCGGGTTGCGCTGCTCGGGCTGGTTCATGGTCAGCGTGACGACAGGGCCGTCTTGCTCATAGAGAAGGAAATCAGACATGGTGGGGGCTCACAGAGTGGTGTTGTCGATCACGAAGCGAAAGCGCACGTTGCCCGTGAGCAGTCGCCGGTAGGCGTCGTCGATGCCGTCGGCACGGATGACCTCCACCTCGGCGCCGATGCCGTGCTCGGCGCAGAAGTCGAGCATTTCCTGCGTCTCGGCCATGCTGCCGCTGCGCGTGCCGGCGATCGATCGCCGGTTGGTGAGCAACGCTGTGGCAGAGACGCTCAGGGGCTGGGCGGCCACGGCCAGGTTGACGTACACGCCATCGCGCGCGAGCAGGCCCAGGTAGCGATCCAGGTCGGCATGGATGGGTACGGTCGAGAAGATGAGATTGAACGCGCTGGCGAGAGCCGTGAACGTGTCCGGGTCCGTGCTGAGCCGATAGTCGTGCGCACCGAGGCGAAGTGCGTCGTCGCGCTTGTCCGGCGAGAGATCCAGGACCGTGGTGCGCGCGCCCAGCGCACGCGCCATCTGCACGCCGACGTGGCCCAGGCCACCGAAGCCGATGATCGCCACCTTGCTGCCGGAACCGGCCCGCCAGTGGCGCAGCGGCGAGTACATCGTGATGCCGGCGCACAGCAGCGGCGCGGCGCTGTCCAGCGGGATGCCAGCCGGAATCCGCACGACGAAGCCCTCATCAACCACGATGTTCTGGCTGTAGCCGCCGTAGGTGGGATTGCCATCGCGGCCGATGGCGTTGTAGGTCAGCGTGCGGCCGCCGCTGCAGTACTGCTCAAGCCCAGCCTGGCAGTTCTCGCAGACCCCGCACGCCTCGACCATGTTGCCCACGCCGACGCGATCCCCGACCCTGAACCGGCTGACCTCGACGCCCACTGCCGAGACGATGCCCGCGATCTCGTGGCCCGGCACGATCGGGTAGATGGTCTTTCCTCCGCGCAGGCAGCGCGCATGCTCGACGTCCGAATGGCAGATGCCAGCGTAGGCGATCTCGATCAGGACGTCTCGCGGCCCGGGATTGCGGCGCTCGATCGTCGTTGGAACGAAAGGCTGGTCGGGGCCGTTGATGCAGCGCGCCCTCGAAGTGATCATGAAAAACTCCCCGCCGACCGACGCGCGGTGTGGCAACTACGCATCACTCGGGCTGGATGTTGGCCGCGCGTGCCAGTTGCACCCACCGGTTGGTTTCGGAATCGATGAAGGCCTTGAGTTCGTCCGGGCCCATCGACAGCGGCGTGGCGCCCTGCGTGGCGTACTTGTCGATAAGGTCCCGCGACTTCTGCACCTTGATCACCGCATCGCTGACGCGGGTGACCAGGTCCCGCGGCAGGCCCGCGGGGCCCATCAACGCGTTCCAGGACGGGAAGTCGAACCCGGGCAGGGTCTCCGAGATCGCGGGCCAGCCGGGCATCACCGGATTGCGCTTCAGGGAGGAAACGGCCAGCGGCCGCAGTTGACCCGCCTTGGCCTGGGCCTGGGCATTGCCTTGATCGGTCAGCGTGGCGTCCAGGTTGCCGCCGATCACGTCGGTGATCGTGGCCGGACTTCCCTTGTAGGGAATGGGCAGCAGATCGATGCCTGCAAGCCGGTTCATCGTCGCGATCTGGGTCTGCACCGAGGTGGTCGAGAAGCCGACGCTGACCTTGCCGGGGCGTGTCTTGGCATAAGCGATGAAGTCGGCGAAGGTGCGAATCGGGGAGTCGCCCTTGACCATCAGCACATGGTTCGTCAGGCTCACCGCAGCAATGGGCGTCAGGTCCTTGCGGGGGTCATAGCCCAGATTCTTGAAGAACGCCACGTTGGCCGCCAACGGCGAGTTCGACGCGCACAGCAGCGTGGCGCCATCCGGGGCGGCGTGCACCACATCCAGCGTGCCGATGGTGCCATTGCCACCGGACTTGTTGTCGATGAAGTAGCTCTGGCCGTTGGCCGCGCCGACCAGGGGCAGCAGCACGCGTGTCACGTAGTCGTTCGAACTGCCGGCCGGCAACGGCACGACCACACGTGTCGCACGTCCCCGGACGGCCTGGGACCAGGCCAAGCCGCTGGGCAGCGCGAGCACCGGGCCGAGCGTCTTGATGAAGCTGCGCTTGTTCACTATTCTGTCTCCTATGCTCTTGTTGCTGAGGGGCTGCGCTAGCTCATCCCAGGACGGACTGGTACTCCATGAATTCCTCGATGCCGAAGCGGCCCCACTCACGGCCGACGCCGGAGAGCTTGAAGCCGCCGTGGGTGCCGCGCTTGTCCAGCGGCGCGCCGTTGATGCGCACGCGCCCGACACGCAGGCGCGATGCGATGCGGCGCGCACGCTCGACGTCGTTGCACCACACGCCGCCCGCCAGGCCATACTGCGAGTCGTTGGCGATGCGGATGGCGTCCTCTTCGTCATCGAAGGGAATGATCACGACCACCGGCCCGAAGATTTCCTCGCGCGCGATGCGGCTGTTGTTGTCGCCGGAGAAGATGGTGGGACGCACGTACCAGCCTCGCGGCAGTCCTTCCGGTGGCTCGGCGCCGCCGGTCAGCATGCGCACGCCGTCCTCTTGCGCCGAGCGGATGTAGCCGCGCACCCGGTCGCGCGCCGCAGACGTGGAAACCGGGCCCAGCGTGGTCGATTCGTCCAGCGGATCGCCCAGCACATAGCTGTTGGCTTTGCGCACCGCGAGTTCCTCGGCCTCCTGCAGGCGTTCACGCGGGACCAGCATGCGGGTCAGGCCGCCGCAGACCTGGCCGGTGTTGCGCAAGGCGTCCGCGATGCCGTCGCTCACCGCGCGCTCGAAGTCGGAATCGGCCAGGATGATGTTCGGGGACTTCCCGCCCAGCTCCAGATGCACGCGTTTGACCCACTCGGACGCCACCTCCATGACGCGACGCCCGGCGCGCACCGATCCGGTGATGGACACCATATCGACCTGCGGATGTGCCGCAATGGCTTCGCCGACTTCGGGCCCGGTGCCGCATACGAGGTTGAACACCCCCGGCGGCATGCCAGCCTGCTCGCACAGCTCGGCGAACAGGAAGGCGGTCAGCGGTGCCACCTCGGAGGGCTTGAGGACCACGGTGCATCCGGCGGCGATGGCCGCGCCCGCCTTGGAGATGACGGAGCGCAGGGGGGCGTTCCACGCCGTGATGCCGCCCATCACGCCGGAGGGCACGCGGCGCACCTGCGTGTTGCCCACGTGCTCGACCCATTGGATCTGGGCCAGCGACTCGGCAATGATGTCCAATTCCTCCACCGCGCCCAGGGTCTGCGACTTGCGCAACGCGGTGATGGGGTAGCCGAGTTCGGTCACGAGCGTTTGCGAAATCTCGTCCGCGCGTGCTTCCGTCAATCGGGCCAGCCTGGTGAACAGCGCGACGCGCTCGTCCACCGTGCTTTGGGACCAGGCCGGGAACGCGCGGACGGCAGCCTGCACGGCGTGATCGACGTCTTCGGCAGTGCCGCGCGGCACGGTGGCAATGGTCTCTTCCGTTGCCGGATTCACGACGGTCAGGACCTCTTTGCACGACGACGGCACCCACTGGCCGTCGATGTAGATCTTGTTGCGTTCGATCATGATGGTCACCATGCCTCTTCGAGAATTTGCTGCAGTTCGGCGGCGCTGCGCACCGGCCGCGGATTGCCACGCAGGAACCAGTCGCCCATCCCGTGCGCGGCGATGTCGGCCAGGCCCTCGCGCGGCACGTTGACGTCGCGCAGGCGCCGCGGCACGCCGAGATCGTCGAAGAACGACGTCACCTTCTGGGTGATCTGCTCCAGGGTTTCCTGCGCGGTGGAGCGCGGCAGGTCGAGCGCGGCCGCCACGTCGGCCACGCCCGCAGCCGCGGCTTCGGCGTTGAAGCGCAGCACATGCGGCAGCACGATGGCGTTGACGGTCCCGTTCTCGATCTCGTGGCGGGCGCCGATCGCATGGCCGAGCACCGTGGTGATGCCGGCCGCCGTGTGATCGGTCCCCTGACCGCACAGGATGGCGGCCAGCACCAGTTGGCCGCGCACGGCCGGGTCGTCCTCACGCGCCGCCCGCGGAAGGTTCTGGCCGATCAGCCGCAGCACCTGCATCAGCGCGCCCTGAGCCAGTGCGTCCTGCGAGCGCGAGGTGAGCCCTTCGATCGCCATCGACAGGGTGTTGATGCTGGCGGTGGCCACCAGACCGCGCGGGGCCGAGAGGATCATCTCGGGGTCGATGAACACCGATTGCACGCGCGTCTTGGGATCGAACATCGCCAGCCGCTGCCCGCTGACAGGATCGAACACGGCGCTGCCGGCCTTGACGGTGGCCGTGGTCGGCGTCGTCGGCACGATGAACTGCGGCAGCTTGGGCGCCGACAGCTTGGGACTGCGCAGGCTGCCGTCGGCCTCGGTCACGGTGCACAGTTCGGAGACCGGCTTGCCCTCGGCCGCCAGAATGCTGGCGGCACGGGCGGTCACGATGGCTGAGCCGCCGCCCACCGCGATCACGGCATCGGCGTCCAGGCTGCGCAGCAGCGTGGCCGCGTCCTCGACCGAAGCGACCGGGCTGTGGCCCAGCACCTCGCCGTAGACGCCGGCGCAGCGCGCACCCAGCGCGGCGCTCACGCGCTCGAACAACGGGCCCTTGGCTAGCCAGTCGCCGCAGATGACCACGGCCCGCTGGCTCTTGATGCGGTCGAGTTCGCGGCCCAGGTGAGCGAGGCTGTCGGGGCCGTGGAACAGGCGCAGCGGCGGCGTGACGTGTTGGAAGTTCTGCATGGCCATTTCAGCCCCCGTTCTGAAGTTCGGCCCGGACCTGGGCACTGGTCGCCTTCTTGTCCACCTTGCCGGTGTCGTTGGTCGGCAGCGCCTCGCGCTGGATGCGCCAGCGGCTGGGCACCGCGAACGACGCGATCTGGCCGCGTAGCTGATCCTGCAACTGCTGCGGCGTGAGGTCGGCATCGGTGACGACCACCGCCATCACTTCCTCGCCCAGGTCAGGGTGCGGCACACCGAAGACCACGGTTTCGGCCACGCCGGGGATGTTCAGCAGCGCGCGCTCGATGGCGGCCGGCGCGATGTTCTCGCCGCCGCGGATGATCATGTCCTTGCAGCGGCCGGTGATCCACAGGTTGCCCTTGTCGTCCAGCCGGCCCAGGTCGCCTGTATGCAGCCAGCCTTCGGCATCGATGGGCGACTCTTCGAGCCCGAAAAAGCGGGACATCTGCGTGGGGGAGCGCAGCAGGATCTCGCCATCAGGCAGGCCCGGATGGACAAGGAAGCGGATCTCGACACAGGGCAGCGGCTTGCCGGTAGAGCCCAGCTCCGAGATGTCCTCCGAGCCCGCCGCGGCCGTGGCTTGTCCGCCGTTCTCCGTCAGGCCGTAGCCCGTGGGAATCCTCGGACTGACGCTGGGCAACTGGGTTCGGATGCGCTGCATCAGCTCGGCATGCACTGGGGCGCCGCCGATGCTGATGGACTTCAGGCTGCTCAAGTCCCGGCGCGAGACGTCCGGGTGGTCCAGCAGCCGCGTCACCATGGTCGGCACGGCGTTCCAGCGCTTGACCTTGTTGCGCTCGATGGATGCGAGCACCTCGGCGGGGTCGTACCGGCCTTCCGACAGAACCAGCGTGTCGCCGACGATGACTGCGCGCATGAGGGTCTGCATGCCGCCCACGTGGAACAGCGGGCCGGTGATCAGCGTCACGTCGCGCGGCGCCGTCTCGTCGATCTGATGCGGCAGCTTACGCGTGATGTGCAGCGTCATCTGCAGGCGCGCCAACAGTGCGCGATGCGTCAGCACCACCGCCTTGGGCTGGCCCGAAGTTCCCGACGTGAAGATGATGAGCGCGGTTTCTTCCTCGCCGCGTGCTCCGTCGTCGGCGAAGGCGTCGCCTTCCTGCCACCAAGCCATGTCGATGCCCCAGGGGCCGCCCTGCGCGTTAGCAGGCACCCGCGCCGCGCAACGGTCGTCGGCCAGGGTCATGGCCGGCTGCAGGGCCGCCAGGCCGTTGCCCACTTCCACCTCGCTCCACCAGGCGTTCGCCAGGACCGGCACGGCACCCACCAGCAGGCAGGCCCAGAAATTGAGAACCCACTCGGGGCTGTTCCAGCCGAGGATGAAGATGCGGTCGCCGCGGCGAATCCCCATGTCGGCGAGCTGGCGGGCCTTGGCCAACGCACCCCGGCGCAGTTCCTCGAACGTGACGACCCGCTCGCCCTGGATGACGTGGGGCAGAGCGCCCCAGCGGCTGGCGAAGTCGAGCACGCGCTCGACCCGGCGCGGGCGGTCGATGTACATGCGGTACGAAATGCCGCCGACGGTTTCCGTCGCGATCTCCTTGCCCCATGTCGTTTCTGCTGAGGACATTGATGTCTCCGTGTTGGTGCGGCTGGTGTGCGCGTTTTTTGTGTTCGCCGCCGAGAGCCAGCCGCGGGAGGCGTGTGCCGCCTCACTGAGCGTTCAGGATTTCTTGTAGCGATCGAGGATCGCGTTGTCCTGGCCGAGCGCCGGAGCAGGCTTGGCGGGACACCACTGACCATCGAACTTGATGGGTATCCGCACGCTGCGGATGGAACCCACGTTGCCGGGGTATTCGACATCGGTGATGGAGCCGGAGCCGCTGGCGGCCTCCATTTCCAGCGCCTCGCCGAGATTGCGGACCACGCCGCAGGGGATACCCGCCTCGTGCAGGCGCTTGACGACCTCCTCGGAGGTGAAGCCCGAGAACACCTCGCCGAGCAAGGCGTCGCAGGCGTCCCGGTGCAAGACGCGGGATGCGGCGGTCAGGAACCGGGGGTCTTCCGCGAGTTCCGGCCGGTCCATGGCATCGACGATCCGCTTCCACGAGCCGTCGCTGAAGGTGGACAGCAGGACGTTGCCGTCCGAAGTAGCGTACTGGCCGTACGGCACCACTCCCGGGTGACGCGAGCCCATACGCTTGGGCGTTTCGCCCGTCACGAAATACCGGGTGGCGTTGTAGACGGACAGCGACAGCAGCGAACTCATCATGCTGACCTCCACCAGGCTGCCCTTGCCGGTGCGAGAGCGCTTGAGGAGTGCCGCGAGGATGCCGTGGACCGAAAACATGCCGGAGGCCAGGTCGGCCACCGGCAGGCCCAGCTTGCTGGGCGGGGCGTCGCCTTCGCCGTTGAGGCTCATCACGCCGGATTCGGCCTGCACGATCAGGTCGAAGGCGGCGCGCCGGCTTTCCGGGCCGGTTCCCCCGAAGCCCGAGATCGAGCAGTAGACCAACCCCGAGTTGATCTTGGAGAGCACGTCGTAGCCGAAGCCCAGGCGTTCGGCGACTCCGGTGCGGAAGTTCTGGATGAACACGTCGCAGTCGGCGACCATCGCGTGGACGAGCTTTTGGCCTTCCTCGGACTTCAGGTCGAGTTCCACCGACGCCTTGCTGCGGTTGATGGTGGAGTGGTAGAAGCTCACGTCGCCCTGCAGCGGCGCGATGTGGCGCGTGTCGTCGCCGGCCTCGGGCACTTCGACCTTGATGACCTCCGCGCCCATCTCAGCGAGCAGCAGCGTCGCATAGGGTCCGGAAAGATAGCGTGTCAGGTCGAGGACGCGCACACCGCTGAGCGGCAGCTCGGCGTCGCTGGAAGTGGTCATGGTTGTCTCGCTTCTTTGTTCTGTTCGCCAGATGCCCGCCCGCTCAGACGGCGGGGCGCGTGGGCAGGGCAACCACCGCGGTTCCTGGCATGCACTGCTGGCCGCGCTGGTTGGTGGCCCAGGTGACCAGGCGCACGATGTGGCGGCCTTCGGCATCGACCTCCTTGGCTTCCACGCGGCCTCCCAGGCGCAGCACGTCGCCCAGGTACACGTGCGAGCGGTACTGGCCGGTCAGCGCCACCAGCCGGCCGGCGTCGCCCATCCAGTTCGTCAGCGAATGGATCTGCCAGCAGGTACGCTGGATGCCCACGTCGTAGGCGATCTGGGCGCCCTGCAGCTGCGCGGCGTAGTCGTTGTAGTGCACGGAGTAGACGGGCTCCAGCGCGTGCGTGCGGGGGTCGCGGAAGGCCCACTTGGGGTGCTTGTGGTAGCGCTTGAGCGAGACCGCATGCGCGGCCACGCGCGGGATCGGCGCCGCGCCGGCGGCGATGAAGGCGATAAAGTCGGTCAAGCCCAGCGGGCCCTTGGTGATCACGTCGATCTCGTCGCCGACCTGCACGTCTTCCCAGTAGCGCGGCTCGGCGCCGCGCGGCTTCTCGGCCAGGATCTGCGCCTCGATCTCGGCGATCTCCTCGTCCTTCCAGGGGTGGGGCACCTCGATGGCGCGGCTCTCGCGGCGCTTCTGCATCTCGCCGCGCTCGAAGCGCATGCGCGAGCAGATGAAGGTGGCCTTGAGTTCGCCTTCCTCGTTGCGGTACTCCTGGCGCAGGTAGTCCTTGATGCGCCGGCCGCCGAAGTTGCTGTCGGCGATCGGGCCGTCGAAACCGTCGAACGTCACCTTGGCCGTGATCTTCTCGCCCACACGGATCGTATCGCCGAAGGTGATCTTGGTTTCTGCGTGGAAGCCGCCAAGGCCCGGCCAGCCGACCTGCACCGAACCCAGGCACGCGAAGATGAAGCTGGGAGGAGCGACCAGCGTGCCGAAGGGGCCGTTCTTGGCGTATTCCGCGTCGGTCCACAGCGGGTTGTCGTCGCCGATGCCCTCGCAGAAGCGCATCACGGCCAGGCGTGTAGCGTACTCGTTGTTCAGGCAGGACTCGGTGCGCAACTCGGTGCCAATCAGCGCGCGCATGTCGCCGAGCATCTTGTCCGTGAACTTGCCGAGGGCAAGCTCCTTGGTGATGCTTGCCTTGGATGCCTCTTTTTGGTTCATATATGCGTACTATTGATCGTATTTGCGATTTATGACTATAGGGCTAAAACACTTGCGGGTCAATGCGGCTTTTGCGCACGTCGCGTGCGCAAAAGGGTGTGGCGTCTTCTCCGCCACGCTGCGTGCGGTCGGGTCGACCGCGCAGCCGGGCCGGACCGGGCGGTAGAACATTGGCAGGGCCTGTGCCGGCTGGCTGGCGCACGCGGCCAGTGCCGCCGGCAAGGCCGCTGCTGAAGTCTCCTTCGCGGCCCCCGCACAACCGGATGTTTGCACTGGGAGATGCAGAAATGCAGCGATCCGGCATGGCGAGCGGGCGTGCCGGGGAAATTCCATAATTCGCCCCATGGAAACCAAGTGGCTCGAGGACTTCGTCAGCCTCGCCGAAACGCGCAGCTTCAGCCGTTCGGCGCAACTGCGCCATGTGACACAGCCGGCTTTCTCGCGCCGCATCCAGGCGCTGGAGGGCTGGGCGGGGGCCGACCTGGTCGATCGCACCTCCTATCCCACGCGCCTGACCCCGGCTGGCGAGACGCTCTATGCGCAGTCGCTGGAGATGCTGCAGGCGCTGCAGACCACGCGCGCCATGCTGCGCGGCCACATCGCAGCGGGCAAGGACGTGATCCAGTTCGCCGTGCCGCACACGCTGGCCTTCACCTTTTTCCCGAGCTGGGTGTCGGGCCTGCGCGAGCGCTTCGGGCCGATGCGCAGCCGCCTGATCGCCCTGAACGTGCACGACGCGGTGCTGCGGCTGATGGAGGGCAACTGCGACCTGCTGATCGCCTACCACCACAGCACCCAGCCGATTCAGCTCGACACCGAGCGCTATGAGATGGTGGTGCTGGGCGAGGAGACGGTGGCGCCGTTCTCGCGCCCCGATGCCGACGGCCGCCCGATGTTCGAGCTGCCCGGCCGCGCGAGCCAGCCGCTGCCCTACCTGGCCTATGCGCCCGGGGCCTACCTGGGCCGCGTGGTGGAGACGCTGCTTAAGGAAGCCGGCGTCCCGATCCATCTGGACCGCGTCTACGAGACCGACATGGCCGAAGGCCTGAAGGCCATGGCGCTGGAGGGCCATGGCGTGGCGTTCCTGCCGCACAGCGCGGTACGGCGCGAACTGCGCGGCCGCCGGCTGGTGAGCGCACTGCCGCCGGATCAGCCCGGCCTGCAGATGACGATGGACATCCGCGCCTACCGCGAGAAGCCGGCCGCGCCGCGCGAGGGCGGCGTCATCCGTGGCCGCGCGGCGGCGCGCCGGCCGGCCGACGCGCTCTGGGCATTCCTGCAGAATGCGCCCGCCCTGCGTCTCACCGGCCAGTAGCCGCCTTGCGGCTCCTGGCCGGCATCAGGGTTTTTCATTAGTCCATGTTTTTTTTGCATGAAGCGGGGAGCAACTGGCATTGGTCAGCTGTGGCCGGCCGCCGTACAGTCGGCGACCTGCTGATGCGCCAATCTGGGCACGGACCTTGCGATTGCTCGTCTCCAACGGAGGGGCTACGGGTCTGCCAGTGCACCGGAAAGACACCGTTATGCCAGCTCATTGCACCAATTTGGCGTGCTTGGGGTGTAACCCGCGCGTTGCAGGCCTCGATTCCGTTCTAGACTCCGCCTTACTTTCATCCTCGTTCACCAAGGAGATTTGCATGAATAAACAACTGTTGGCCCTCGCGGTCGCGGCACTGACTGCTGGCGGGGCGTTTGCCCAGGCCAGCGACACCCTGGCCAAGATCAAGGCATCGGGCGTTATCACCGAAGGCGTGCGCGAGTCTTCCGGCCTCTCCTACACCCTCGGCGACGGCAAGTACACCGGCTTCCACTACGACGTCTGCGCCAACATCATCAAGGACCTGGAAAAGGTCGTGGGCCGAAAGCTCGAAACCAAGTACCAGCCCGTGACCTCGCAGAACCGCATCCCGCTGGTGCAGAACGGCACCGTCGACCTGGAGTGCGGCTCCACCACCAACAACCAGGCGCGCGCCAAGGACGTGGCCTTCGCCTACACCACCTACGTGGAAGAAATCCGCATCCTGGTCAAGGCCAACTCCGGCATCAACGGCATCAAGGATCTGAACGGCAAGACCATCGCCACCACCACGGGTACCACCTCGGTGCAGACCCTGCGTAAGAACAAGCGCGCCGAAGGCCTGACCTTCAAGGAGGTCTACGGCAAGGACCACTCCGACAGCTTCCTGCTGCTGGAGTCCGGCCGCGCCGACGCCTTCGTGATGGACGGCTCGATCCTGGCATCCAACGCCGCCAAGTCCAAGGCCCCGAACGACTACAAGATGGTCGGCGAGGTGCTTTCCGTCGAGCCGATCGCGATCATGATCCGCAAGGACGATCCGGCCTTCAAGAAGGCGGTGGACGACAGCATCGTGGCCCAGATCAAGTCGGGCGAGATGGCCAAGCTCTATGACAAGTGGTTCATGCAGCCGATCCCGCCGAACAACGTCAAGATCGGCCTTCCGCTATCCGCCGCGACCAAGGACGCGTGGGAGCATCCGAACGACAAGCCCATGGAAGAATATTCCATCAAGGAGTAAGCGCTGAGCATGCGCTGACCGACGCCCACCTGTCCGGTGGGCGTTTTTTGTTGTCCTCTGCCGCGCGGCATCAGGACAGGCCGGAGAAACGGCCCGCGAATCAGGCAAACGTTTGAGAAGGAATCCCCATGGGATCGAATTGGGATTGGCAGATGTTTCTGCAGGACCCGGGAGGCGAGTACCCGACCTACTGGCAATGGATGCTCTCCGCCTGGGGCTGGACAGTATCGGTGTCGCTGCTGGCGCTGGTGGTGGCCCTGGTGCTGGGCTTCATCATCGGAACGCTGCGCACGCTGCCCAACAGCCCGGTCCTGGTCCGACTGGGCAATGCGTGGGTGGAACTCTTCCGCAACATTCCGCTGCTGGTGCAGATCTTCCTCTGGTACCACGTGGTGCCGGCGCTGATTCCGGCCATGCGCGGGCTTTCGAGCTTCGTGCTGGTGGTGCTCGCGCTGGGCTTCTTCACCTCGGCGCGGATCGCCGAGCAGGTGCGCTCGGGCATCCAGGCGCTGCCGCGCGGCCAGCGCTATGCCGGCATGGCCGTGGGCTTCACCACCTTCCAGTACTACCGCTACGTGCTGCTGCCGATGGCGCTGCGCATCATCATTCCGCCGCTGACCAGCGAGACGATGAACATCTTCAAGAACTCGTCGGTGGCCTTCGCAGTGTCCGTGTCCGAGCTGACCATGTTCGCCATGCAGGTGCAGGAAGAAACCTCGCGCGGCATCGAGGTCTATCTGGCCGTGACCGCGCTCTACATCATCTCGGCGTTCGCGATCAACCGCATCATGGCGGTCATCGAGAAGCGCCTGCGCATCCCCGGCTTCGCCGTCGCCGGGCGTGCCGGAGGGGGGCACTGATGAATCTCGATTTCTCGTTCTTCAACTGGGAGCTGATCCGGGCCTTCGTGCTCAAGGGCTTCTGGTTCAGCATCACCCTGACCATCGTCGCCACCCTCGGCGGCATCCTGCTCGGCACCGTGCTGGCGCTCATGCGCCTGTCCGGCAAGAAGTTCCTGGAAGTGCCGGCGGTGATCTACGTCAACGGCATGCGCAGCATTCCGCTGGTGATGGTGATCCTGTGGTTCTTCCTGCTGGTGCCCTTCCTGATCGGGCGGCCGATCGGGGCGGAGATCTCGGCCTACGTCACCTTCATCGCGTTCGAGGCGGCCTACTTCAGCGAGATCATGCGCGCGGGCATCCAGTCGATCCCGCGTGGACAGGTCTACGCCGGGCAGGCCGTGGGCATGACCTACGGCCAGAACATGCGCCTGGTGGTGCTGCCGCAGGCCTTCCGCAACATGCTGCCGGTGCTGCTGACGCAGACCATCATCCTGTTCCAGGACACCTCGCTCGTGTATGCCATCGGCGCTTACGACATGCTCAAGGGCTTCGAGACAGCGGGCAAGAACTACGGCCGCCCGATCGAGGCCTACCTCGTCGCGGCGATCGCCTATTTCGTGATCTGCTATGCGCTGTCCTGGCTGGTCAAGCGCCTGCACAAGAAAATCGCCATCATCCGGTAGTGCCCGGCGCGGCAACCGACAGGAGAAAGAAATGTCCGAAAAAATGATCGAAATCAAGAACGTCTCCAAGTGGTACGGTCCGGTGCAGGTGCTCAACGACTGCTCGGTCAGCATCAACAAGGGCGACGTGGTGGTGGTGTGCGGCCCGTCCGGCTCGGGCAAGTCGACGCTGATCAAGACCGTCAACGCGCTCGAGCCGTTCCAGAAGGGCGAGATCACCGTCAACGGCATCCCGCTGCACGATCCCAAGACCAACCTGCCCAAGCTGCGCTCGCGCGTCGGCATGGTGTTCCAGCACTTCGAGCTGTTCCCGCACCTGTCGGTGACCGAGAACCTCACCATCGCCCAGATCAAGGTGCTCGGCCGCTCGCCCGACGAGGCCAAGACGCGCGGCCTGAAGATGCTCGACCGCGTCGGCCTGATGGCGCACAAGGACAAGTTTCCGGGCCAGCTCTCCGGCGGCCAGCAGCAGCGCGTGGCGATCGCCCGCGCGCTGTCGATGGACCCGATCGTGATGCTGTTCGACGAACCCACCTCGGCACTCGACCCCGAGATGGTCGGCGAAGTGCTCGACGTGATGGTGGCCCTGGCCAAGGAAGGCATGACCATGATGGTGGTCACGCACGAAATGGGCTTTGCGCGCAAGGTTGCCAACCGCGTGATCTTCATCGACGTCGGCGGCCGCATCCTGGAAGACTGCTCGAAGGAAGACTTCTTCGGCAACCCCGACGCCCGCCAGCCGCGCACCAAGGACTTTCTCAACAAGATCCTGGCGCATTGAGGCTCACCCCCTACGCGCTTCGCGTCTTCGCCTTCCCCCTTCCGGGGGCACATCCAGCGGCCCGGCAAAGCCGGTTCCGCGGATGTCTGCGCATAGGCTGCGCGGGTTTTCGGGGTGTGGCGGATTTTGGTGAAATATGCCTCTAGCCCTTATATCACCTGGGATTTTTGCTATTTAATTTGTAGCATCGGTCGATCATATGAAAAGCCCCGCGGCTTGCGCTGCGGGGCTTTTTGCATGCTTCAGCTGCTGAGCCGCCGCGCGAAGAAGGCCAGGATCTCGTCGCGCGTGGCCAGGGTGGGCTGGCCGGCTTCGTCGATCAGGTGCGCGGTCACCACGCTGTGCGGGCTTGCCACCACCTGCGCGAAGAAGGGCGCGGTGCCGGGGTTGGCCGCGCTGTCGGGCAGCACGCGGGCCACGAAGCGATTGCCCAGCGCCTCGGCAAAGGCCGCGAAGCGCTGCGCCCTGCAATGCCTGTCGCCCTCGAAACGGTAGGCCATGACCGTCAGGTCCTCGCGCTCCAGCCGCTCGCGGACGGCGGCCAACTCCTCGGGCGCCATGTGCGTGGCGGCCGGGTCGTCCATCGGCAGCGAAGGCTGGCACACCACCGGCGCGAGCATCGCGGGCTCCAGCATCATCGACAGCGCGAAGTTGCCGGTGAAGCACATGCCGATCGCGCCCACGCCCGGCCCGCCGCACTCGGCATGCGCGAGCCGCGCGAGCGCGCGCAGCCACTGCGTGACCGGGCTCGATTCGTTGGCGGCGAAGGCGCGGAACTCCGCGCTCACGCAGGCGCGCCGGAGCACCGCCACGCCTTCCTCCGCGCCCGGCACGGCGCCGTCGCGGCCGAACAGCGAGGGCATGTAGACGGTGAAGCCCGCGTCGCGCACCCAGCGCGCGAAGCGGGCCACGTGCGGGCTGATCCCCGGCATTTCGGTCATCACGATCACGGCCGGGCCCCGGCCGGCCAGGTAGACCTTCTTCTCGACGCCGTCGAGGGTGATCGGGCGCGCGGCGAAATCGTCGAGCGGGTCGTCTTCGGTGAGGGGCCGGGTGCTGGTCATGGGTGTTGTCTCGCAGTCCGTCCATTGGACCCTTCGCGCCGGCAGAATGGCAGTGTCTCATTCGACTGTTTAAGGGCTGAATCAGACAAGGCCGAAATGCACGACTTCACGATCCTGGTGCTGTCCGGCGCCTTCAATTCCAGTGTCGCGGCCACGCTCGACATCCTCGGCGCCGCGCAGGCCCTGGCGCCGCGGGCCGGCGTGGCGCCGCCGCGCTGGCGGCTGTGTTCGGTGCAGGGCGGAGCGGTGCCGCTGCAGGCCGGCATGGGCATCGACACGGCGCGCCTGCCCGCGCGGCCGCGCGCCGACCGCTCGACCTGGGTTGTGCCGGGGCTCGGGCTGAACACCCCGGGCGACATCCGCCGCTGCCTCGGGAGCGACGAGGCGGTCAGCGCGATCACCGGCCTCGTGCGGCATGCGAAGGCCGGCGGGCAGGTCGCGGCTTCGTGCTCGGCCGTGTTCCTGCTGCACGCGGCCGGCCTGCTGCAGGGCCGGCGCGCGACCACTTCGTGGTGGTACGCGCCGCTGCTCGCGCGCATGGCGCCCGGCTGCATCGTCGACGCCGGCCGCATGGTCTGCGCCGACGGCCCGGTGGTCACGGCCGGCGCCGCGTTCGCGCAGACCGACCTGATGCTGCACCTGCTGCGCGAGCGCTGCGGCAGCGCGCTCACCGACCTGGTCGCGCGCATGCTGCTGGTCGACGGGCGCCAGGCCCAGGCGCCGTTCGTGGTGCCGGAACTGCTGGCCAACGGCAATGAACTGGTGGCGCGGCTGGCCGCAAGAGTCGAGTCGGCGCTGCCCGAGGCACCGGCGGTCAGTGCGCTGGCGCGCGAGTTCTGCATGTCCGAGCGCACGCTGTCGCGCCACATCCGCAAGGCCACCGGCCGGAGCACGCAGGCGCTGGTGCAGAGCGTGCGGCTGCAGCGCGCCCGCGCGCTGCTGGAGGGCAGCCGCATGACGGTCGAGCAGGTGGCCGGCGCCGTGGGCTACCAGGATGCCACGGCGCTGCGGCGGATGATGAAGAAGCTGGCAGGCGCCAACCCCAGCCGGTACAGGGCGTAGACGCGGGTCGGACACGGGTCCGCAGGGTCGGCTGCCCGCCTGGGGAATCCGGCGAGCCATGCTTCGCCCACGGGCTAAGGGTTCAAGCCTGGCGTCTGAGGCTCTCCAGCCGGCGCACCAGGGCCAGCGGCGTGCGGTCTTCGAACTGCGGGCCGATGACCTGCAGGCCGATGGGCAGGCCGTCGCGGTCACGCCCCACCGGAGCGCTGGTGGCCGGAAGACCGGCCACGGTGGCCAGGCCTGGCCAGAACACCTGGGGGCCCAGAAGCTGGGACTGACCGTCGATCTGCACCGTGGCGCTGGCCCAGTCCATCGGTTCGATGTGCGGATAGGCGGTGCAGCCCAGGGTGGGGGCAAGCACCACATCGATCTGTTCGAACAATTGCTGCCATTGGCGTTGCAGCTCGGCGCGGCGGTCCAGCAGCACCAGCCATTCATAGGTCGGCATGCTGGTTGCGCCGGGCTTGCCCCGGGTCATGTAGGTGTTGAGCAGGCCCGCATAGACCTTGTGGCCGGCCTCCAGGTCCGGCAGGCATTCGCTTTGGCGCTGGACCGTGCAGCCGCCGGTCTGCAGGTCGCGCTCGACCTGAGCCAGCGCGGCGCGGATGTCTTCTGAAACGGCCAGAACCGGGTGGCTGTCGATCAGCAGACAGCGGGCCTGGCGCATGTCCCGTGCGGGCGGCAGTTGCAGGTGGTAGGCCAGGGATTGCGGCAGGTCGGGACCGGCCAGCACTTCCAGCGCGAGTTCCAGATCGTCCACGCTGCGGGCCAGGGGCCCGATGACCGCCAGTTCATTGGGCGCACCCGAGCCCAGGCCTGGAAAACCATGGCCTCGCGTCGGCAGCAGGCCCAGGCTGGGCTTGTGTCCGTAGACGCCGCAGAAATGCGCCGGCACACGTATCGAGCCGCCAATGTCCGAGCCCAGCTCCAGGGCCACATAGTGCGCCGCCAGGGCAGCCGCACCGCCGCCTGACGAGCCCCCCGGCGTCCGTGTGGGATCGAGCGGGTTGTAGGTGCGGCCATGGAGGGGGTTGGACGACTGCCAGTCGCCCAGGCCGACTGGCACATTGGTCTTGCCCAGGATCACCGCGCCTGCGGCCTTGAGGCGGGATACCGCCAGGGCGTCGGCCGTGGCGCGCAACGCGCGGGCGAACTCGAAGCCCCAGGTGGTAGGCAGGCCGGCCAGGTTGAAGGACTCCTTCACCGTCATCGGCAGCCCCAGCAAGGGCCGGCGCTCGCCGCTGGCCAGGGCTGCGTCGGCGCTATTCGCCTGTTCGCGGGCGTGGTCGAAATCCCGCACCACCACCGCATTGATGGGGCCGTCCAGTGCCTCGATACGGGCAATGGCGGCATCGCACAGGGCCAGGGCGGTGCAATCGCCGCGGGCCAGGGCAGCGATCTGCGCGCGGGCATTGAGGTCCAGCAGCGCGGTGGGGCTGAGGGCGGGCAGGGCGGTGTTCATGGTAGGGCTCAGTCCAGCGGGATATAGATTTCGGTGCGAAGCGCAGTTGCTGGGGTGTAGCGCGGGTCATTCAGAAAGTACTCAAAGGGCGGCGCGTCACGCAGCGTGTACCCGGTGTGGGGCAGCCACTCACGGTAGATGGCGTCCCAGCTTTTGTGCAGCAGCCTGTGCAGGCCTTTGTGGGTGAAGACGGCGTAGATGCCAGCGGGCAGTGTCTGCCAGCTCAGGCTGCCGCTGAGTCGAAGAGGTGGTCGTGTGATCTGGCCCTCTCGGCGATTCAGATGGAAGTCGAAGATCGCGCCGACCTGCATCCGGGCCTGCTGGTCGTCCGGACCTTGGGGCTCGTCAGCCATCAGGGCCAGGCAGCTCTTCATGCGGGGCATCAGGCCGGCCTGGGTGAGTTTGGGGATCAGCTCGCCCAGGGCCTGGCGGGCTGCCCGGCCCATGTTGCCCTGGTCCATGCCGCGCCCGACGGCGGTCAGCACATGCAGCTCGGGGGTATGGGTCAGCCGGGGCTGCAGGGTGCGCTTCGCCTTCGCCGGAGAGACGCAGGCGCGCCGCTCAAAAAGTTGTTGCCACTGTGGGCGAACGCCCGCTCTCACGGCCGTGGGGGTAGTGTCGATTTCGCGCCGCATCGCCTTGGCCAGGGCTTGAGCGCTGGTGTAGCCCACTTCAAGCGCCACGGCCAGAACCGCGGTATCCGCCTGGGCCAGCAGACCGCAGGCTTTTTGCAGGCGCCGCCAGGTGATGTAGCCCGTCACCGTGGTGCCGAAATAGGCGTGGAAGAGGCGATGGAAATGGAAGGGCGAGAGCGCGGCCCGGGCTGCCAGTTGTCCGGTGTCGATGGCCTCTGACAGGTGGCTCTCCAGGTAGGCCACGGCCTTGCCCAGGCGCTCAAGGTCACGAGGGTGATTGGTGGCAGCGAGTGAGGGTGGGGCAAGCTCTGACATGCTGCCCTATTCTTCCGCATGCGTGTCCGCTCGGCGTGTCCGACCTTGCTCAGTTGAGGACTTCGGCATGGCCTGCTGCGCGGCCTCTGGTGCCATGGTGTTTCATGGGCTGCGGGTTGCCCGCAGCGCCATGGCAAACACCTTGTGGCACCTACTTCTTGCGTGCCGCGATCGCCTTCTCCGCGCGGTTGACCAGGTCGGTGCCGACCATGGGCTTCCACTTGTCGTAGACCGGCCGCGTGGCCTTGGCGAAGGCGTCGTGCTGCTCCGGCGTCAGTTGCGTCACGGTCACGCCCAGCGCGCTCAGTTCCTGTACGAAGGGCTTGTCGGCCTCGATCAGACCCTTGCGGGCGAGGGCGATTTCCTGCTGGCCGGCCTCTATGGCCGCCTGCCGGACGATCTCGCGGTCGGCCGGCGTCCAGCTGTTCCAGACTTCCTTGTTGGCCACGAAGATCAGCGGATCGGCCACGTAGCCCCAGAGCGTGAGGTGCTTCTGGCCCACGGTTTGCAGCTTGGCCGCGGTGTAGACCGCCAGCGGGTTCTCCTGGCCGTCGACCGCGCCGCTGGCCAGCGCGGGCTGCGCGTCGGCCCAGCTCATCTGCGTGGGGTTGGCGCCGAGCGTGCTCATGGTGTCGAGCACCAGCGGCGAGCCGACCACGCGGATCTTCAGCCCCTTCATGTCCTTGGGCGACTGGATCGCGAGCTTGGAGTTGCTGATCTCGCGAAAGCCGTTCTCGCCCCAGGCCAGCGGCACGGCGCCGGCCTTCTCGATGTCGGCGAAGATCTCCTTGCCGACCTCGCCCTGCGTGAGCGCGTCGATGGCGGCGAAGTCCGGCATCAGGAAGGGCAGCGAGAACAGGTTGAGCTGCTTGACCTGCGGCGACCAGTTGAGCGTGGAGCCCACGGCCAGGTCGATCACGCCCTGGCGCAGCGCGGTGAACTCGCGCGTCTGGTCGCCCTGCACCAGCGAGGTTCCGGGGTAGAGCTTGATGTTGATGCGCCCCTGGGTGCGCTCCTTGACCAGGTTGGCCCAGATCTCGCCGCCCTTGCCCCAGGGGTAGGCCGGGCCGAGCACCAGCGACATCTTGTATTCGGCCTTGTAGTTGGCCGGCGTCTGCGCCACGGCGCCGAGCGAGAGGGCCAGGCCGGTGGCGGCCAGCGCCAGGCCGAGGATGGAACGGCGGAACTTCATGGGCGATCTCCTTGTTGAAAAAACCTACAGATAGCCGAGCCTGCGCGGCAGCCACAGCGCGAGTTCGGGCCAGGCAATGACCGCGACCATCACCAGGAACATGGCAAACAGCATCCAGCCGACCCAGCGCACGGTCTCCTCCATGCGCACCCGGGCGATGCGGCAGGACACCATCAGGTTCACCGCCAGCGGCGGCGTGAACTGGCCCAGCGCCACCTTGAGCGTGAGGATCACGCCGAACCACACCGGGTCCCATTTGTAGTGCTGCACGATCGGCCAGAGCAGCGGCACGAAGATCAGGAAGATCGAGACGCCGTCGAGGAACATGCCCACCGTGATCAGCAGCAGGATCAGGAGCGCCAGCACGCCGTACTCGCCCAGGCCGGAGTGGACGATGGCGCGCGTGATCGGGTCGATCACCCCCAGCGTGGAGAGCGAATAGGCGAAGATGCCCGCCAGCGACACCACCAGCAGGATCACCGCCGACAGTTCGCCCGACTCGCGCAGGATCACGAACAGGTGGCGCACCTGGATAGTGCGGTGGATCACCATGCCCACGAACAGGCCGTAGAACACCGCCACCACGGCGGCCTCGGTCGGCGTGAACCAGCCCGCGCGCATGCCGCCCAGGATCAGCACCGGCGCGGCCAGGCCCCAGACCGCCTCGCGCAGGCTCCTCCAGAAGGCCGGGCGCGGCAGCGTCGATTCGAGCGCACCCATGCCGTGGCGGCGCGCCAGCCACACGGCCGGCACGATCAGCGCGATGCCGGCCAGCACGCCCGGGACCATGCCGGCGGCGAACAGCGCCGGCACCGAGGCGCCCGGCACCAGCACCGAATAGACGATGAAGGCCACCGAAGGCGGGATCAGTATGTCAGTGGCCGCGGCCGCGCCCACCACGCTGGCCGAGAAGCTGGCCGGGTAGCCGGCGCGCGACATGGCCGCGATCATCACCCCGCCCACCGCCGCCGCGTTGGCCGGCCCCGAGCCCGAGATGCCGCCCAGGAACATCGCCACCACGATCGCCACCAGCGGCAGCATGCCTGGGCCGCGGCCGACGATGGCGATGGCGAAATTCACCAGCCGCAGCGCCACGCCGGAGCGGTCGAAGATGGAGCCCACCAGCACGAACATCGGGATCGCCAGCAGCGGGTACTTGCCCAGGCCCGCATAGAAGTTCTGCGGCACCGCCAGCAGGCCATACCACTGGGTGTCCAGATTGGCCAGCGCGATGGCCGCCGCGCCGGCCAGGCCGAGCGCCGCGCCGATCGGCACGCCGACCAGCATCATCACGACGAACAGTGCGAACAGCAGCGTCGCGATCATGCGCCGCGGCCCTGCCGGCGGCGCCGCATGAACAGCCCCAGCGCCCGCAGCGCGATGCCCAGCGAGATCACCGGCAGCCAGATCGAATACCACCACTGCGGCACGCCGATGCCGGGCGAGGTCTCGCCGTAGCGGTAGTCGTCCCAGACCACGCGCACGCTGAGCACCGCGATCAGCAGGAACAGCAGCGCCACCATCAGCGCCCCGAACTGCGCCAGCCGCGTGCGCCGCCGCGGCGAGCCGCCCTCGGCGAAGTACTCGATGCGGATGTGCCGGTCGCGCGCCACCGCCGCACAGCCGCCGATCAGCGCCAGCACGATCATCAGGAACACGGAGAACTCCTCCGTCCAGGCGAAGGAACTGTTGGTGAAATAGCGCACCAGCACATTGGCGAAGGTGATCAGCGCCAGCACCGCCATGACGATCACGGTGAGCCAGTCCTCTATCGCCAGCGGTACCCGCGTCGGTTCGTCTGCATCAGGGGTGGGATCGGGGGCCGGGCTGGCGGCGTCCAGCAAGGGGCCGGACTCGGGTGGCTGTGGCATGTAGAGCGCGGGAAGAACGGCGGAAATGCCGCAAATGGGGGGAGATGCTAGGGGAACGACCCTCGCCCGGCCATTGGTGATTTCCCACTGGTCGGGGTTGCGGACTATGATGGGCGGCCACGTCCCGTCCTCCCCGCATCCAGCCCCCGCATGCCCGGCTCCTTGCCGCGGCGTGCCGCTGTGCGCGTGTTGCGGAGTCCTGGCATCGCGCGTCCGCCCGCCGCACGGCCGCGGCGGCGCGTCCCGAGCGCCTGTCCGCCGCACTTTCCTGAGCCCGGCGGCTCCCTTCCTCCTCCTCGCTTTCTGGATCGCCGGGCCCTTTGCAGAGCGGCCGTGCCCGGCCGGCTTCGGTGCCGGGCGCCTTTCATGTCCAGGAGCCATCCATGCCCATCTCTTCTTCCGTTGTCGCGTCGTCCGCATCGTCGTCCGTCGTCCCGCGCACCATCACCGAACTCGACCTGGTGCGCATTCGCAAGCGCCTGAGCCAGCCCGGCGCCCTGCCGGAGTCCGAGCGCGCCGAGTTCGAGGACCTGCTCGACAACGCCGAGGTCGTGTCCTCCTATGCCGTTCCCCCGGAGGTCGTCACCATGCGCTCCGAGGTGCGCATCGTCGGCCCCGTGGGCTGCGAGGAGCGCACCGTGACCCTGTGCTACCCCGAGGCGGCCGACCCCGCCGCGGGCCGGGTGTCGGTGCTGTCGGCCATGGGCATGCACCTGCTGGGACTGTCGCCGGGGCAGACCGCGCACTGGACTGCGCCCGACGGCCGCGAACTGACGGCCGAGGTGCGCGCCATCGTGTTCCAGCCCGAGGACAGCGGGGACTTTCTGGGGTGACTGGGGAGCACCCCCAGGCTGCGCGCTGCGCGTCTTCGCCTTCCCCCTGCGAGGGGGCACATCCTGCGGACCGGCGGAGCCGGAGCCGCGGATGTCTGCGCTTGGCCTGCTCCGCGGCCTCTCGTCCATTTGTGTTTCGCGCGCTGCGGATGGTGCATCAGCGCCGTGGGTCGTTGAAATCTCCCCCAGGCTGCGCGCTGCGCGTCTTCGCCTTCCCCCTCAAAGGGGGCTGAGCCCGTACACGAAAGGTCCAGCGGACCTTTCGTGACTGGCGAAGGGCCGGGCCGCTGGCCCGGCGCGGTCTGCAAGACCTCTCCTGCGGACCGGCGCAGCCGGAGCCGCGGATGTCTGCGCAGGGGGCGTGAGATTTCATGGGCCCGGGTGCGGGTGCGCCTTGTTTGAGCCGGCCGGGTGCGAAAATCGCCCGCCATGACCGAGCCTTCCCACTCCCATTCCCCGCGCCCGGGCGCGCCCGATACGCTGACCCTGATCCGCCCCGACGACTGGCATCTGCACCTGCGCGACGGCGCCGCGCTGCAGGCGGTCGTGCCCGCCAGCGCGCGCCAGATGGCCCGGGCGCTGGTCATGCCCAACCTGCGCCCGCCGGTGGCCACGGCGCAGCAGGCGGCCGAGTACCGTGAGCGCATCCTGGCGGCCGTGCCGGCCGGCGTCGCCTTCGAGCCGCTGATGTCGCTCTACCTCACCGACCGCCTGCCGCCCGAGGAAGTCGCCCGGGCCAAGGCCGCCGGCGTGGTCGCGCTCAAGCTCTATCCGGCCGGCGCCACCACCAACAGCGATGCCGGGGTGACCGACATCCGCCGCACCTATCCGACGCTGGAGGCCATGCAGCGGCACGGCCTGCTGCTGCTGATCCACGGCGAGGTGGCCGACCCGGCGGTGGACGTGTTCGACCGCGAGGCGGTGTTCATCGACCGTGTGCTGATTCCGCTGCGCCGCGACTTCCCCGAGCTGAAGATCGTCTTCGAGCACCTGACCACCAAGGAAGGCGCAGACTACGTGCGCGCGGCGGACCGCTTCGTCGCGGCCACCATCACGCCCCAGCACCTGCTCTACAACCGCAACGCCCTCTTCACAGGCGGCATCCGGCCGCACTACTACTGCCTGCCCATCCTCAAGCGCGAACTGCACCGCCAGGCCCTGGTGGCCGCCGCCACCAGCGGCAGCCCCAAGTTCTTCCTGGGCACCGACAGCGCGCCGCACGCCGCGCACCTGAAGGAGCACGCCAGCGGCTGCGCCGGCTGCTACAGCGCGCTGGTCGCCCTGGAGCTGTACGCCGAGGCTTTCGACCAGGCCGGCGCGCTCGACAAGCTCGAAGGCTTTGCCAGCCTGCATGGCCCGGACTTCTACGGACTGCCGCGCAACACCGCCACGGTCACGCTCAGGCGCGAGACCTGGACCGTGCCCGAGACCGTGCCCTTTGGCGACGCCACGCTCAAGCCCCTGCGCGGCGGCGAGACGCTGGCCTGGCGGCTGGCAGAATGAGACCACCCCCAGGCTGCGCGCTGCGCGTCTTCGCCTTCCCCCTGCGAGGGGGCACATCCTGCGGCCCGGCGCAGCCGGCTCCGCGGATGTTTGCGCATGGCCTGCTCCGCGGCCTTTCGTTCCTTTGGGTTTCATTCGCTGCGGGTGTTGCTGGAATGGGACCACCCCCAGGCTGCGCGCTTCGCGTCTTCGCCTTCCCCCTGCGAGGGGGCACATCCGGCGGACCGGCAAAGCCGGTTCTGCGGATGTCCTGGCATGGCCTGCTGCGCGGCCGTTTGTGCCTTTGGGTTTCATGCGCTGCGGGCGGGGCATGGCGCCGTGGATGGCTGAGGTCTTCTTTGCTTTTTTCTCTTCTTCTTCCCCCAACCGAGGCTGCCCCATGCCCCACGCGAAAACCGATACCACGGCCTTCCTGATCGACGCCGACAACCTGTCTCCGGCGGCCGTGGAGGAGGCGTTCGCCAAGCTCGGCGACCTTCCGGGCGTCATCACCGTGCGCCGGGCCTATGGCGGCGCGGACAAGCTCGCGGGCCTGCGCGAGGTGATGCAGCGCCATGCGGTGCGCGGCTTTCTCAACCATGGCAAGGGTTCCACCGACGTGGCGCTGGCGGTGGATGCGGTCGACGTGCTGTACCAGTTCGCGCCCGGCACGGTGGCCATCGGCTCGGGCGACGCGGACTTCGTGCCGCTGGTGGTGCGGCTGCGCGAGGCCGGCGTGCGCGTGATCTGCTTTGCCCAGGCCGACAAGGCCGCGGCCGACATCGCCCAGGCCTACGACGCGGTGATCCACGTCGGCGGCCGGGTCACGGCGGCTTTCGAACCGCGGCCGCGGCCCTCGCTGGTGGCCAGGGCGGCCCCTCCTGCGCCGGCGCCGGTGGCTGCCGCGCCGGTGCGGGCGCCGCGCGCCGCACGCAGCGTGGCCGGCGCCGCGCGCCCGGAGCCGGCCGAGCGCGAGGTGTCCGAGCAGATGCGCCAGGTGCTGGCCGCCATCCCCGACTGGCAGATCGGCGGCATCAAGCAGCTCAATGCGCTGGGCAAGCCGCTGTACGACGCGGGCATCAAGCGGGGCAGCAAGCCCTTGCACGAGCTGTTCCGCAAGTACCCGGCCTATTTCGAGATCCATCCCCAGGACGGCCCCGCGCGCCAGGTCAAGCTGCTGCGCCGGCCTTGACGCCGCCGCGGGGCTCCGTGGCGCCATGTTTTTCATGAAAGGACGTTGTAGCCCAGGTGATGTCTTGGCTTTCTGCTATTGATTTTGTAGCTAATGCCGTCGCCGGACACCAGGGCGATGGTGTGCAGCAGCGCGCGCGGATCGGCCTTGCCGCGGCCGGCGATGTCCATGGCCGCGCCGTGCCCCACGCTGGCCAGCAGCGAGGGGTAGCCGCTGAACGCGATGCCGGCGCGCTGGATCGCAGCCTCGTGCAGCGGGCAGGCCACCACCGCATCGACCGCGCCGGCGTGGCAGGCGGCCGGCTTCCACGTGCCGCAGCGCGGACGGCAGCGGCAGCAGGCCGAGCGCCGCGGCGTCGTGGCCCGGTGCGTGCGTGGGCTGCGGGGCGATGGGCGCGCCGGGCCCGATCGGGCGGGCGCAGGCGGCGGCGCGTTGCGCCATGGGGTAGTTCATGAAGCGGACTCTCGTCACAGCAGAGGGGATGCGCTCATGCGCAGTCGAAGCGATGGGGGCGGGGAATGGAGAGTGCTGCCTGTTCAGTTGTGGAGACCCGGGGCGGGTCTCCAGTGCATCTCGCGCATGGACAAGCCAGATTTGCGCGATGCGCAAGCCTTGGCGATCTCCGCACACGAATGGCGTCCCCGACGGTCTCCTGGGCGTGGGACGGCTGTGATGGGCCGTGCGGCGGTGCGAGACCATGTCGCGTCGCTGCAGAAAGGGCTGCAGGTGCTGACCTGCTTCAACCGCAGGCACGGCCGGCTGACCCAGTCCGAGGTGGCGCGCCTGATTGGAAACGCCTTCGGACCGCACGCGTGCGTCCGCCGCGCCGGGCATGCTGCTGGACGACGAGGTGGCCATCGTCGCCCGCGCCACGGCGCGGCGCAGCTTCGGCCTGGCCGTGGCCGTCGGATCGCGCCTGCCTCTGTACTGCTCGGCGCAGGGCCGCGCGCTGCTGGCCTGCATGCCGCCGGAGGAGGCGGAGTTGCGCGTGCGCCGCATGGCACGGCCGGCCCTCCCGTCGCGCACCGTGTGCGCGGCCGACGCCGTGCTGGCGCTGGTGGCGCGCGGCCGCGAGGACGGCTTTTCCAGCTGCGACGGCGGAATGGAGCTGGGCGTACGCTCCATGGCGGTGCCGGTGACCGACCGTGCCGGCACGCCGGTGGCGGCCATCGGCATCGCGGTGCGCGCCGAGCACATGGAGATGCGCGAATTGCGCCCCGTCATGCTGCCGCCGCTGCGGCAGGCGGGCATGACGCTGCCGGCGCAGATCTATCCCGAGGAATGACGACCGGATTCAAAAGGAATCCCAGGCAAGCCCAGGTACCGTCGGGGCCTTCTGCTACAAAAAAAGAAGCATTGCCGAAGCGCGGTATCACGGAGGGCGCGAACTTTCCGCCTATGATCGACTCTATCCTCACGCCTTCGCAGGGCTGCACAGATAGACGACAACAGAGCGGGAACTGCGGCGCGGCTTGAAGGGGCGGGGTCCGCCTCCATATTTCCGCGCAAAGGATCCTACGGGCCTGGTCCCATCCCACGGAGAACTCATGAAACGTATCGCTCTGTTCGTTCTAACCAACCTGGCCGTCGTCGTCGTGCTGGGCATCGTCGCCAGCCTGCTCGGCGTCAACCGTTTCCTCACCGCCAACGGGCTCAACCTGGGCGCGCTGCTGGGCTTCGCGCTGGTCATGGGCTTCGGCGGCGCCATCATCTCGCTGCTGATCAGCAAGCCGGTCGCCAAGTGGAGCGCCGGCGTGCGGCTGATCAACCAGCCCGCCACCGCCGACGAGGCCTGGATCGTCGAGACCGTGCGCAAGTTCGCCGACAAGGCCGGCATCGGCATGCCCGAGGTCGGCATCTTCGAGGGCGACCCGAACGCCTTCGCCACCGGCGCCTTCAAGAACAGCGCCCTGGTGGCGGTCTCCACCGGCCTGCTGCAGGGCATGACGCGCGAAGAGGTCGAGGCCGTGATCGGCCACGAGGTGGCCCACATCGCCAACGGCGACATGGTCACCATGACCCTGATCCAGGGCGTGATGAACACCTTCGTGGTGTTCCTCTCGCGCGTCGTCGGCTACGCGGTCGACAGCTTCCTCAACAAGAACAACGAGAACCGCTCCGGCCCCGGCATCGGCTACTGGGTCACCACCATCGTGCTCGACATCGTGCTCGGCTTCGCCGCGGCCATCGTCGTCGCCTGGTTCTCGCGCCAGCGTGAGTTCCGCGCCGACGCCGGCGCGGCGCAGCTGATGGGCCGCAAGCAGCCCATGGTCAACGCGCTGGCCCGCCTGGGCGGCATGGTGCCGGGCGAACTGCCCAAGAGCATCCAGGCCATGGGCATCACCGGCGGCATCGGCAAGCTGTTCTCCTCGCATCCGCCGATCGAGGAGCGCATCGCCGCGCTGCAGGCCCGGCAGGTCTGATCGTTCGATCTCCGTCCGTCGCCGCGTCCGCCCCCCGGGACGCGGCGATGTCGTTTCTGACGTCTCCTGCTTCCCTGCTGCGCGCTTCGATGACCATCTCCATCCGCCCCATGCGGTCTGCCGACCTGCCCGAAGTGCTGGCGCTGCAGGCCGAGGCCTATGCCAGTGCCACGTTCGAACTGGAAGGCCATGATTTCTTCGCCAACCGGCTGCAACTGGCGCCGGCCTGCTGCCTGGCCGCGCAGGCACCCGACGGCACGCTGGCGGGCTACCTCGTCTCCTACCCCTGGCGCGGCGACGCCGTGCCTGCGCTGGGCGTGCCACTGCCCGCATTGCCGGCGCCGCCGGACCGCTGGTACCTGCACGACTGCGCGGTGGCGCGCCGCGCGCGCGGGCAGGGCGTTGCGCCGGCCCTGCATGCGGCGGGCGCGCGTGCGGCGCGGGAACAGGGGCTGCGCCAGGCCGCGCTGGTCGCGCTGGCCGATGCGGTGGCCTACTGGCAGCGCCTGGGCTACCAGGCACGGCAACTGCCGGGTGGGGAACTTGCCGGCTACGGCCCGGGCGCGGCCTATATGCAGCGCCCGCTGGCCGTGCCGCCGCAGGAAGGCGCGGCCCGGGCTTTACCGGGCCTTCATGCAGCGGCGTCAACAGCTTGCGGGTCGCGGCGTTGAGCAGATTCCTGTTCTGGAGAGCACCATGTCCTCATCCTCTTCCACGGGCCGCTGGCGCGGCTCCGTACTGCCGGCCGCGTTGTTGGGAGCGGCCGCCTTCCTGTCCGGCTGCGTCGTCGCACCGCCTCCGCCGCCGGCCCGCGTGGTGGTGCGCGAGCCGGCCGCGTACGTGCCGGTCGAGCCGCCGCCGCCCCAGGTCGAGGTCATCGGCGTGGCGCCTGTCGTGGGCCATGTCTGGGTCGGCGGAGCCTGGTTCTGGGAGGGCGGACGCTATGTCTGGCGTCCCGGCCACTGGGCCGCGCCGCCGCGGCCGGGCTATGTCTGGGTGCCGCACCGCTGGGATCGCGGCCCGGGTGGCTGGCGCTTCCATGAGGGGCACTGGGCTGCGCGTTGAGCGGCTGCCGTCATGCTGCGGCCACTGCGCGCGCCACGGCCTCGGCCACCTTGATGCCGTCCACACCCGCCGACAGGATGCCGCCGGCGTAGCTCGCGCCTTCGCCGGCCGGGTACAGGCCGCGCACGTTCAGGCTCTGGAAGTCCTCGCCGCGCGTGATGCGGATCGGCGACGAGGTGCGTGTCTCGACCCCGGTCAGCATCGCATCGGGCAGGTCGAAGCCCTTGATCTTGCGGGCGAAGGCCGGGAAGGCCTCGCGCATGGCCTCGATGGCGTAGGCGGGCAGGGCGGCGTGCAGGTCGCCCAGGCGCACGCCGGGTTTGTAGCTGGGCTGCACCGCGCCGAAGGCGGTGGAGGGCCGGCCGGCGATGAAGTCGCCCACCAGCTGGCCCGGCGCCTCGTAGGTGCCGCCGCCGAGCGCGAAGGCGTTGGATTCGAGCCGGCGCTGCAGTTCGATGCCGGCCAGCGCATGGGGCCGGCCCTGGGCCTCGGGCGGCAGGTCGACGTGCCGGTAGTCGGTGGGGTAGTCGCGCGGGTCGATGCCCACCACGATGCCGGCGTTGGCGTTGCGCTCGTTGCGCGAATACTGGCTCATGCCATTGGTGACCACGCGGCCGGGTTCGCTGGTGGCGGCGACCACGGTGCCGCCCGGGCACATGCAGAAGCTGTAGACCGAGCGGCCGTTGCTCGCGTGGTGCACCAGCTTGTAGTCGGCCGCGCCCAGCAGCGGGTGGCCGGCATGCCGGCCCCAGCGCGCGCGGTCGATCAGGCCCTGCGGGTGTTCCACCCGGAAGCCGACGGAAAAGGGCTTGGCCTCGATGTGCACGCCGCGGCGGTACAGCATCTCGAAGCTGTCGCGCGCGCTGTGGCCGAGCGCCATCACCACGTGGTCGGCGCGCAGCTCCTGCACGGCACCCGTGGCTTGGTCGAGCACGGCGAGCCCGCGCATGCGGCCGTCCTCGATCAGCACGTCGGTCACCTTCTGCTCGAAGCGGATCTCGCCGCCCAGCGCCACGATCTGCGCGCGGATGTTCTCCACCACCTTCACCAGCTTGAAGGTGCCGATGTGCGGGCGCGCCACGTACAGGATCTCCGGCGGCGCGCCGGCCCGGACGAACTCCTGCATCACCTTGCGGCCCAGGTGGCGCGGGTCCTTGATCTGGCTGTAGAGCTTGCCGTCGGAGAAGGTGCCCGCGCCGCCCTCGCCGAACTGCACGTTGGACTCGGGGTTGAGCGTGTTCTTGCGCCACAGGCCCCAGGTGTCGCGGGTGCGCTGGCGCACCGTCTTGCCGCGCTCCAGCACCAGCGGCCGGAAGCCCAGTTGCGCCAGCACCAGCGCGGCGAAGATGCCGCAGGGCCCGAAGCCGACCACGACCGGCCGCAGCGGCAGGCCCGCCGGCGCGGCCGGCGGCGGGTACCAGGCCATGTCGGGCGTGGCGGCGATGTGCGGGTGCTGCGCGTGCCGGGCCAGCAGCGCGGGCTCGGCGCACGGGTCGGCCAGCGTGACGTCGACGATGTAGACCTGCCGCAGCTCCTGCTTGCGCGCGTCGAAGCTGCGCTTGTGCACGTGGACCCGGGCGATGGCCTCGGGCGCGATGCCCAGCGCGGCGGCAACGGCCTGGGCCAGGGCCTGCTCTGCATGGTCGAGCGGCAGCTTGATTTCGGAGAGGCGGATCATGGTGCGTCAGGCCCGTGGTGATCGGGCAGAAACGGTGTCGGTGGGGCGCGAAATGATACGGTAGCGGCTCCGTCGATTTCATCCAGGAGTCCGCAATGGCCGACAGTACCAGCCGCTTCATCCTCACCAGCCCCGCCTTCCAGGACGGCGGCGCCCTGCCCAAGGCCCATGTGCACAGCGCCATGGGCGCGGCGGGCGACAACCGCTCGCCCGCGCTGCAATGGAGCGGCGCGCCCGCCGGCACGCAGAGCTTCGCCGTGACCTGCTACGACCCGGACGCGCCCACCGGTTCCGGCTGGTGGCACTGGGTGGTGCACGGCCTGCCGGCCGACTGCACCGGCCTGCCCGAAGGCGCCGGCAGCGGCGGCGCACTGCCCGCGGGCGCGGTGCAGGGGCGCACCGATTTCGGCAGCGAGGGCTACGGCGGCGCCGCCCCGCCGCCGGGCGACGAGCCGCACCGCTACATCTTCACCGTCTACGCGCTGAAGGTGCCGCGGCTCGACGTACCGGCCGACGCCACGGCGGCCATGGTGGGCTTCAACATCCACTTCGCCAAGCTGGGGCAGGCGTCGATCACGGCCCTGTACGGCCGCTGAGCCTCACGCCGGCAGGAAGCCTTCCACCGACAGGTAGCGCTCGCCGGTGTCGTAGTTGAAGCCCAGCACCACCGCATGGGCCGGCAGCTCGGGAAGCTTCTGCGCGATGGCGGCCAGGGTGGCGCCGGACGAGATGCCGACCAGCAGGCCCTCCTCGCGCGCGCTGCGGCGGGCGTACTCGCGCGCCGGCTCGGCGTCGACCTGGATCACGCCGTCGAGCAGCGCCACGTCCAGGTTCTTCGGGACGAAGCCCGCGCCGATGCCCTGGATCGGGTGCGGCGAAGGCGCGCCGCCCGAAATCACGGGCGAGGCGCTCGGCTCCACCGCAAACACCTGCAGCCGGGGCCACCTGGCCTTGAGCACGCGCGCCACGCCGGTGATGTGGCCGCCGGTGCCCACGCCGGTGATCAGTGCGTCGATGCCCTCGGGGAAGTCGGCCGCGATCTCCTCTGCCGTGGTGCGCACGTGCACCTCGACGTTGGCCGGGTTCTCGAACTGCTGCGGCATCCAGGCGCCGGGCGTGCTGGCCACAATCTCCTGCGCGCGGGCGATCGCGCCCTTCATGCCGTTGGCGCGCGGCGTCAGGTCGAAGCTCGCGCCATAGGCCAGCATCAGCCGGCGGCGCTCCACCGACATGCTGTCGGGCATCACCAGCACCAGCTTGTAGCCCTTGACGGCCGCGACCATGGCCAGGCCGATGCCGGTATTGCCCGAGGTCGGCTCCACGATGGTGCCGCCGGGCTGCAGCGCGCCGCGCCGCTCGGCGTCTTCCACCATCGCCAGCGCGATGCGGTCCTTGATCGAGCCGCCGGGGTTGCCGCGCTCGGACTTGATCCAGACCTGCTGCGGCGCGTCGCCGAACAGGCGGTGGATGCGGATGTGCGGCGTATTGCCGATGGTGTGCAGGACGTTGGTGGCCTTCATGGGTCTCCTTGCGGCGGTGGCTGAACGAAGCCGCCATTGTGGCGGCGTTCGAGGCTCAGGCGCGCGCCGGCAGCCGGGCGCCCAGGGGCGTTCGCCAGCGCTCGGCCAGAAGCACGCCGCCAATGGTCAGCGCGCCGCCCACCGCGTGGTAGGCGGCCAGCGCCTCGCCCAGCGTCAGAGCCGCGATCAGGGCGGTGAACAGCGGCAGCAGGTTGAAGAACAGGCTGGCGCGGCTCGGGCCGATGCGCGCGATGGCATGCATCCACAGCAGCGTGGCGGCCATCGAGGCCAGCACGCTGGCGTAGAGCACCAGCGGCAGGTTGGCCGCGGACAGCCCGGTGCGCGGCGACAGCAGGTACAGCGGCAGCAGCGCGACGATGGCCACCACGATCTGCGCATACAGTAGTTGCAGCGCCGGGATGGCGCGCAGGTCCCATTTCTTGAGCAGGATGGCGTAGGCGGCATAGGCCAGCACGGCCAGAAGCATGAGCGCGTCGCCGGCGCCGGTGCCGCTGGCCACCAGGCTGCGCAGTTGGCCGCCCGAGACCACGATCAGCACCCCCGTGATCGACAGCAGCGCCCCCGCCACGGCGCCTGCGGTCAGGCGCTGGCCCAGCAGCGGGATCGCCAGCGCCAGCACCGCGATCGGGATCAGCGCATTGAGGATGCCCATGTGCGTGGCCGTGGTCAGGTAGGCCGCGTAGTAGGCCAGGCTCTGGCAGGCCACCATGCCGAGCAGCGCCAGCACCACGATCCTGCCGGCGTGCGGGCGTATCGCTGGCCAGTTGCGCAGCACCGGCCGCAGCATGAAGGGGGTGAACAGCAGGCCGGCCACCAGCCAGCGGTAGAAGCTGATTTCAGCGGGGCCGATGCTGCCGGCCGCCATCTTGCTGACGACGGTGTTGCCGGACCAGATGAGAACGGCCAGCAGAGGGAATGCGTATTGCCACATAGCGAACGGGTTGAAAGCCGGCCGCTATCATCCCTCTGTCCGTCCTGATGTTTATAGCTGGATTCGGACATATCGTCCGGCGCGTCGGACGATGAACAGAGGAGCATGCATGGATCCCCTGAGCGTCAAGATCCAGGACCTGGAAGGCGTACCCGGGTCGGTCTATTTCCGCTACGACGAATTCGGCACCGGCAGCCACGCGGCGCCGCACAGCCACGCCTGGGGCCACCTGAACTATGCCGCGCACGGCATGCTGCAGATCGACGCCGAGGGCCAGCGCCTGCTGTCGCCGCCGCAGTACGCGATCTGGATACCGCCGCAGGTGGTGCACAGCTGCTACGTGCCGCACGCCGTCGTCTACCGCTCGGTCTACCTGGCGCCCGAGCTGTGCGCCGATCTGCCGGCAGAACTGTGCACCCTGAAGATCCGGCCCATCATCAAGAGCATCCTGGCCGATTTCACCGAACGCCAGGTGCACGTGCCCGAGGACGCCGCCGACCTGCGCCTGGCCCAGGTGCTGGTCGACCAGCTGGCGCGCTCGCCGGTCGAGCGCTGCTACCTGCCCTTTGCGCACACCCCGGCGCTGGCCGGCGTGCTCACCGCCCTCATGGAGGACCCGGGCGACCGCCGCTCGCTGGCCGACTGGGCGGCCCAGGTCCACACCACCGAGCGCACGCTGGCGCGCCACTGCCAGCGCGAACTGGGCATGTCGCTCGGCGACTGGCGCCAGCGGCTGCGCTTCCTGCGCGCCATCGACGCGCTCGAGGCCGGCCGCCCGGTGCAGGAAATCGCCTTCGACCTCGGCTACGGCACCGCCTCGGCCTTCATCGCCATGTTCCAGCGCCAGGCCGGCAGCACCCCCGAGCAGTACCGGCGCGAGGCCGCCGGCTGACTGGCGTGCCGCCTCGCGTCGCGGCGATAATCCACCCCGTGAAGCCCGCTGGACCGCCGCTGGTGCAAGTGCCGAAAGGCCGCACTGGAGGAACGTCCGGACTGCACAGGGCAGCGTAGCAGCTAACGGCTGTCCACCGTGAGGTGAGGATCAGAGCAACAGAGACGAGTCGGGGACATGTGCCGCCAACTTGGTGTTCTATGGGGTGCCAGCGCAAGCTGGCGACGGCTGGCGCAAGCCAGACGCCCAGGCGAAAGCCTGGGCCCCATAGCCACCCGGGGACGCGGAACGCGTCCCCGGGTGAAACGGGCAATCTCTACGCGCAGCAATACCAAGTAGGCACACGTTGACGGGGCCCCCGGAGTGTGCGGGTAGGTAGCACCGAGCCGGGCGGCGACGCCCGGCCCAGATTAATGGCGGTCACATGCGGGCAACCGCGTGCACAGAATCCGGCTTATCGGCGCGCTTCACACTTTCTTCCATGCCCCGCCACCGGCGGGGCATTTTCATGGGCGGTTCAGAACTGGTATTTGGCCGTCAGCAGCAGCCTGCGCGGCACGCCGAAATAGTTGCCGCCGTTGTTCGTGCCCAGGGTCTCGAAATAGCGGCGGTCGAACAGGTTGCTGATGTTCATCTGCAGGTCCAGCTGCCGGTTCACCCGATAGCCGATGACCAGGTCGGCCACGGCATAGGCGGACTGTCGGATTGCATAGCCTTCGGCGCTGGTCAGCGACTCGGACGTGGTGCGGCTCTGGTAGCGCAGGCCGCCGCCCACGCGCCATGCGCCCAGCTCGCCGCCCAGGTGGTACATGGCCGACAGCTTGAGCTGGTGTCGCGGCGTGTAGCTGGCATAGGGCGCGCCCTTGGCGCCTTCGGTGCTGTCGCTGGCGATCTCGGCCTGGGTGAAGGTATAGCCAAGGCCGGCGTTTAGGCGCGGCAGGATCTCGCCGCTGATGTCCATGTCCAGCCCCTTGCTCTTGACCTTGCCGACGGAGCGGTAGCAATTGGTCTTCACCGTGCAGGAGTTGATGTCCGCGATGGCCTGGGGCAGGTTGTCCTGCGTGGTGTTGAACACGGCAACGGCCAGGTTCACGCGCTCGTCCAGGTAGCTGCCCTTGAGGCCCAGCTCGAAGTTGCGGCCCTCCACCGGCGCCAGCATGCTGCCCGAGACATCCAGAAAATCCTGCGGCCGGAAGATGCTGGTGTAGCTGGCATAGGCCGAGTAGGTCTTGCTGATGTCATAGGTCAGCGCGGCATAGGGCGTGGCATGGGCTTTCTCGCTGAATTCGCGCTCCCGGCTCCAGCTGCCCTGGCGCTGGACGTTGGTGAAGTCGTACCAGTCCAGCCGCGCGCCGGCGATCAGGTTCAGTGGCTCGGCCAGCAGGAAGCGGCCCGTGGCGTAGGCCGAGGTCAGCGTGGTCTTCTGGCGGCGCGTCCACAGGTCTTCGGCCAGCAGGCCGGAGCGGTCCAGCGAGTCGGGGTTCCAGGTATAGGGATCGACGCCATTGGCGATCAGCCATTCCCCCGTGGGCGACAGGTAGCTGTAGCCCTGGTCGCTCCAGCGGATGGTGCGGCGGCTGACGCCGAAGGCCAGGTCATGCTCGCGGCCGAACAGGCGCACGGGGCCCTGGGCCGAGGCATCGAGGCTGAGCTGGCGCTTGTCGTAGTCGTACAGGCCGCCGGCCACGTCGTAGCGCGTGCGGCCCTGGTCGTCCAGGCCGCCCGAGACCAGGTAGGCGCCGTCCAGCGCGGACTTGGCCTGCAGGGCGCGCGCGGCCAGCCTGGCCTTCCAGCCGTTGTCGAAGCGGTGCTCCAGGTCGGCGAACAGGCTGACCTCCTTCTTGTCCCATTTGCTCCAGGAGGGCGAGAAACGCCTGGATCGCGCAATGTCGAGGAAGGAGCCATCGAAGCCCATGGGCACGCCCATCCATTGCGAGCCGGGGTTGTCTTCGTTCACATAGGAGCCGCCCACGCTCAGCGTGGTGTCGCGGCCCAGGTCGAACTCGGCGGTGCCGTACAGCAGCTGGCGGCGGCTGCTGTAGCCATCGATGAAGTGGTCACGCGACTGGGCCGAGGCCACCACACGCCCGCGCGCCGAGCCGTCCTCGTTGAGGGCGCCGCCCACATCGAGCTCGCCCACGGCCTGGTTCCAGCTGCCGCCGCGCAGGGTGACCGAGCGCTGGGTGGTGCGCGGCGCGCGCTTGCGCACGAAGTTGATCGTGCCCGAAGGGTCGCCCACGCCCGTCATCAGGCCCGTGGGGCCGCGCACCACTTCCACGTGGTCGTACATGGCCATGGTGTCGTAGGTGGAGGTGTCGGTTTCATACGAGACGGGCACGCCGTCCTGCAGGAAGGAGCCGATCACGAACCCGCGCGAGAAATAGCGCGCCCGGTCGTCGCTCCAGCGGTTGATGGTGATGCCGGTGGCGCTGTTGGCCACGTCGTCGATGGACAGCATGCCCTGGTCGTCCATCTTCTGGCGGGTGACCACGGTGAGGGACTGGGGCGTCTCGCGGATGGACAGCGGCAGCTTGGTCGAGGTGCTCATCAGCCCCGTGGTGTAGGAGCCCGAGCCCTCGGTGGTCGTGGTCTCGCCCACGGCGGAGACCGTGACTTCGGGCAGGGCCACGGTGCCGGCGGGCTTTTCCACCACCAGCGTGCCCTCGTTCACATGGCCTTCCAGCCCGCTGCCGCGCAGCAGCCGGGCCACGGCGGCGGCGGTGCTCAGGCGCCCTTCCACGGCGGGCGCACGGCGGCCCTGTACCAGTTCGGGCGCGGCCAGCAGCTGCAGGCCAGCCTGGCGGGCCAGTTGGGCCAGTGCCTGGTCCAGCGGCTGGGCGGGAATGTGGAAGTCGGTGCTGGCGGCCGTGGCTGTGGCCGGTGCCGCCTGGGCCAGAGCGGCTGGAGACAGCTGCAGGGCCAGCAGCGCGATGCCCGCGGCAACGGCATGGTGGCGGGCAAGGCTGCAGACAAGGCGGGAAGGCTTGGAGGGGAAGGAAGACATGGAAGGTCCCGTGGCGGATCTGGGCAATGGCGATTCCCGGGCTGCGAATGCGTCGCGTTCCCGGGTCCTCATGCCTATACGAACGGGCGCAGACATTCCCTCACGCCTGGTGCGCATGCGCCGTGCATTCCGGGGCTATGGGCGCATCAGCGCATCAGCTGCGGCGGCGGATGACCAGGGTGCGCCCGGTTCCCGGGCCCTGCTCCTTTTCCTGCACCTCTTCCTGCACGCTGACCGGCAGGGTGCGCGGCAGCATGCGCAGCCAGCCCTGGGCCGCCGCAATGCGCACGCGCCCCAGCACGGGCAGGGCGGCGGCGTCGGGCTCCACGCGCAGGGGCTGCAGGCTGTAGCGCTCCAGGCGGCGGGCGACCTCGGCCAGCGGCGTGTTCTGGAAGTCCAGCCAGCCCTCGCGCCAGGCGGCCACTGCCGCAACGGTTTGCACGGCGGCCGTCTGGCCTGGCGCCAGGCGCAACATCTGTCCTGCACCCAGTTCATGCCGGGCGCCGCTGCCGTCGCGCACCTGCACGCGGCCCGCATCGACGGCGACCAGCACCGCATCGTCCTCCAGCGCCACCTCGAAGCGCGTGCCCAGCACGGTGACCTGTACGTTCGCCGCCTGGACCACGAAAGGCCGTTCCGTGTCGCGCGCCACGGCGAAGAAGGCGCTGCCGGCCAGCAGCCGCACCTGGCGGCGCGTGGCGTAGAAATCCACCTCGGCACGGCTGGCGGCGTCCAGCGTCAGGGTGCTGCCGTCGGGCAGGGGCTGGTTCAGCAGGCGGCCGGTGGCGGTGGCCAGCCGCACCTGATATTGCGGCATCCATTGACGCCAGGCCAGCCAGATCGCCGGGCTGCCGACACCCAGGCCCGCCATCCCCAGCAGGGTGGACAGGGCGCGGCGGCGGCCCGTGCGTGGTGCGGGTGCTGCGGTGTCTCCGCGCCAGCGGCGCAGCGAGGCTTCCACGCTGTCCATGGCACGCATGACCTCGCGTTCCACGGTTTTGACCGAGACGCCGTGGCGCTCGGCCAGCTCGGCATGCGAGGCGCCCTCGATGCGGTCGGCCAGGAAGATGTCGCGGCAGCGCGCCGGCAGCTGCGCCAGGGCTCCTTCGACCCCGGCCAGGGCCTGGCGGTAGGAGTGGGTGTCGGCCACATCGGGGCTGAGGGGGGAGGGCGGCTCGCCTTCCCTCGCGCTGGTGTCGAAGCGCTCGGCCGTGCGCTGGCCATGGCGCAGGTGGTCGATGGCGATGTTCTCCACCACCGCGTAGAGATAGGCGCGGCTGGCGCCTGGCGGACTGTCCGGCGCGGCGGGCGCATCGCTTTCGCCGCGCTGGCGTTCGGCCAGGCGTATCCAGGCGTCATGCACCAGGTCACGCGCGGCCTGCGGGCCGGCGCGGCGCGCCACGAAGCGCACCAGCTCGTGGTAGCTGTCCTGGAAGGTGCTCAGCAGGGAAGAAGAGAAAGAGGCGGGCGCGGGCATGCGGGAGGCCCGAAGGCAGCACGGGAATCCCGCATTCTATGAAATGATTCTCATTTTCCAAATGCGCTGCCCGCCGCGCACCCGGCAATGCCGGCCTAGAACCGCTCCCAGGGCATCAGGTAGCGCCACTGGCCTTCGGGCACCTTGGCCAGAGAGAGGCGGCCTATGCGCAGGCGGCGCAGGCTGACCACGCGCAGGCCCACTTCGGTGCACATGGCGTCGATCTCGTCGGGCGCGATGCCCTTGAGCGCAAAGCGCAGGTGGTTCTCGTTCTGCCAGCTCACGCGGCAGGGCGGCAGCTGGCGCTTGCCGATCGGCAGGCCGGCCTTCATCAGCTCCAGGCCGTCCTCGTGGATCTGGCCCTCGACGCCGACGATGCATTCCTGCTCCAGCCACATGCCTTCCTCGCCCAGCTTGCGCGCCACGCGCTTGTCCTGGGTGTAGACGATGAGGCCGCTGGCCGGCAGCGGCAGGGGCAGGAAGGATTCCAGGTTCTTGAAGTGCTGGGCCAGCACCAGCAGCGGCATGGGCGTGTCCACCTGGGCCATGCTGGCTTCGCCCAGCAGGGAGTGGGCGCTGCGCACCCGGCCATAGGGCCGGCCCTGGGTGTAGCCCGCAGGCTTGTTCATCAACAGGGTGACGGGCGGCACGGCCTCGGGCTGGGCGCCGCTGCGCAGCGTGACCTGCTGCTCGGGGCGCACGCGCGTCTCGGGCAGTTGCACAACCTTGCCGTCCACCTGGACGTTGCCGGCGGTGATATGCAGTTCAGCCTCGCGGCGCGAGCATTGTTCCTGCTCGGCCAGGCGCTTGGCCAGGCGAACGCTTTCAGACTCAGACATGCGCGCAGCTTAACCAGATACCAGGCACCCGCTGGTCATTGCCGGCCACACAACGCACGGATGCGCTCCACATGGGCCAGCAGAGAGCGCTCGGCAATCGGCCACAACTGCGGCGGGGTGTCGTCATAGGCCAGCCTCACCCAGTCCTGTACGCTGCCGTCGGGCTGTCTTTGCATGGCGGCCAGCACCTTGGCCTCGCGCGACAGCCGGTGGGCCTTGAGCTTGGCGATCGCCTGGCGCGCAAAGCCCAGCACATAGCCATGGGCCGGCAGGATGAAGCGCGCATCGTGCGCGGCGCACAGCGCGTCGAGCCTGTCCAGCGAATCGATGTAGTCGCGCATGTTGCCGTCAGGCGGATCGATGATGGTGGTGCTGCCATTGAGGATGTGGTCGCCGCTGAACAGCAGGGCGTCTTCCTCCAGCACAAAGCACACATGGTTGGCCGCATGGCCGGGCGTGAACACGGCCTGCAGGGTGTGGGTGGTGCCGCCTTGCGCATCCTGCAGCACGATGCGCTGGCCGTCGGTCAGTGCGTAGTCGGGCGTGAAGCGGCTGGCCGGCCGGGCCGTGGGCGCCGAGGGCAGGCCGCCAATGGCGGGCCTGGGCTTGCCGGCCTGTACCGCCAGCGCCTGCAGCAGCGCGGCGCCCGGCGAGTGGTCGGCATGGGAATGCGTGCACAGGATGTGGCGTATGTCGCCGCCCGCCGCATCGAACAGGCGCTGCACATGGGCGGCATCGGCCGGGCCGGGGTCGATGGCGGCGTAGCCCGTGGCGGCATCGCCCACCAGGTAGCTGTTGGTGCCCGGGCCGGTCATGTGGCCGGGGTTGGGCGCGGTCAGGCGCAGCAGGTGCCTGAGCAGCGGCACGGGGCGCTCGTGCTGCCAGCCCAGCTCGTGCACGATCTGCCCGTCGGGGCAGACCAGCGCCAGTTCGCCGTAGGGCGGGTCGCTCTCCATGTAGCGCGCTTCCTTGCCGTGCAGCAGGCCGGCGCGCGGGCAGCTGGTCCACAGCGGCTGCTCGTTGGCGCAGGCGGCCAGCACCGCGTCCACGCTGGCGTAGCCGGCCAGGCGCTGCAGGGTGCGGATGGTCGGGAAGATCATGAAGAAGCCGCCCGCCGCGTGCCGCGCCAGCGCATCTGCCGGGCGCACCCAGACCGGCTCGAACTGCTCGGCCTCGTCGGCCACGGGCTGCTGGCCGTCGGGCATGCGCGCGACCAGGAAGGGCACGTCGAAGCGGCGCGCCAGGTCGCGGTCCGTGACCCAGTGAGCCAGCACGTAGACGGTGTCGGCCGCGAGCACTAGGCCGGCGGCCTCGCATTGCGGCGCGAACGGCGCCTGGCGGTCGAGCGCGGCGATGTCGGCGGCGCCGGCCGGCCGGCCGTCGCGGCGGCGCGCGAGCAGCACGCCCAGCTCCTCGAAGCTCTCGCGGATCGCGGCGATCGCCTGGGTCAGGCGCAGCTCGTCCTGCGTGTCGCGGCGCGCGGCCAGCGCGTGGCACTGGGCGTCGGCCGGGTCGATGCCGCCGCCGGGGAACACATAGGCCCCGGGCGCGAAGCTGGCGCTGGCCGAGCGGCGCGTCATCAGCACTTCCACGCCCTGCGGCGTGTCGCGCAGCAGCAGCACGGTGGCGGCGGGGCGGGTGGGGGCGGGGGCGCGCGGGGGGTGCAGGAGCTGGGTGGAGCGGACCATGGGGAGATTGTGCAGCGGCTGGCGGGCGAGTCGCGGCCTGCATCGCCGGCACGGCGCGATTACTACAAGAAAGATAGCTGAAAGCCAAGGTGCTATATGGGCTGCAGGTGCTTTTGATGGCGAATTTCATCGCCGATGGCGAAAACAGTCCTCGGTATGGTCATCGACGATCCCGCACGCCTGCATCCACGCATAGACGATCACCGGCCCCACGAACTTGAAGCCGCGCCGCTTGAGCGCATGCGAAATGGTGTTGGACAGCAGCGTCTGCGCCGGCACCTCGCTGGCGTCGCGGCGCGGTTCGCGGATCGGCGCGCCGCCGGCCAGCGCCCAGACGAAGGGGGCGAAGTCCTCGCCCGCATCCCGCATGGCCAAGTAGGCGCGCGCGTTGCCGATGGTGGCGGCGATCTTGGCGCGCGAGCGCACGATGCCGGGGTCGGCCAGCAGGCGCTCCACGTCGTCCGGGCCGAAGCGCGCGACCGCCTCGGGGTCGAAGCCGGCGAAGGCGGCGCGCAAGGCCTCGCGCTTGTGCAGGATGGTGCGCCACGACAGGCCGGCCTGGAAGCCGTCGAGCATCAGCTTTTCCCACAGGCGGCGGCTGTCGTGCTCGGGCACGCCCCATTCCTCGTCGTGGTAGGCGGCCAGCAGCGGGTCGTGCCGGGCCCAGGCGCAGCGTGCAGGCGTGCTCATAGCGATGTCTCCTTTGTGATGGCGTGTGACGATAGCGCATGGCCGCGGGCGGGCGCGGATAATCCCGCCCATGCAGATTCGCTTCACCAAGATGCAGGGCGCCGGCAACGATTTCGTGGTGCTCGACGAGACCGCCGGCCTGCTCGGCCTCACGCCGGCGCAGTACCGTTTCCTGGCGGACCGCCACTTCGGCGTGGGCGCCGACCAGGTCCTGAGCGTGCGGCGCGCGCCTTCGCCGGAGGTCGATTTCGAGTACGTGATCCACAACGCCGACGGCGGCGAGGTGGAGCAGTGCGGCAACGGCGCGCGCTGCTTCGTGCGCTTCGTGCGCGAGCAGGGCCTGACCACCAAGGACACGGTGCGCGTGCAGACGCTCGCCGGCGTGATCGCGCCGCGCATGGACGCCGACGGCCGCGTCACCGTCGACATGGGGCCGCCGGTGTTCGAGCCCGCGCGCGTGCCCTTCGACCCCGCGGGCTGCACCCCGCACCCCGCGGGCGCGTGGGAAACCTGGCCGCTGGCCCTGGGCGCCGAGGCCGACGACGCCATCGTGCTGGTGGCCGTGCTGTCCATGGGCAACCCGCACGCGGTGCGGCTGGTGGACGACGTGGACACCGCGCCGGTCGCCGAGCAGGGCCCGCTGATCGAGCACCATCCGCGCTTTCCGCGGCGCGTGAACGCCGGCTTCCTGCAGATCGTCGGCCGCGGCCGCGTGCGCCTGCGCGTGCACGAGCGCGGCGCGGGCGAGACGCTGGCCTGCGGCACCGGCGCCTGCGCGGCGGTGGTCGCGGGCATCCGCATGGGCCTGCTGGACGCGCGCGTGGACGTCGAAACCCGCGGCGGCATGCTCACCATCGCCTGGGCCGGCGGCGATGCTCCCGTCGCCATGACCGGCCCCGCCACAACCGTCTTCCAAGGCCAGATCGAGATCCCGGACACCCTATGACCACCCTGCCCCAGGCCACCGTGCCGCCCATCACCGAAGACGACATCGCCAACTACCTGGCCAACTCCCCCGACTTCTTCGAGCGCCATGCCGAGGTGCTGGCCTCGGTGCAGCTCACCAGCCCGCACGGCCAGCGCGCCGTGAGTCTGCAGGAGCGCCAGGCCGAGATGCTGCGCGAGAAGATCAAGGCGCTGGAGCAGCGCGTCATGGAGATGGTGCGCAACGGCAACGAGAACACCCTTATCGCCGACCGCCTGCAGCGCTGGGCGGTGCAACTGGCCGGCACGCGCGAGGCGGCGGAGCTGCCCGCGCGCATGGTGGCCGAGGCGCAGGAGCAGTTCCTGGTGCCGCAGGCGGCGATCCGCCTGTGGGACCTGGCGCCGCAGTACGCGGGCGCCGACTTCACCCAGGGCGTGGACGCCGACACCCGCAGCTTCGCCGCCTCGCTGGGCGCGCCCTATTGCGGGCCGAACCGCGGCTTCGATTCGGTGCGCTGGCTGGCCGAGCCGGCGCGCGCCGCCTCGCTGGCCCTGCTGCCGCTGCGCCAGGGCCCGGCCGCCGCCGGCGGGCCGGTGTTCGGGCTGCTGGTACTGGCCTCGGCCGACGCCAGCCGCTTCGAGACCCACATGGGCACGGATTTCCTGGAGCGCATGGCCGAACTCGCCGGCGCTGCCCTGGGGCGCCTGCGCGCCGCCTGAGCCCCATGGAGCAGGCGCCGCCGCCGGCCGACCCGCTGCTGCGGCGCTACCTGGACCACGTGCGCTTCGAAAAGCGCCTGGCCGAGCGCACCGTGGCGCTGTACACGCTGGACCTGGACAAGCTCGCCAGCGCCTGCGCGGGCGCGGGCGTGGCGCTGGCCGAGGCGCGGCACCACCACATCCGCCGCTTCGTCGCGCAGATGCACGGCGCCGGCCGCAGCGGCCGCGGCATCGCGCTCATCCTCTCGGGCTGGCGCGGCTTCTATGCCTGGCTCGGGCAGCAGGGGCTGATCGCGCAGAACCCGGTGCAGAACGTGCGCGCGCCCAAGTCGCCCAAGCCCCTGCCCAAGGCGCTGGGCGTGGACGACGCCATGCACCTGGCCGAGCACGCGCCCGAGCCCGCCGACCCCGAACACGCCTGGCTCGACGCGCGCGACGGCGCCATGGTCGAGCTGTTCTATGGCTGCGGCCTGCGCGTGGGCGAACTGGTCGGGCTGGACGCCGCCCCCTGCGCCGCCGCGCAGCAGGCCGGCCACGGCTGGATCGACCTGCAGGACGGCATGGTCCACGTCTGCGGCAAGGGCCGCAAATGGCGCAGCGTGCCGATCTCCGGCAAGGCGGCCGAAGCCATCGCCGCCTGGCTGCCGCAGCGCCTGCTGGCGCTGCCGGCCGAGGCGCTCGGCCAGCCGGCCCTGTTCCCCGGCCGGCGCGGCACCCGCCTCACCGCCCAGGCCGTCTGGCAGCGCCTGCGCCAGCGCAGCCAGGCCGCCGGGCTGGCGGCGCCGGTGCACCCGCACATGCTGCGCCATTCCTATGCCAGCCACCTGCTGCAGTCCAGCGGCGACCTGCGCGCCGTGCAGGAACTGCTGGGCCACGCCAGCATCACCACCACCCAGGTCTACACCCGGCTCGACTTCCAGCACCTGGCGCAGGTCTACGACGCGGCCCATCCGCGGGCCAGACGCAAGTAGGGCGCGAGCGGCGATCAGCCCTGCAGCAGCTTCAGCACGTTCTGCGGCATCTGATTGGCCTGCGCCACCATCGCCGTGCCGGCCTGTTGCAGGATCTGCGCGCGCGCGAGATTGGCGGTTTCCGCGGCAAAGTCGGCGTCGATGATGCGCCCGCGCGCGGTGGAGAGGTTCTCGGTCTGCACGTCGATGCTGTTCACCGCCTTCTCGAAACGGTTTTGCATCGCGCCGAGCTTGGCGCGGGACGTGCTGACCTGGTCCACGGCGCTGTCGAGCTTCTTGAGCGCGATCCAGGCGCCCTTCTGGGTGGAGATGTCGATGTTGGCAACCCCCCGCTCGTTCGCCGCGCCGGAGTTGCTGCCGATGCCCATGCCGGTTTCTTCTTTGATGTTGGAGTCCAGCACGGCGACACGGTAGGTACGGGCCAGGTTGTCCAGGGCCGCATTGGCCTTGCTCAGGTCGAGCCGGTCGTTGGGCTCATCCGGACCATTGGTATTGGGAACGACGGCGGCCTTCACCGCTTTCACATAGGCTGTCCGAGCATCGGCCAGCGCGCTGGAGGTCATGTTGGCATTGTGCGGATCCGGGAAGGGGCCGCCCAGGCCATTGGGGTACTGCTTTGCTGTGTCGGCAAAATCCAGGTACGACTGAAGGTCTTTGGCGCTGCTGCCCGGGCTCCCGGTGGCGCCTGAGCGCGCCTTCTCGGCCAGGGGGGCCAGAAAGTCATCCTTCAAGTAGTGGTCGGCAGCATCGGGGTAAGTGGGGCCCACCCCTGTCGTCTGCGGCGTGAAGCCGAAGAACTCGACCGCGTTGTAGCCCAGGCGATAGCCGTCCGGTGTGGTGCCATCGGACATGAAGTCGATCTTCACGTTGTCCGAGCCGTCCACCTTGCTCAGATAGGCGGTGACGCCATGCTGATCGTTGGTGGCGTTGATGGCCGCCACCACCTGGCCCAGGCGCTCCATCCCGCTGCTGGCCGGGGGGATGGCCCCCAGATCCACCAGTCCGTTCTTGCCGAGAATCTGCAGTGTGCCCGCGGGAATAGATTCGGTGTACTTGGTTGCAACGGCGGGGTTCTGCGTGCGGGTGAGGGTGCCGTATGTCACGCCGGAGAGCTGGTCGGCCCGCGCATCCACGAGTGAGTCCAGGGTGATGCTCTCGCCCGAATTGGCGCCTGCCTGGAACACGGCGCCGGCAAAGCTGCCGTCCAGCACCTTCTGTCCATTGAACTTGGTCTGCTTGGCCAGGCGGTCGATTTCCGCGGTCAGTTGGGCGACTTCGTCCTGCAGGTTCTTGCGGTCGCTGCCGCCGTTGGTGGCGTTGGACGCCTGCACCGCCAGTTCGCGTATGCGCTGCAGCATGTCGCCGATGCTGCCGAGCGAGCCTTCCGCCGTCTGTGCCAGGGAAATGCCGTCGTTGACGTTGCGCGACGCGACCGACAGGCCCCTGACCTGGGTGTTCATGCGATCGGCGATCGCCAGGCCGGCGGCGTCGTCCTTGGCGCTGTTGACGCGCAGGCCCGAGGAGAGGCGCTGCATGGTGGTGCTCAAGGACTGTCCGGACAGCGCCAGGTTGCGCTGCGCGTTGAGGGACACAACGTTGGTGTAGATCGTCGACGCCATGAAGGCTCTCCTGCATGTGTGGACTACGTAATTCGTAGTTGCGCAAGCGTAAATCTATTGATCCACAAGAAAGGGCGAAGTAGCGCGGGAAAAACTACGTAATTCGTAGTTTCGCCGTCATGTATCTTCTGATTGCATACTACGTACTACGTAGTGTCGAAAACGCCCCGCACCTACGAATCTCGTAGCCTTTTGAGGCAAGAGATGTCCCAAGCGGATGAACAGTGGGGCGCACGGCTGAGGCAGGCGCGTGTGGCGGCTGGCTTGTCGCAAAAGAAGCTGGGGATCGAGGCGGGGATCGACGAGTTCGTGGCCAGCACCCGGATCAACCGCTACGAACTGGGCGTCCACAAGCCCGATCTGCAGACCGTGAGAAAGCTGGCGGCCGTGCTGAAAGTGCCGGTGGCCTTCTTCTATTCCGATCAGGACGATGACGTGGCGGCGTTGCTGCTGCGCTACTGGCAGGCCGACGATCAGGCACGGGCCCAGGCGATGGCGGTGCTGGAGCCGTTCGTGCCGGGCCCGAATGCCTGATCCGCGCCGCGGCGCGGCCGGTTGCACGCCATTTTTTGATAAAAAGTGCCTGTAGCCCAGGTAGTACCTGGGCTATCAGCTATCTATTCAATAGCGTATGCTGCCTGCATGTCCGTTTCCCCTGCGCCGCGCCTGATCCGTTTCCACAAGCCCTACGGCGTGCTCAGCCAGTTCACCGCCGAAGGGCGCTGGCGCGGGCTGAAGGATTTCATCGACCTGCCGGGCGTGCAGGTGGCGGGCCGGCTGGACGCCGACAGCGAGGGCCTGCTGCTGCTCACCAGCGATGGCCGGCTGCAGGCGCGCATCGCCGACCCGCGCTTCAAGATGGAGAAGACTTACTGGGTGCAGGTCGAGGGCGTGCCGCACGAGCGCGCCCTGGCCGCCTGGCGCGGCGGCGTGTTGCTCAAGGACGGCCCCACGCGCCCGGCCCGCGCGCGCCTGCTTGCGCCGCCGCCCGCCGTGGGGGAGCGCGATCCGCCGATCCGCGTGCGCCGGGCCATTCCCACCACCTGGCTGGAGCTGGCGATCCGCGAGGGCCGCAACCGCCAGGTGCGGCGCATGACGGCGGCGCTGGGTTTTCCCACGCTGCGCCTGCTGCGCGTGGCCATTGGCCCCTATACGCTCGACGGCCTGGCGCCCGGGGCCTGGGCGGCGGCGCCGCAGGCCTGACAATCGCCCCCCATGAAAACCCTGCGCCTGCGCGAAGGCAAGGAGCGCTCGCTCCTGCGCCGCCATCCCTGGATATTTGAATCGGCCATCGCCAAGGGCGGCGGCGACAGCGGCGAGACGGTGCGCGTGGAGTCGCATGACGGCCGCTTCCTGGCCTGGGCGGCGTTCAGCCCGGCCTCGCGCATCCGCGCCCGGGTCTGGAGCTTCGACGAGGGCCAGCGCATCGACGCTGGCTTCTTCCACGCCGCGCTGGCGCGCGCCATTGCCGCGCGTGCCTGGTTCGACATTCCGAGCGACAGCCTGCGCCTGGTGCACGGCGAGTCCGACGGCCTGCCGGGCCTGGTGGTGGACCGCTACGGCGAGGTGCTGGTGGCGCAGTTCGGCGCGGCCGGCGTCGAGCGCTGGAAGGCGCAGATCGCCGACGCGCTGCTGCAGATCACCGGCTGCCGCCAGCTCTACGAGCGCTCGGACGCCAGCGCGCGCGGGCTGGAAGGCCTGCCGGCGGTCACCGGCTGGCTGCGCGGCGACGCTGCGGCGCCGACCGAACTGACCATCCGCGAGCACGGCTGGCGCCTGACGCTGGACGTGGCCGAAGGCCACAAGACCGGCTTCTACCTGGACCAGCGCGACAGCCGCCGCCGCTTCCATGAGGCCGCCCGGCGCCGCGGCTTCCAGCGCGTGCTCAACTGCTACTGCTACACCGGCGGCTTCACCGTGGCGGCGCTGGCCGGCGGCGCCGCGCACGTGACCTCGATCGACTCCTCCGGCCCGGCGCTGCGGCGCGCGGCCGCGCACGTGGCGCTCAACGGCTTCGACGCGGCGCGCGCGGATTTCCTGGACGCCGACGTCAATGCCTCGCTGCGCCGCTTCGGCCAGGAGGGCCGCACGTTCGACGCCATCGTGCTCGACCCGCCCAAGCTCGCGCCCACCGCGGCCCACGCCGAGCGCGCCGCGCGCGCCTACAAGGACATCAACCGCCTGGCGCTCGGGCTGCTGGAGCAGGGCGGCGTGCTGTTCACCTATTCGTGCTCGGGCGGCATCCCGCCGGAGCTGTTCCACAAGATCGTCGCCTCGGCCGGCGCCGATGCCGGCGTGGACGGCTACATCGGCGAGCGCCTGGCCGGCGCGCCGGACCACCCGATGACGCTGAGCTTTCCCGAGGGCGAATACTTGAAAGGCCTGGTGGTGGTGCGCAAGTAGGGCTTCTGGCTACACTGCCCCCCTTTCGATGTGTCGCACCCTGTACTGGACCCCCGCATGAGCCTCATTCCCGCCACCATCCTCACCGGCTTCCTTGGCTCCGGCAAGACCACGCTGCTCAAGCGCGTGCTGTCCGAGGCGCACGGCCAGAAGATCGCCGTGATCGAAAACGAGTTCGGCGAGGAGAACATCGACAACGACATCCTGGTCTCCGAGAGCAAGGAGCAGATCGTGCAGATGAGCAACGGCTGCATCTGCTGCACCATCCGCGAGGACCTGCGCGAGGCGCTGCAACTGCTCGCGGCCAAGAAGCGCAAGGGCCTGCTCGACTTCGACCGCGTCGTGATCGAAACCACCGGGCTGGCCGATCCCGGCCCGGTGGCCCAGACCTTCTTCATGGACGAGGAAATCGCCGAAAGCTACCTGCTGGACTCGGTACTGACCCTGGTCGACGCCAAGCACGCGGCGCAGCAGCTCAACGAGCGCCAGGAGGCGCGCCGCCAGGTGGGCTTTGCCGACCAGATCTTCATCAGCAAGACCGACCTGGTGACGCAGGAAGAGACCGACGCGCTGATCCACCGCCTCAAGCACATGAACCCGCGCGCGCCGATCCAGGCGGTGCACTTCGGCCAGGTGCCGATCCAGGACGTGCTCGACCTGCGCGGCTTCAACCTCAACGCCAAGCTCGACATCGACCCGGACTTCCTCAAGGAGGAGGGCCATGGGCACCACGATCACGAGCACCACGACCACGCCCATGGCGAGCACTGTGACCACCCGTCGCACCGGCACGAAGGCGGCCATGGGCACCACCATCACCACGATGACGACGTGAAGAGCTTCGCCTTCAGGTCGGATCGCGCCTTCGACCCGGCCAAGCTCGAGGATTTCCTGGGCGCCGTGGTCAACATCTACGGCCCGCGCATGCTGCGCTACAAGGGCGTGCTGCACATGCAGGGCACCGACCGCAAGGTCATCTTCCAGGGCGTGCACCAGCTGATGGGCAGCGACCTCGGCCCCGAGTGGGGCGCCGACGAGAAGCGCAGCAGCAAGATGGTTTTCATCGGCATCGATCTGCCCCGGGACATCTTCCTGCAGGGCCTGGAGCAGTGCCTGTCGTAGCGCCATGGCGCGCGCCCTATACAATCGCGCCCCGGCGACGGCCCGGGGGTGATCCGCCACCGGGCGACTGAAAGCCCATCCAGCGAGGAGACAGCGAGTGAAAGCCAAGTCGACACCCCCCAAGACCGTGGCCAGCTCCACGAAGGCAGCACCTGCTCCCATCCCAACCGTGGTGCCGGCTGCGTCCGACGTGCCGCGCAGTGCCCGGCCGTCTTCACGCCTCGCGCAATTGACCGTACCATCCATGGCACAGGCGGTGGCCTCCACTGCCGCCAAAGCCAGCTTTTCTTCTTTCACCATGCCCACGACCGTGAACACCCCCGCGCCCGCAGCGACCAAGAAGGACCCCAAGCTGGCCCAGAACTGGAAGACCAAGGCTGTCGAGGAGCTGACCGACGCCGAAGTGCTGGCGATGCCGGACAGCGAATACATGAACGAGAAGCAGGTCGCGTTCTTCCGCCTGAAGCTGGTGCGCCTCAAGGAGGACATGCTGGCCAACGCCGGCGAGACCACCGAGCATCTGCGCGAAGACACGGTGGTCGTGCCCGATCCGGCCGACCGCGCCACGATCGAGGAGGAGCACGCCCTCGAGCTGCGCACCCGCGACCGCGAGCGCAAGCTGCTCAAGAAGATCGAGCAATCCATCGTCCGCATCGACGCAGGCGACTATGGCTACTGCGACGAGACCGGCGAGCCCATCGGCGTCGGCCGCCTGCTGGCGCGCCCCACCGCCACGCTTTCGCTTGAGGCGCAGCAGCGCCGCGAGTTGAAGCAGAAGATGTTCGGCGACTGAAGGCCGCGCACGGAGGCGATGCGCCTGCCTTTTCGGGTGCTGCAGAGGCCCCATGGCGAAAGACGTCGCTTCCGGTTTCCTTTCCAAGGTGGTCCGCTTCGTGCGCAGGTCCGGCAGGTCCTGGACGGAGCTGGAGGTGCCCGACACCGACAGCGGCTACGGCCGGCAGATGCTCAAGGAGATGCTGGATCGCCGGCGCCGCAATGACTTCGTGCGGCGCCGCGAATTCGACCAGTTGCGCAAGCTGCGCCGCCGGGGTGATGCGGCCGGCGTAGCGGAGGACACCCAGCTTTCCTTCTTCGCCACCAGCCTGCTGAACCGTCCGCGCGACCAGGCGGTGACGCTGCGCAAGATCGACGAGATCGAGGAGCAGATGTCGCGGCAATGGTGGCACACCCGGCCGCCCGAACCCGGTGAGTCGACCATGCCCCCGCCGGCGGAGTCGACCTGGCGGGCGAGCATCCCCTTCGTCAAGCACAGCATGTCGCGGACGTCGCGCCTGCCGGCCTATGCGTCGACGGTTCCGCTGCGCGAAGCGGGCGCCACTCTGCCCTGGCGGCCCCCGCCGCCGGCCCCTGCGCCCGGTCCGCCGGGTTCGCTGGACCTGGAACTGCCCGACGCCGATGCCGACGCCTCCGGCGCACTGCGGCCTTCTCCGGCCTTGCCGGCGCAGGAGAGCACGCCGGCACCGTCGTACCGGCATGACCCGCAACTGGAAGACGCCGCCATTCTGTTCGCCAATGGCGACGATGCAGGGGCCGAGGCGTCCCTGCTGGACCTGACCCTGCTCGATGCGCCCGTGGCCGCGCAGGCCTGGGCCGCGCTGTTCGACTTCTATCGCTGCATCGGCCAGCAGGAGCGTTTCGAGACGGCGGCGCTGGATTTCGCGCAGCGCTACGGGCGCTCGCCTCCGGCCTGGTTCTCGCTCGTGGCCGCGCAGCCGGCGCCCGGCGCCGCGGCCGCCGACGCCGGCTTCTGCTGGCAGTGCCCGGCCCTGCTGGACGGCCAGGCCATTGCCGAGCTGGAGCAGGCGCTGGCCGGCGCCGCCACGCCCTGGCAGTTCGACTGGTCCGCGCTCGAAACCCTGGGCGACGATGCGGCCGCCCCGCTGCAGGCGCTGTTCATGCGCTGGAGCAGCCAGGCCGTGCCGCTCTGGGTTGCCGGCGCGGACCGGCTCGCCGGCGCGTTGCGGGAGCGGACGCCCTCGGGCGACGCGCGCGTCGATCCGGTCTGGTGGCGGCTGCGCATGGAGGCCTTGCGCGTCATGGGCCAGCCGGAGGAGTTCGAGATGGTGGCGCTCGACTACTGCGTCACCTACGAGGTCTCGCCGCCGTCCTGGCAGGCCGTTCGTTGCGACTACCGCGCCGTCTTTCCCGGAGGCCCGCAGGCGATGCCGATGGTGCTGCCGCCGCTGGCGCCGCGGCCGGCCGCTTCGCACGCACTGCGCGGGGATGCCGGTTTCGCGGGTGAATTCCCCGTGCTCACGCAGGCGCTGACCGAGCCCGCGCCGCCTGTGGAGCTGGCCGGCGAGATCCTGGGCGATGCCTCGGCGGCACTGGCCGCACTCGACGCCGCCGCGGCCCGCCGAGCGGGTCCGCTGCAGGTGGATTGCAGTCGCCTGGTCCGCATGGATTTCTCCGCCGCCGGCTCGCTGCTGAACTGGGCCGCCCACGCCCAGGCGCAGGGCCGCCCCGCCCGCCTGTGCGGTCTGCACCGCCTGCTGGCGGTCTTTGTCAACGTGGTGGGCCTGGGCGAGTATGCGCAGGTGCTGGTGCGCAATGAGTAGCCGATGCCTCCTGGCGACTGTTGCATTCGCGTCTTTCGCCCCCACATGGCCCGGCTATGGAACAATTTCACGGTACCACCATCCTCAGCGTGCGCCGGCAGACGCCTCAGGGCGTGCAGGTCGCCATCGGCGGTGACGGCCAGGTCACGCTGGGCAACATCGTCGTCAAGGGCACGGCCCGCAAGGTGCGCAAGCTCTACCACGACAAGGTGCTGGCGGGCTTTGCCGGCGCCACGGCCGACGCCTTCACGCTGTTCGAGCGTTTCGAGGCCAAACTGGAGAAGCATCAGGGCCAGCTGGTGCGCGCGGCGATCGAGCTGACCAAGGACTGGCGCACCGACCGCGTGCTGCGGCGGCTCGAAGCCATGCTGGCCGTGGCCGATCACAGCGCCTCGCTGATCATCACCGGCAATGGCGACGTGCTGGAGCCCGAACAGGGCATCGTCGCCATCGGTTCCGGCGGTGCCTATGCCCATTCGGCGGCCAAGGCGCTGCTGGACAATACCGACCTCGCCCCGCGCGAGATCGTGAAGAAGTCGCTGGAGATCGCCGGCGAGCTGTGCATCTACACCAACATGCACCACACCCTCGAGGTGTTGGACTAACGTCTTCGCCCACCCCCTTGCAGGGGGGCAGCACCAGGGGCCCGGCAGCGCCGGTCCCGCGGTGTTCCTGGATCAGAAACCCATCGAATTCATCCCATGTCCTCCATGACCCCGCAGGAGATCGTCTCCGAACTCGACCGCCACATCGTCGGCCAGCAGCAGGCCAAGCGCTCGGTGGCCATTGCGCTGCGCAACCGCTGGCGCCGCCAGCAGGTGGATGCCAAGCTGCGCCACGAGATCACGCCCAAGAACATCCTCATGATCGGCCCGACCGGCGTCGGCAAGACCGAGATCGCGCGGCGCCTGGCGCGGCTGGCCGATGCGCCCTTCATCAAGGTCGAGGCCACCAAGTTCACCGAGGTCGGCTATGTCGGCAAGGATGTCGACGCCATCATCCGCGACCTCGTCGAGGTGGCGGTCAAGCAGACCCGCGAGGCCGAGATGCGCAAGCACCGCACTCGCGCGGAGGACGCGGCCGAAGACCGCATCCTCGACGTGCTGCTGCCGCCGGCGCGCCCGGTGGCGTCGGATCAGCCGGTACCGGCCGGCCCCGACAGCACGGCGCGCCAGGCCTTCCGCAAGAAGCTGCGCGAGGGCCTGCTCGACGACAAGGAAATCGAGATCGAGGTCGCCGACCAGCGCCAGCCGCTGGAGGTGATGGGCCCCGCGGGCATGGAGGAAATGGCCGAGCAGTTGCGCGGCGTCTTCAGCCAGATCGGCGCGGGCAAGCGCAAGCTGCGCAGGATGCGCATCGACGAGGCGATGAAGCTGCTGACCGACGAGGAAGCCGGCAAGCTGGTGAACGAGGAGGACTCCAAGACCCGCGCCATCGCCAACGCGGAGCAGAACGGCATCGTCTTCATCGACGAGATCGACAAGGTCACCTCGCGCAGCGAGGGCGGCGGCAGCAATGCCGACATCTCGCGCCAGGGCGTGCAGCGCGACCTGCTGCCGCTGGTGGAGGGCACGACCGTGTCCACCAAGTACGGCATGGTCAAGACCGACCATATCCTGTTCATCGCCTCGGGGGCGTTCCACCTGAGCAAGCCGAGCGACCTGATCCCGGAATTGCAGGGCCGCTTCCCGATCCGCGTCGAGCTGCAGTCGCTGTCGGTGCAGGACTTCGAGGCCATCCTCACGCAGACCCACGCCTCCCTGGTCAAGCAGTACCAGGCGCTGCTGGCGACCGAAGGCGTCACGGTGGAGTTCACCCCAGAAGGCATCACCCGGCTCGCGCACATCGCCCACGAGGTGAATGAGCGCACCGAGAACATCGGCGCGCGCCGCCTGGCGACCGTGATGGAGCGGCTGCTCGACGAGGTGAGCTTCGATGCCACGCGCCTGTCCGGCCAGACCATCACGGTCGACGTGGCCTACGTGGATGGGCGCCTGGGCGAACTGAGCCGGGACGAGGACCTGTCGCGCTACATCCTCTGAGGGCCGTCGGCGTCCTGGCGCGCGGTCCAAAGACTTCGTTGCTGGCGGAGAACGCCCCCTGTTACCAAAAGCAAGCACCGGGCGAGCCACATTTTCAGAAATCACATTGACTGCGCTTGCTAAGTGCTTAATCCAGAACGTTTTTCGATCCGTTGCTTTATGCGGCGTAGCTTCTAAGTCCTTGATTTCATTGTGAAAGTCTCCGAAGCGCCCCTTGTGGCGCTTTTTTTTCCTGCTACAGTGCAAAAAAGTGCAATTAGGTGGGGAAAAGTGGCCCGTTCGCTCCGTCCCTGTGCCACGCAATAAGTCCAACCAGGGGTGATCAGTCTTGTTCCAAGGGGCCTCGTCGCTGAGTCTCGATGCCAAGGGGCGGCTGTCCGTCCCTACGCGGCATCGCGACGTCCTGAGCGCGACGGCGGCCGGCCAGCTCACGATCACCAAGCACCCGCATGGCTGCCTGATGGTGTTTCCCCGTCCGGAATGGGAGAAGTTCCGCGAGCGCATCGCGCAACTGCCGATGTCGGCCCAGTGGTGGAAGCGCATATTCCTCGGCAATGCCATGGACGTGGACATGGACGGAACCGGCCGCGTGCTCGTCTCCCCGGAGCTGCGGGCCGCCGCCGGCATCCAGAAGGATGCGATCCTGCTGGGCATGGGCCACCATTTCGAACTGTGGGACAAGGCCACCTACGACGCCCAGGAAGCCGAGGCGATGCAGGGGCAGATGCCCGAAGTCTTCCAGGATTTCTCCTTCTGAGCGGCCCATGGAGAACTGGAACCACACCACCGTACTGCTGAACGAGGCGGTCGACGCCCTGGTCGGCGACCCGTCCGGCTGCTATGTCGATGCCACCTTCGGCCGCGGCGGCCATTCGCGCCTGATCCTCTCGCGGCTCGGCCCCGAGGGCCGCCTGATCGCCTTCGACAAGGATCCGGACGCCATTGCCGAGGCCGTCCGCATCGACGACGCGCGCTTCTCCATCCGGCACCGCGGCTTTCGCCACCTCGGGGAGCTGGCGCCGGCCAGCGTCGCCGGAGTCCTGCTGGACATCGGCGTCAGTTCTCCCCAGATAGACAACCCCGCACGGGGTTTTTCTTTTCGTTTCGACGGCCCGCTCGACATGCGCATGGACCCCACGCGCGGCGAGAGCGTGGCCGAGTGGCTGGCCACCGCCGAGGTGCAGCAGATAGCGGAGGTGATACGTGACTACGGTGAAGAACGGTTTGCTGGCCCCATTGCAAAGGCGATTGCGGCTCGCCGACAGGAACGGGGCCCAATTTCAACCACCACCGAACTGGCCGAGCTCGTGGCTGGCGCGGTCAAAACCCGCGAGCCGGGCCAGAACCCTGCAACGCGCACATTTCAGGCTCTTCGGATTTTCATCAATGCCGAGCTTGAAGAGCTGCAACAGGCGCTAGACGCCAGCCTGAGCGTGCTGCGCCCGGGCGGCCGGCTGGCGGTGATCAGCTTCCATTCGCTCGAAGACCGCATCGCCAAGACCTTCATCGCGCGGCATGCCAAGGAGGTCTTCGACCGCCGCGCTCCCTTCGCCGCCCCCACGCCCATGCGCCTGCGCGCGCTGGACCGCATCAGGCCGGGCGCCGAAGAGATCGCGGCCAATCCGCGCGCGCGCAGCGCCATCCTGCGCGTGGCCGAACGCACCGAGGTGCCGGCATGACCCGGCTGTCTGTCATGCTGCTGATGGCCGTGCTGGCCAGCGCGCTGTACCTGGTGCACGTGCAGTACGAGTCGCGCCGCCTGTTCACCGAGCTGGAGCGCGCGCGCAACGACGCGCACCGGCTGGAGGTCGAGCGCGACCGCCTGCAGGTGGAAAAGCGCGCGCAGGCCACGCCCCTGCGGGTCGAGCAACTGGCGCGCGACAAGCTCAAGATGCAGACCGCCACGCCGGCGATCACCCAGTACGTCGGCTATCCGAATCAGCCGCAGGCCGCCGCGGCCGCGGCCGTCGTCGCGCCGGCCGCGCCGCGCGGGAGTGCCCGATGAGCCGCAGCGTGCTCTACGCCTCCAGCCCGCTGCTGGCCAGCAAGACGCCGGTCTGGCGCAGCAAGTTCATCGTGGCCGCGATTGCGCTGGGCTTCGTCTGCCTGGCCGGGCGTGCGGCGTTCGTGCAGGTGATCGGCAACGACTTCTTCCAGCGCCAGGGCGAAGTGCGCTTCGCCCGCACGCTGGAGCTGCCGGCCAACCGCGGCCGCATCCTGGACCGCAATGGCCTGCTGCTGGCCTCCAGCGTCATCGCGCCCAGCATCTGGGCCATTCCCGAGGACGTCGACCGGCAGGATCCCGCGGTCCAGGGCAAGCTGCGCCAGTTGGCCAAGCTGCTGGGCATGACGCCCGCGGCGCTCGACAAGAAGCTGGCCGACGAGGACAAGACCTTCGTCTGGATCCAGCGCCAGGTGGACGAGCCGATCGCCAAGCAGATCGCCGCGCTCGACATCAAGGGCATCTACCAGCGCAAGGAATACAAGCGCCAGTACCCCGAGGGCGAGGCGGCGGCGCACGTGGTGGGCTTCACCAACGTGGAAGACCAAGGCCAGGAGGGCATCGAGCTGGCCTTCAACCAGCAGCTCGCGGGCAAGCCCGGCTCGCGCCGCGTCATCAAGGACCGGCTCGGCCGGGCCGTGGAAGCCGTCGGCGAAACCGTGCCGCCGCTCGATGGCAAGGACATCCAGCTCTCTATCGACAGCAAGGTGCAGTTCTTCGCCTACCAGAAGCTGCGCGACGCGGTGGCGGCCAACAAGGCCAAGGCCGGCAGCGTGGTGGTGCTCGACACCATCACCGGCGAAGTGCTGGCGCTGGCCAACTATCCCAGCTACGTGCCGGACAAGCGCCAGAACCTGACCGGCGAGCAACTGCGCAACCGCGCGCTCACCGACACCTTCGAGCCCGGCTCCACCATGAAGCCGATCACCATCGGCACGGCGCTGGAGCTGGGGCGCGTCAAGCCCAGCACCATCATCGACACCTCGCCCGGCCGCTACACGGTGACCGGCGCCACCATCACGGACACCCACAACTATGGCGCGCTGACGGTGGAGGGCGTGATCCAGAAGTCCAGCAACATCGGCGCCACCAAGGTGTCGCAGAGGCTGTCCGCGCATGAGATGTGGGATTTCTTCAGTGCCGTCGGCTTCGGCCAGAAGCCGCAGTTGCAGTTCCCCGGCGCCGTGACCGGACGGCTGCGCCCCTGGAAGACCTGGCGCCCGATCGAGCAGGCCACCATGTCCTACGGCTACGGCCTGTCGGCCTCGCTGTTCCAGATGGCGCGCTCCTACACCGCCTTCGCGCATGACGGCCAGATCATCCCGGCCACCATTCTCAAGAGCTCGGAGCCGGCGGTCGGCACCCGGGTGTTCTCTCCCGAGAACGCCGCCGAAGTGCGCCACATGCTGTGGCTGGCCGCCGGCCCCGGCGGCACCGGCCAGAAGGCGCAGACGGTCGGCTACTCGGTCGGCGGAAAGTCCGGCACCGCGCGCAAGCAGGCCGGCAAGGGCTACGCGGCGGGCAAGTACCGCGCCTGGTTCACCGGCATGGCGCCGATCGAGAAGCCGCGCATCATCGTGGCCGTGATGATCGACGAGCCCACGGCCGGTTCCTATTACGGCGGCACGGTGGCCGGCCCGGTGTTCAGCGAAGTGGTGCAGCAGACCCTGCGCATGATGGGCGTGCAGCCCGACATGGCGGTCAAGCCGCAGATCGTCTCCACCGAGGTGGAGGAGTCGTTCTGATGGCGCTGCAGACCTTCAGCGCCGCGGCCGAGGCCGTGCAGTGGCTGCGCGCGCAGGTGCCGGGCACGCTGCACGCCGACAGCCGGCAGGTCGGCCCGGGCGACGGCTTCATCGCCTGGCCGGGCGCCGCGACCGATGGCCGCGCCCATGTGGCGTCGGCGCTGGCGCGCGGCGCGGCGGCCTGCCTGGTCGAGCGGGACGGCGCCGAGGCCTTCGACTTCGGCACCGCCAGGGTCGCCGCCTTCGCCGGCCTGAAAGCCGCGACCGGGCCGATCGCGGCCGACTGGTTCGGCCGGCCTTCGGAGGCGCTCCAGGTGTTGGCCGTGACCGGGACCAACGGCAAGACCACGAGCACCTGGTGGTTGGCGCAGGCGCTATCAAAAGTAGAGCATGAAGCCCAGGTGCCATGTGGGCTTGTGGGCACTTTGGGCATTGGCGTGCCGCCGCAGGTGGTGTCCACCGGCATGACCACGCCCGACCCGGTGCTGCTGCAGCGCCAGTTCCGCCGCTTCGTGGACCAGGGCCTGGCGGCCTGCGCCATCGAGGCCTCCTCCATCGGCATCGCCGAGCGGCGCCTGGACGGCACGCGCATCCGCGTGGCCGCCTTCACCAACTTCACGCAGGACCACCTCGACTACCACGGCGGCATGCCCGCCTACTGGCAGGCCAAGGCCGGGCTGTTCGACTGGCCGGGCCTGCAGGCGGCGGTGGTGAACATCGACGACGCGGCCGGCGCCGGGCTGGCGCGCGCGCTGGCCGGCCGCGCGCTGGACCTGTGGACCTACTCGCTGCGCGGCCCCGCGCGCCTGGTGGCCGAGGACATCGGCTATGCCGGGGGCGGCCTGCGCTGCACCGTGGTCGAGGGTGCCGAGCGGCACCTGCTCGCCACCCAGGCCATCGGCCACTACAACCTCTACAACCTGCTGGGCGTGGTCGCCTGCATGCGGGCGCTGGGCATCTCTCTGGCCGCCTCCGTGGCCGCCTGCGCCGATCTGGCGCCGGTGCCGGGGCGCATGGAGCGCGTCAGCCGCGCCGGCCAGCCGCTGGTCGCGGTGGATTACTCCCACACGCCCGACGCGCTGGAGAAGGCGCTGCAGGCCCTGCGCCCGCTGGCGCGCGAGCGCGGCGGCGAACTGCTCTGCGTGTTCGGCTGCGGCGGCGGCCGCGATCCGGGCAAGCGCCCGCTGATGGGGGCGATCGCGGCGCGCGAGGCCGACCGCGTCTGGATCACCAGCGACAACCCGCGCAACGAACCGCCGCAGGCCATCCTCGAGCAGATCGTGCGCGGCCTGCCGCCCGGCGCCGCCGCGCAGGTCGAGCCCGACCGCGCCCTGGCCATCCGCGGCGCCATCGCCGCGGCCGGCGCGCGCGACGTGGTGCTGGTGGCCGGCAAGGGCCACGAGGACTACCAGGAGGTGGCCGGCGTACGCCTGCCGTTCTCCGACCGGGCCCAGGTCGAAGACGCGCTGGACCGCCGCAGGGCGATTGAGAGCCCCGTATGAATGCCACGCCCCGCGCCGCGATGATGACCCTGGCCCAGGCCTTCGCCTGGACCGGCGGCCTGCGCATGGTCGGCAGCGGCACCCTGCCCGTGGTGCGGGTGCACACCGACACCCGCAGCCTGCACCCGGGCGACCTGTTCGTGGCGCTGCGCGGCGAGCGCTTCGACGCCAATGACTTCCTGGAGGAGGCGCGCAAGGCCGGTGCCATCGCCGCCATCGCGCATGGCGGGCTGGAGGCCGCGGGCCTGCAGGGTATCGAAGTGGCCGACACTCGTGCCGCGCTGGCGGCGCTGGCCGCGGGCTGGCGCATGCAGTTCTCGCTGCCGCTGATCGCGGTGGCCGGCAGCAACGGCAAGACCACGGTGACGCAGATGGTCGCCGCCATCCTGCGCGCGGCGCACGGTGACGGCGCCTTCGCCACGCAGGGCAACCTGAACAATGACATCGGCGTGCCGTTGACGCTGCTGCGCCTGCATGGCCGGCATCGCGCCGGCGTGGTCGAACTGGGCATGAACCATCCTGGCGAGATCGCCGTGCTGGCCCACGTGGCGCGGCCGACCGTGGCCCTGGTCAACAACGCCCAGCGCGAGCACCAGGAATTCATGCACTCGGTGGAGGCCGTGGCCCACGAGAACGGCGCGGTGCTGACCGCGCTGCCGGCCGACGGCACCGCGGTGTTCCCGGCGGACGATGCCTTCACCCCGCTCTGGCGCTCGCTGGCCGGGGCCCGCCGCAGCCTCACGTTCACGGATGCGGGCCAGGGCGGCGACCTGTGCCTGGTCGATGCCGTCTGGGAAGGCGAGGCCTGGCGCGTGCGCGCCAGCACCCCGGCCGGCCCGCTGGCCTTCACCCTGGCCATCGCGGGACGGCACAACGTGCGCAACGCGCTGGCCGCCGCCGCCTGCGCGCTGGCCGCGGGCAGCGACCTGGTCGCGATCGCGGCCGGGCTCAGCATGTTCCGCCCGGTGAAGGGGCGCTCGCGCGCGGTGCAGCTTTCGCACGGCGGCCGCGCGCTCACGCTGGTGGACGACACCTACAACGCCAACCCCGACTCGGTGCGCGCCGCCATCGACGTGCTGGTCACGCTGCCGGGTCCGCGCCTGCTGGTGCTGGGCGACATGGGCGAGGTCGGCGACAACGGCCCGGCCTTCCACGCCGAAGCCGGCGCCTATGCGCATGAGCGCGGCATCGAGCGCCTGTACGCGCTGGGCCCGCAGTCCGCCCATGCCGTGGCCCGCTTCGCAGGGGCGGGCGGCGATGGCCGCCATTTCGAGGATGTCAGCGTGCTCGATGCGGCCGTCGCCGAGGTGAGCGCCGCCAGCGCCAGCATCCTGGTCAAGGGCTCGCGCTTCATGCAGATGGAACGCGTGGCGCAGGCCATCGAGCAGCGCGCCATGCCAAAGGAAAAAGAGGAAAACCACGATGCCCCATCGTCCTGATCGCCCGCCGCTGCGCGGCGCCGCCGCAGGAGCGCCTGCATGCTGCTGACTCTGGCGCAGTGGCTGCAGGCGCTGTCGCCCGAGTTCGGGTGGACGCGCGTCTTCCAGTACCTGACCTTCCGCGCGGTCATGGCCGCCATGACCGCGCTGCTGATCGGCCTGGCCGCCGGCCCGCTCGTGATCCGGCGCCTCGCCGCGCTCAAGATCGGCCAGCCGGTGCGCGGCTACGGCATGCAGTCGCACCTGGCCAAGAGCGGCACGCCCACCATGGGCGGCGTGCTAATCCTGCTGGCCATCGCGCTGGCCACGCTGCTCTGGGTCGACCTGAGCAACCGCTTCGTCTGGATCGTGCTGATGGTCACGCTGGGCTTCGGCGCCATCGGCTGGGTGGACGACTGGCGCAAGGTCGTGCGCAAGGATCCGGAGGGCATGCGCTCGCGCGAGAAGTACCTGTGGCAGTCGGCCGTCGGCGCCCTGGCGGCGGCGGCCCTGGTGTTCGCCATCTCCGGCACCACCACGCGCGAGTCCTGGCTGCTGTTCACCGACTGGGTGAGCGCAGGCTTTCACGTCAACCTGCCGCCGCAGGCCGGTTTGCTGGTGCCTTTCTTCAAGGAGGTCAGCTACCCGATGGGGGTGCTGGGCTTCATGGTCATGACCTATCTGGTGATCGTCGGCTCCAGCAACGCGGTCAACCTCACCGACGGGCTCGACGGCCTGGCCATCATGCCGGTGGTGATGGTGGGCTCGGCGCTGGGCATCTTCGCCTACATCACGGGCAACACCGGCTTCGCGCGCTACCTGCTGTTCCCCTACATCCCGGGCTCGGGCGAGCTGCTGATCTTCTGCGCCGCCATGGCCGGCGCGGGCCTGGCCTTCCTGTGGTTCAACGCCCATCCGGCGCAGGTCTTCATGGGCGACGTCGGCGCGCTGGCGCTCGGCGGCGCGCTGGGCACCATCGCCGTCATCGTGCGCCAGGAGATCGTGCTGGCCATCATGGGCGGCATCTTCGTGGTCGAGGCGCTCTCGGTCATGGCCCAGGTGCTGTACTTCAAGTACACGCGCAGGCGCTTCGGCGAAGGGCGGCGCCTGCTGCGCATGGCGCCGCTGCACCACCATTTCGAGAAGAGCGGCTGGAAGGAGACGCAGGTCGTGGTGCGCTTCTGGATCATCACCATGCTGCTGTGCCTGGTCGGCCTCTCCACGCTGAAGCTGAGGTAGCAGCGGTGCGGCATCTGCAAGACCTTCCCGTTCTGATCCTGGGCCTGGGCGCGTCCGGGCTGGCGATGGCGCGCTGGTGCGCGCGCCACGGCGCGCAGGTGACCGTGGCCGATACGCGCGAGGCGCCGCCGCAGTGGGCGGCGCTGCGCAGCGAGGTGCCCGGCGCGCGCTTCGTTTCCGGGCCGTTCGGCGCCGCGCTGGTGGAGGGCGCGCCGGTGCGTGCCGTCTACCGCTCCCCGGGCCTGGCACCGGCCGCGACGGCCGCGGTGCTGGACACGGCGCGCGCCATCGGCCTGCCCGTGGGCGGCGAGTTGGACCTGTTCGCGCGCGCGCTGGCCGATCTGCGGGAGGAGGGCGATGAAACTCCCGCGCCCGCCGAGGCAGCGGTGCAGCCCGTGGATGGTCCCGCCGATCCGGTGGAGGAAGCGCCCGCGCCCGTGGACGAACTGCCCGTCGACGACTTCAGCGACACCACCCTGCACGAGCCTCCCGCGGTGCTGCGCGGCTACCGCCCGGCGGTGCTCGCCATCACCGGCACCAATGGCAAAACCACGGTCACCTCGCTCACCGGCCAACTGGTCGAGCGCGCGGGCAAGACCGTGGCCGTGGCCGGCAACATCGGCCCGACGCTGCTCGACACCCTGGCCGCGCACCTGGATGCCGGCACGCTGCCCGAGGTCTGGGTGCTGGAGCTGTCGAGCTTCCAGCTCGACGGCGTGCAGGGCTTCGAGCCCACGGCCGCGGCCGTGCTCAACCTGACGCAGGACCACCTCGACTGGCACGGCAGCATGCAGGCCTACGCTGCGGCCAAGGCCCGCATCTTCGGCAGCCGCGCGCTGATGCTGCTCAACCGCGAAGATCCGCTGGTCATGCAGATGCTGCCCGCGCCCGTGAAGGCGAAGCTGCAGAAGCCGTTCGTGCGGCCCTATCTCACCTTCGGCGGCGATGCGCCGCAGCGGCCCGGCGACTACGGCATCGACCTGGTCAACGGCATGGCCTGGCTGACCCGCGCGCTGGAGGCCGATGAAACCCGCAAGGGCCGCCGCGCCGCCGAGGCCGAGGAACTGCACCTGCAGCGCCTGATGCCGGCCGACGCTTTGCGCATCCGCGGCCGCCACAACGCGGTGAACGCGCTGGCCGCGCTGGCGCTGGCGCAGGCCGCCGGCTGTCCGCTCGCGCCCATGCTCTACGGCCTGCGCGAGTACCGCGGCGAGCCGCACCGCGTCGAGCCGGTGGCCGTGGTGGACGAGGTCGAGTACTTCGACGACAGCAAGGGCACCAACGTCGGCGCCACCGTCGCCGCGCTGCAGGGCCTGGGCGCGGAGCGCCGGCTGGTGGTGATCCTGGGCGGCGAGGGCAAGGGGCAGGACTTCTCGCCGCTGGCCGCCCCGGTGGCGCGCCACGCCCGGCTGGCGATACTGATCGGCCGCGACGCGCCGCTGATCCGCGCCGCGCTGGCCGATACCGGCGTGGCGCTGGAGGACGCCGCCACGCTGGAGGATGCCGTGCGGCTCGCGCGGCAGCGCGCCCATGCGGGCGACGCCGTGCTGATGTCGCCGGCCTGCGCGAGCTTCGACATGTTCCGCGACTACGAGCACCGGGCCCAGGTGTTCCGCGAGGCGGTGCAGGCCCTGGCCGACGCGCCTTCCCACGGAGAGTCCGCATGAGCGCCGCCGGCCCGGGCACGGGCGTCACCGGGCGCATCGCCGGCTGGTTCGGCGGGCTGTCGCGCGCCACGGGCGAGGCCCTGCCGGTGCGCGTGGGCTCACGCGAGTTCGCCCGCACCCAGTCCGCGCCGGCGCGCCTCATGGGCTTCGACCAGGCGCTGCTGTGGGTCACGGTGGCGCTGCTGGCCTGGGGGCTGGTGATGGTCTATTCGGCCTCCATCGCCATGCCCGACAACCCGCGCTTCTCGCGCGCGGGCTTCTCCCAGACCTCCTTCATGTGGCGCCACCTGTTCTCGCTGCTGGTGGGCTTCGTCGCCGGCGTGCTGGCCTTCCAGGTGCCGCTGCGCAGCTGGGAGCGCAATGCGCCCTGGCTGTTCGTCGCTTCGCTGGCACTGCTCATCGCCGTGCTGATCCCGCACATCGGCATCAGCGTCAACGGCGCGCGCCGCTGGCTGCCGATGGGCTTCATGCGCTTCCAGCCCTCCGAACTGGCCAAGCTGGCCGTGGTGGTCTACGCGGCCGACTACATGGTGCGCCGCATGGAGGTCAAGGAGCGCTTCTTCCGCGCCGTGCTGCCGATGGCCCTGGCCGTCGGCATCGTCGGCGCGCTGCTGCTGGCCGAGCCCGACATGGGCGCCTTCATGGTGATCGCCGTGATCGCCATGGGCATCCTGTTCCTGGGCGGCGTGAACGCGCGCATGTTCTTCATGATCGCGGCGGTGATCATGGTGGCCTTCGCCACCATGGTGATGGCCAGCCCCTGGCGGCGCGAGCGCATCTTCGCCTACCTCGACCCGTGGAGCGAGCAGCACGCGCTGGGCAAGGGCTACCAGCTGTCGCATTCGCTGATCGCCATCGGCCGCGGCGAGATCTTCGGCGTCGGCCTGGGCGGCAGCGTCGAGAAGCTGCACTGGCTGCCCGAGGCCCATACCGACTTCCTGCTCGCGGTGATCGGCGAGGAGTTCGGCCTGATGGGCGTGCTCGGCGTGATCCTGCTGTTCTTCTGGCTGACCCGCCGCATCATGCACATCGGCCGCCAGGCGATCGCGCTGGACCGCGTGTTCGCCGGGCTGGTGGCGCAGGGCATCGGCATGTGGGTGGGCTTCCAGGCCTTCATCAACATGGGCGTGAACCTGGGCGCGCTGCCGACCAAGGGGCTGACGCTGCCCTTCATGAGCTACGGCGGCTCGGCGATCCTGATGAACCTGGTGGCGATCGCGCTGGTGCTGCGGATCGACTACGAGAACCGGGTGCTGATGCGCGGGGGCCGGGTATGACGGGCAAGACCGCCCTCGTCATGGCCGGCGGCACCGGCGGCCACATCTTCCCCGGCATCGCCGTGGCCGAGGCGCTGCGCGCGGCCGGCTGGCGGGTGCACTGGATCGGCGCGCCGGGCAGCATGGAAAGCCGCCTGGTGCCGCCGCGCGGCTTCGCCTTCGAGCCGGTGGCCTTCTCCGGCGTGCGCGGCAAGGGGCCGCTCACGCTGGCGCTGCTGCCGCTGCGGCTGCTGCGCGCCTTCTGGCAGAGCCTGCAGGTGCTGCGCCGCGTGCGGCCGCAGGTGGTGCTGGGCTTTGGCGGCTACATCAGCTTTCCGGCCGGCCTGATGGCCGTGCTGCTGGGCCGGCCGCTGCTGCTGCACGAGCAGAATTCCGTCGCCGGCCTGGTCAACAAGGTGCTGGCCAAGGTGGCCGACCGCGTCTACACCGCCTTCCCGCAGGTGCTGGCCGGCGCGCGCTGGGTGGGCAACCCGCTGCGCGCGGAATTCCTGGCGCAGCCCGCGCCTGCGCAGCGCTTTGCCGGCCGCAGCGGGCCGCTGCGGCTGCTGGTGGTCGGCGGCAGCCTGGGCGCCACGGCGCTCAACGCCGCCGTGCCGCAGGCGCTGGCCCTGATCCCGGCCGGCGAGCGTCCCCGGGTCACGCACCAGAGCGGCGAGAAGCAGATCGACGCCCTGCGCGCGCACTACGCGCAGGCGGGCGTCGAGGCCGAACTCACGCCTTTCATCACCGATACGGCGCGCGCCTTCGCCGAGGCCGACGTGATCGTCTGCCGCGCCGGCGCCAGCACCGTGACCGAGATCGCGGCCGTCGGCGCCGCCGCCGTGTTCGTGCCCTTCCCCTCGGCGGTGGACGACCACCAGACCATCAACGCCCGTTTCCTGGTGGACGGCGGCGGCGGCTGGCTGCTGCCGCAGACGGACCTGACGGCAGCGCGGCTGGCCGAACTGCTGCGCGGCCTCACGCGCGAAGCGCTGCAGGCGCGCGCCGAGAAGGCCTATGCCCAGCGCAGGACCGATGCCGTCGAGGCCTTGCTCCGCGGCTGCGAGGAACTGCTGCCATGACATCGGCTTTTATTCATGAAAAAGGGCGCAAGCCCAGGTACTACCTAGGCTATATGCTATCAATTAAGGAGTGGAGCGCGCGGCCATGAAGCATGCCATCCACCACATCCATTTCGTCGGCATGGGCGGCACCGGCATGAGCGGCATCGCCGAGGTGCTGTTCAACCTGGGCTACACCATCTCCGGCTCCGACCTGAGCGACAGCGCCACGCTGCGGCGCCTGCGGGGGCTGGGCATCCGCACCTGCGTCGGCCACGACGCCTCGCACATCGCGGGTGCCGACGCCGTGGTCACCTCCACCGCCGTGCAGCAGGACAACCCCGAGGTCATCGCCGCGCGCGAGAAGCGCATCCCGGTGGTGCCGCGCGCCCTGATGCTGGCCGAGCTGATGCGCCTGAAGCAGGGCATCGCCATTGCCGGCACGCACGGCAAGACCACCACCACCAGCCTGGTCACCAGCGTGCTGGCCGAGGCCGGGCTGGACCCGACCTTCGTCATCGGCGGCCGGCTCAACAGCGCCGGCGCCAATGCGCGGCTGGGCAGCGGCGACTACATCGTGGTCGAGGCCGACGAATCCGATGCGTCCTTCCTCAACCTGATGCCGGTGATGGCGGTGGTGACCAACATCGACGCCGACCACATGGAGACCTACGGCCACGACTTCGGCCGGCTGAAGGGCGCCTTCGTCGACTTCCTGCACCGCATGCCGTTCTATGGCACGGCCATCCTGTGCATCGACAACCCGGCCATCCGCGAGATCCTGCCCGAGGTCACCTGCCCGGTGACCAGCTACGGCTTCTCCGAGGATGCCGAAGTGCGCGCCCTGAACGTGCGCGCCGCGGGCGGCCAGATGCATTTCACCGTGCAGCGGCGCAACGGCGTGGTGCTGCCCGACCTGGACGTGGTGCTCAACCTCGCCGGCGAGCACAACGTGCTCAACGCGCTGTCGGCCATCGGGGTGGCGGTCGAACTCAACATCCCCGACGCGGCCGTGCTGGCGGCGCTGGCCCACTTCACCGGCGTCGACCGGCGCTTCCAGCGCTATGGCGAGGTGCCGGCCAGAACCGGCGGCAGCTTCACCGTGATCGACGACTACGGCCACCATCCGGTGGAACTGGCCGCCACGCTGGCCGCCGCGCGCGGCGCGTTCCCGGGGCGGCGCCTGGTGCTGGCCTTCCAGCCGCACCGCTACAGCCGCACGCGCGACTGCTTCGAGGATTTCGTGAAGGTGATCGGCGCGGCCGACGCGGTGCTGCTGACCGAGGTCTATGCCGCCGGCGAGAGCCCGATCGTCGCGGCCGACGGCCGCTCGCTGGCGCGCGCGCTGCGCGTGGCCGGCAAGGTCGAGCCGGTGTTCGTGGACGACGTGGCGGACCTGCCCGAGGCGATCCGCGACAACGCGCGCGACGGCGATGTGGTGATGTGCATGGGGGCCGGCTCGATCGGCGCCGTGCCCGGACGGCTGGTCGAAATGTTTCGGCAGGAAGAGCGGACGGCCCAGGAAGGAACACGGTCTTGAGCAGCGTTGACATGCACAATCCCGCAGCGTTCGGCAAGGTGGCCGTGCTCATGGGCGGCGCCTCGGCCGAGCGCGAGGTGTCCCTCATGTCGGGCACCGGCGTGCTCGCCGCGCTGCGCGCGCGCGGCGTCGACGCGCATGCCTTCGACCCGGCCGGGCGCGACCTCTCGGCGCTGCGCGGCGAGGGCTTCGCGCGTTGCTTCATCGCCCTGCACGGCCGCTTCGGCGAAGACGGCACGGTACAGGGCGCGCTCGAGCTGATGGGCATTCCCTACACCGGACCCGGCGTGATGGCGTCGGCCATCGCCATGGACAAGGTCATGACCAAGCGCGTGTGGACCGCCGACGGCCTGGCCACGCCGCGCTACGTGCGCCTGGCCGCCGGCCAGCAGCAGCGCGAACAGGTGCGCGCCGTGCCCGACGTGCTGGGCCTGCCGCTGATCGTCAAGCCGCCGCGCGAGGGCTCTTCCATCGGCGTGACCAAGGTGCGCGGCTATTCCGACATGCAGGACGCCGTGGCGCTGTCGGCCAGGTACGACCCCGATGTGCTGTGCGAGGAGTTCATCGAGGGCGAAGAGGTCACCTGCCCGGTGATCGGCACCGGCCTCGACGCGCAGGCGCTGCCGGTGGTGCGCATCTGCGCCCCCGAGGGGGCCTACGACTACCAGAACAAGTACTTCACCGACGACGTGCAGTACCAGTGCCCGAGCGGCCTGCCCGAGGCCGAGGAGCGCGCCATCCAGCACCTGGTGCTGGCGGCCTACCGCACGCTCGGCTGCCGCGGCTGGGGCCGTGCCGACCTGATGATCCGCGCCAGCGACCGCAAGCCGTTCCTGCTGGAGATGAACACCTCGCCCGGCATGACCAGCCATTCGCTGGTGCCGATGTCGGCACGCGCGGCCGGCATCGGCTACGAGGAGCTGTGCCTGCGCATCCTGGCGACGGCGGCGCTGGACTATTCGGACGCGCAGCGCGCGGCCAAGGCATAGGCCATGGCCGACACCCTACCCCAGCCCTTCGACGTCAGGCTCATGAACGTGACCGCTGCGGTTCTGTTCGTGAGCTCTGCCGCGCTGGTGCTGATGGCGCTCGGGTGGTGGGGCCTGCGGCACCCGGCCTTCGCGCTGGGACGCATCGACGTCGAGGGCGACCTGGCGCACAACAACGCCATCACGCTGCGGGCCAACGTGGCGCACAAGCTGCACGGCAACTTCTTCACCATGGACCTGGCGGCCACGCGCGCGGCCTTCGAGTCCGTGCCCTGGGTGCGCCGCGCCACGGTGCGGCGCGAGTTTCCCAATCGGCTGCACGTGACGCTGGAAGAGCACAAGGCGGTCGCCTACTGGGGGCCGGAGAGCGCATCGACCCTGCTCAACGACCATGGCGAGGTATTCGAGGCCAACGTGGACGACGTCGATGAGGACGACCTGCCGCGCCTGCAGGGGCCCGAGGGCCAGGCACGCGAGGTCTGGGCGATGGAGCAGTGGCTCGCTCCGGTGTTCGAGCCGCTGGGCACGCGCCTGGTGGAGCTGCAGTTGTCCAGCCGCGGAAGCTGGCGCGCCATGCTGGAGGACGAGGCCACGGTGGAATTGGGCGGCGGCACGCCGCCGGAGATCCTGGAGCGCGCCAGGCGCTTCGTGCGCACGCTGCCCGAGGTGGCCGCCAAGTACGGCCGGCGTCCCGATGCGCTGGAGTCGGCCGACCTGCGCCACACCGACGGCTATGCGCTGCGCCTGCGCGGGGTGACCACTGTCAGCGCCGAGGCCGCCGCGCGGCTGGCCGCCAAGCCGCAGCCCCGGCCGGCCGCGCGGCCACGAGATAAGCAAACGAACGCATACAGGTAACGACATGCCCAAAGAGTACAAAGATCTGGTGGTGGGACTCGACATCGGCACGGCCAAGGTGATGGTGGTCGTGGCCGAGGTCATGCCCGGGGGGGAACTCAAGCTCGCGGGGCTGGGCATCGCGCCCTCCAACGGCCTGAAGCGCGGCGTGGTGGTCAACATCGACGCCACGGTGCAGAGCATCCAGCAGGCCTTGAAGGAGGCCGAGCTGATGGCCGACTGCAAGATCACCCGGGTCTACACCGGCATCACCGGCAGCCACATCCGCGGCCTCAACTCCAGCGGCATGGTGGCGGTCAAGGACAAGGAAGTCACGCCGGCCGACGTGGCGCGCGTGGTCGAGACCGCCAAGGCCATCAACATCTCGACCGACCAGCGCCTGCTGCTGGTCGAGCCGCAGGAGTTCGTCATCGACGGCCAGGACGTGCGCGAGCCGATCGGCATGAGCGGCATCCGCCTGGAGGCCAAGGTGCACATCGTCACCGGCGCGCAGAGCGCGGCCGAGAACATCATCAAGTGCGTGCGCCGCTGCGGCCTGGACGTGGAGCAGCTCATGCTCAACCCGCTGGCCTCCAGCCAGGCGGTGCTGACCGACGACGAGCGCGAACTGGGCGTGGCCGTGGTGGACATCGGCGCCGGCACCACCGACGTGGCGGTGTTCACCAACGGCGCGATCCGCCACACGGCGGTGATCCCGATCGCCGGCGACCTGATCACCAGCGACATCGCCATGGCGCTGCGAACGCCCACCAAGGACGCGGAAGACATCAAGGTCGAGGCCGGCTACGCCAAGCAACTGCTGGCCGACCCCGACGCGCAGGTGGAGGTGCCCGGCCTGGGCGACCGCGGCCCGCGCATGCTCAGCAAGCAGGCGCTGGCCGGCGTGATCGAGCCGCGCATCGAAGAGATCTTCTCGCTGGTGCAGCAGGTCATCCGCGAGTCCGGCTACGAGGAAATGCTGTCCTCCGGCATCGTGCTGACCGGCGGCAGCGCGGTCATGCCGGGCATGGTGGAGCTGGGCGAGGACATCTTCCTCAAGCCCGTGCGCCGCGGCATCCCCAAGTATGCAAGCGCGCTGGCCGACATGGTCAGCCAGCCGCGCGCGGCCACGGTCATGGGACTGATGGAGGAGGCCCGGCTGGCGCGCCTGCGCGGCTTCAGGGTGGCGCAGAAGCACGGTTCCGTGAAGACCGCCTTCGGCCGCTTCAAGGACTTCATCATCGGGAACTTCTGATGGTCCCCCAGGCTGCGCACTTCGTGTCTTCGCCAACCCCCTTCCAGGGGGCGTCGCCTGCGGCCCGGCCGGGCCGGTTCCGCGGCGTCCTTGGGTTGGGCCGCGTGCGCGCCGTCTGCGGTGCATGCGCAGGATTCGTCGCATGAGCCGTCCCCGCAAACCCTGGTTGGCGCGCGGCAGTCCGCATGGATTGCGACGATGGCGATGGCGGCGCACGGGTCCGCCCTGGTCGCCGTCATAGGCCCACAGAGATTCCGGTCCAGCCATTCATTCCGTACAGATTTCAGGAGATCCCCATGAGCATCGAAATGATCGAAGTCGAAGAGTTCAACCAGGGCACGCAGATCAAGGTGATCGGTGTCGGCGGCGGCGGCGGCAATGCCGTCGAGCACATGATCGAGCGTGCGGTGCAGGGCGTTGAGTTCGTCTGCGCCAACACCGACGCGCAGGCGCTGTCGCGCAGCGCGGCGCACCGCACCATCCAGCTCGGCCAGAGCGGCCTGGGCGCCGGCAGCAAGCCCGACAAGGGCAAGGAAGCCGCCGAAGCCGCGCTGGATGAGATCCGCGCGGCCATCGACGGCGCGCACATGCTCTTCATCACCGCCGGCATGGGCGGCGGCACCGGTACCGGTGCGGCGCCGGTGATCGCCCGCGTCGCCAAGGAGATGGGCATCCTCACGGTGGGCGTGGTGACCAAGCCGTTCGAATTCGAGGGCGGCCGCCGCATGACCAATGCGGACCAGGGGCTGCTGGAGCTCGAGGCCAACGTCGATTCGCTCATCGTGGTGCTCAACGAGAAGCTGCTGGAGGTGCTGGGCGACGAAGTCACGCAGGACGAAGCCTTCGCGCATGCCAACGACGTGCTCAAGAACGCCGTGGGCGGCATCGCCGAGATCATCAACGTGCCCGGCCACGTCAACGTCGACTTCGAGGACGTGCGCACCGTGATGGGCGAGCCCGGCAAGGCCATGATGGGCACCGCCGTGGCCGACGGCCCGGACCGCGCCCGCATCGCCGCCGAGCAGGCCGTGGCCTGCCCGCTGCTGGAGGGCATCGACCTCTCGGGCGCCAAGGGCGTGCTGGTGCTGATCACCGCGGCCAAGGGCAGCCTGAAGCTGTCGGAGTCCAAGCTGGCGATGAACACCATCCGCGCCTATGCCTCGCCCGACGCGCACGTGATCTACGGCACTGCCTACGACGACAACCTGGGCGAGCAGATCCGCGTCACCGTGGTGGCCACCGGCCTCTCGCGCCAGGGCCAGCAGCGCCGCACCGCGCCGCCGCTGCAGGTGCTGCGCACCGGCACGCACGACGTCGCCTTCGGCCTGCCCGTGGGCACGGCCGGCGGCGCGCTCACCGGCGGCGGGGGCAGTGTTGCCGCCACCGACTACGGCAACATGGCCGTGCCCAGCGTCTGGCGCACCAACCGCACCCAGGCGGCGGCGCGCGTCGATGCGCTGGCCTCGGGCGGGATGGACGACCTGGAGATCCCGGCTTTCCTGCGCAAGCAGGCTGATTGAGTAAGGGCAACGCTGAACAAGTCCCTCGCGTGTCGCGCATCCCTGCTGTGGGCGGTCTGCGGCGTTGCAAATCCTCGCCATAGCTGCGGCTATGGCTGCGGTTTGCGCCTTGCATCCCATCCCACACCAG
>NZ_JAELTO010000357.1 GCF_016428875.1 Xylophilus sp. ASV27
CCCCAACGAGATCCGCGCACGCGCGCTCGTGGCGTGCAGCTATGCGGCGTCCATCATGGGCAACGGCGATGAAGCCGAGCAGCGCGCACTTGAGGCCGCCGATCTCGCCGACGCCCTGGGCCTGCCCCTGTCTCTTATACACATCTGACGCTGCCGACGAAGAGAACCTAGTGTAGATCTCGGGGGTCGCCGGATCATTAAAAAGGGGGGGGGGGGGGGGGGGGGGGGGGGGGGGGGGGGGGGGGGGGGGGGGGGGGGGGGGGGGGGGGGGGGGGGGGGGGGGGGGGGGGGGGGGGGGGGGGGGGGGGGGG
>NZ_JAELTO010000358.1 GCF_016428875.1 Xylophilus sp. ASV27
CCCCCGCCACCCTCGGCCCTCGTAGTGGCCCAGGCCGAAATCCTGCTTCAGATCCTGGTAGTCACGCTCGATGCGCCAGCGCTGATGGGCGATGTCGACCAACTCGTTGATCGGCGTGTCCTCTGGCCTGTCTCTTATACACATCTCCGAGCCCACGAGACCGTACAGGAAATCTCGTATTCCGTCTTCTGCTTGAAAAGGGGGGGGGGGGGGGGGGGGGGGGGGGGGGGGGGGGGGGGGGGGGGGGGGGGGGGGGGGGGGGGGGGGGGGGGGGGGGGGGGGGGGGGGGGGGGGGGGGGGGGGGGGGG
>NZ_JAELTO010000359.1 GCF_016428875.1 Xylophilus sp. ASV27
CCCCCCCCCCCCCCCCCCCCCCCCCCCCCCCCCCCCCCCCCCCCCCCCCCCCCCCCCCCCCCCCCCCCCCCCCCCCCCCCCCCCCCCCCCCCCCCCCCCCCCCCCCCCACCCCCCCCCCCCCCCCCCACACCTACACTAGGTTCTCTTCGTCGGCAGCGTCAGATGTGTATAAGAGACAGGTGCAACTGGTTCTCCACGCTCCAGTGCGCGCGGATGCTGTGGGCCAGCACATCTGCGCCCGTGTGCCCCGGCAGGCTGCTGAGGTAGTAGCTGAGCTCCTCGCTGGCGGGCTTGCCCGTTCGTTGA
>NZ_JAELTO010000360.1 GCF_016428875.1 Xylophilus sp. ASV27
CCCCGCCATCGTCGGCGCCGCCCGGCCGCGCGTGGCCATCCTGCGCGAGCAGGGCGTCAACTCGCATGTGGAAATGGCCTACGCCTTCGACGCCGCCGGCTTCGAGGCGGTGGACGTGCACATGACCTGTCTCTTATACACATCTGACGCTGCCGACGAAGAGAACCTAGTGTAGGTGTCGGGGGGGGGGGGGGGGGGGGGGGGGGGGGGGGGGGGGGGGGGGGGGGGGGGGGGGGGGGGGGGGGGGGGGGGGGGGGGGGGGGGGGGGGGGGGGGGGGGGGGGGGGGGGGGGGGGGGGGGGGGGG
>NZ_JAELTO010000361.1 GCF_016428875.1 Xylophilus sp. ASV27
GAAGCGGAAGCCCGAGATCGTGAACGAACTGCGGTCTGCCGCGATGCTCACATCAGCGGGGCTGCCGTCGGCCTTCTGGCAGGTGGTCGACATGTTCGGCACCTGGGACACCTGCATTCCTGCAGGCCTGTCTCTTATACACATCTGACGCTGCCGACGAAGAGAACCTAGTGTAGGTGGGGGGGGGGGGGGGGGGGGTGGGGGGGGGGGGGGGGGGGGGGGGGGGGGGGGGGGGGGGGGGGGGGGGGGGGGGGGGGGGGGGGGGGGGGGGGGGGGGGGGGGGGGGGGGGGGGGGGGGGGGGGGG
>NZ_JAELTO010000362.1 GCF_016428875.1 Xylophilus sp. ASV27
AGGCATCGCCTTGGATGCGTTGGAAGCGGCCTTCGGCATCGGTCACCTCGACGTGGTCGATGCGGCCGCCGGCCTCGCGCAGCGCGGTGATGGTGTGGCCCATGCGGAACTGCACGCCGGCCTCGGCCTGTCTCTTATACACATCTCCGAGCCCACGAGACCGTACAGGAAATCTCGTATGCCGTCTTCGGCTTGAAAAGGGGGGGGGGGGGGGGGGGGGGGGGGGGGGGGGGGGGGGGGGGGGGGGGGGGGGGGGGGGGGGGGGGGGGGGGGGGGGGGGGGGGGGGGGGGGGGGGGGGGGG
>NZ_JAELTO010000050.1 GCF_016428875.1 Xylophilus sp. ASV27
CCCCCCCCCCCCCCCCCCCCCCCCCCCCCCCCCCCCCCCCCCCCCCCCCCCCCCCCCCCCCCCCCCCCCCCCCCCCCCCCCCCCCCCCCCCCCCCCCCCTTTTTCAAGCAGAAGACGGCATACGCGAGTTCCTGTACGGTCTCGTGGGCTCGGAGATGTGTATAAGAGACAGCGGCTGCGGCGCGCGCGCCTGGGGCGCGGCGGCCGCCGGGGCGGGAACCGGTGCCGGTACCGGGCGCGGCGTGGCCTGGGGCGCGGGGGCATCGGGCAGCACGCCCTTGATGACCGGCGTCTGCTTGTTGGTGGGCTCCTGCGAGCGGCGCGTGACCGTGGTCGGGTCTTCGACCACTTCGGCGAGCTTGTAGCTGGCCTCGATGCAGTCCAGGCGCGGGTCGTCGTGCTTCAGGCGTTCGAGCTTGTAGTGCGGGGTTTCCAGCGACTTGTTGGGCACCATCAGCACGTTGACGCGCTGCTTGAGTTCGATCTTGGCGATCTCGGTGCGCTTTTCGTTGAGCAGGAAGGAGGCCACTTCCACCGGCACCTGCGTGTGCACGGCGGCGGTGTTGTCCTTCATGGACTCCTCCTGGATGATGCGCAGGATCTGCAGCGCGGAGCTTTCCGTGTCGCGGATGTGGCCGGAGCCGCCGCAGCGCGGGCAGTTGATGTGCGCGCCTTCGGACAGCGCGGGCTTCAGGCGCTGGCGGCTCATTTCCATCAGGCCGAACTTGCTGATCGCGCCGAACTGCACGCGGGCGCGGTCCTGGCGCAGCGCGTCGCGCAGGCGGTTTTCGACTTCGCGGCGGTTCTTCGACTCTTCCATGTCGATGAAGTCGATCACGATCAGGCCGCCCAGGTCGCGCAGGCGCATCTGGCGCGCGACCTCGTCGGCGGCCTCCAGGTTGGTGCGGGTGGCGGTTTCCTCGATGTCGCCGCCCTTGATGGCGCGGGCCGAGTTGACGTCCACGCTCACCAGCGCTTCGGTGTGGTCGATCACGATGGCGCCGCCCGAGGGCAGGGTCACGGTGCGGGCGTAGGCCGATTCGATCTGGTGCTCGATCTGGAAGCGGCTGAACAGCGGCGCATCGTCGCGGTAGCGCTTCACGCGGGCGGCATGCTCGGGCATGACGTGCGCCATGAACTGGTGCGCCTGCTCGTAGATGTCGTCGGTGTCGATCAGGATGTCGCCGATGTCGTGGTTGAAGTAGTCACGGATGGCGCGAATGACCAGGCTCGATTCCTGGTAGATCAGGAAGGCGCCCTTGCCGCCCTTGGCCGCGCCGTCGATGGCGGTCCAGAGCTTGAGCAGGTAGTTCAGGTCCCACTGCAGTTCGGGCGCGCTGCGGCCGATGCCGGCGGTGCGCGCGATGATGCTCATGCCGTTCGGGTATTCGAGCTGGTCCATCGCCTCCTTGAGTTCCGCGCGGTCCTCGCCCTCGATGCGCCGGCTGACGCCGCCGCCGCGCGGGTTGTTGGGCATCAGCACCACGTAGCGGCCGGCCAGGCTGACGAAGGTGGTCAGGGCCGCGCCCTTGTTGCCGCGCTCTTCCTTTTCGACCTGGACCAGCAGTTCCTGGCCTTCCTTGATCACGTCGTTGATGCGCGCCTGGCTCACCGAGACGCCGGCGGCGAAGTACTGGCGGGAGATTTCCTTGAATGGCAGGAAGCCGTGGCGGTCTTCGCCGTAGTCGACGAAGCAGGCCTCCAGCGAGGGCTCGACGCGCGTGACGACGGCCTTGTAGATGTTGCCCTTGCGCTGCTCGCGCCCTTCGATCTCGATTTCGTAGTCGAGCAGCTTTTGGCCGTCGACGATGGCCAGGCGGCGTTCCTCGGCCTGCGTGGCGTTGATCAGCATCCGCTTCATGATGCGTTCCTTCGTGTATTCAAAACTTCGTACAGGCCCGGATGGGGCCAACGATGCCTGAACTGACGCTTCGAAACGAAGGGAATTGCCGGTCAAGCCGCGGCTGCGGGCGCCTCAGCGCTGCAGACGGGGCGGGGGCGCGTGGAAGGAGGCGAGCTGCGGCCGCAGATCAGGAAAAGGAGCGGCCGGGCGGACAACGTGTGCCCGCGGAAGAGGCGCAGACCACCGGGGCACGCCGGCGGGCGGGGGCATGAGCCACCGCCAGAGGGCAGGTACCAGGGCAATCAGCACGGCAAGAGTCTCGCTTCCATCCGCTGGTTGGCCCTTGCCGCATGAGGCGCGGGACATACCAGCTTGGGGTATTCCGGTTCGGTGTTTCAAAGTGCCGGCTCGCCCGGGGGTGCTGCGGGCCGCTGCGGACAATGGGTGCGCAACTTGCCCGGAAAAGCCTCCGGTGGCATCGACCTGCTGGCGGCATGCGGCGTGGTGGGTGGACTAAACTCCATCAAAATCAACCACTTACACAATGTCGTGCCAGTGAAACACATTATAGGGGCCAAAGTCCCGTCCGCAGTGCCCGCCGTGCGGCAGGTGACCGTGGACGCGGAGTCCGAAGGCCAGCGGCTCGACAACTTCCTGATCCGTGAGCTCAAGGGCGTGCCCAAGACCCACGTCTACCGCATCATCCGCAGCGGCGAGGTGCGGGTGAACAAGGGCCGCGCCTCAGCCGATACCCGCGTGGCGGCGGGCGATGTGGTGCGCCTGCCGCCGGTGCGGGTGTCCGAGGCGGCCGAGGCCAAGGCCGCGCGCCCGGCGCCGGCGCGCGAATTTCCGGTGCTGTTCGAGGACGAGCACCTGATCGCCCTCGACAAGCCGGCCGGCGTCGCCGTGCACGGCGGCAGCGGCGTGAGCTTTGGCGTCATCGAGCAGTTGCGGCAGGCGCGGCCCGAGGCCAGGTTCCTCGAACTGGTGCACCGGCTCGACCGCGAGACCTCGGGCATCCTGCTCGTGGCCAAGCGGCGCTCGGCGCTGACCCGGCTGCAGGACCAGTTCCGCGAGCGCGAAACCGGCAAGACCTATCTGGCGCTGGCCATCGGCGCGTGGCCGGCCAGCCGCAAGGTGATCGACCAGCCGCTGCACAAGTACCTGCAGGCCGACGGCGAGCGCCGTGTGCGCGTCACCAGCGCCGACGATCCGGACGGCATGCGCTCGGTCACCCTGGTCAAGCTGCGCCATGGCATCGCGGCCCGGCCCGAGGCCGGCCTGCCGGCGTTCTCGCTGCTGGAGGTGACGATCAAGACCGGCCGCACGCACCAGATCCGGGTGCACCTGGCGTCCGGCGGCCACGCCATCGCGGGCGACGACAAGTACGGCGACTTCGCCCTCAACAAGCGGCTTGCCGGACTCGGGCTGTCGCGCATGTTCCTGCACGCGTGGCGGCTGCAGTTCACCCATCCGGCGAGCGCGGAGCGCATCACGCTGAGCGCCGAACTACCGCCGGAGCTGCGGCCCTGGGCCGCGTAAAGTCAGGGCCTGTCCCCGAACCCCTCGCTCCCGATGCCTGACTCCACCCAGCGCCCCCTCCGCTTCGACCTGATCGCCTTCGACTGGGACGGAACCCTCTACGACTCCACCGGCATCATCGTGCGCTGCATCCAGGCCGCGGTGCGCGACGTCGGCGGCACCGTGCCGAGCGAGCGCGCCGCCGCCTACGTGATCGGCATGAGCCTGAACCAGGCGCTGGCCCATGCCGCACCGGACGTCCCGCCCGAGCGCTACCCGCAGCTGGGCGAGCGCTACCGCCACCACTACCGGCTGCACCACGGCGACCTGAGCCTGTTCGACGGCGTGCTGCCCTTGCTCGACGCACTAAAGGCGCGTGGCCATCTGCTGGCCGTGGCCACCGGCAAGAGCCGCCGCGGCCTGAACGAGGTGCTGGCGACCGAGCAACTGCGCGGCATGTTCGACAGATCTCGCACCGCCGATGAGACCGCGGGCAAGCCCGACCCGCGCATGCTGCACGAATTGATGCAGGAGTTCGGCCTGCCGCCCGAGCGGGTGCTGATGGTCGGCGACACCACGCACGACCTGCTGATGGCGCGCAACGCCGGCTGCGCCAGCCTCGGCGTGAGCTACGGCGCGCACACGCCCGAGGCGTTTGCGGAACTCGGCCCGCTCGGGGTGCTGCACTCCGTTGCCGAACTCGATGACTGGCTGCGCGACAACGCATGACCCCGCCATGCAGGAACGCCCGGTAGCCCTGTGCCACAGCCACGAACTGGTCGACGGCGGCCCTGCGGTAGCCTTCGACCTGGTCTACGCGGGCCAGACCTGCCGCGCCTTCGCGGTGCGCTTCCGGGGCGGGGTGCACGCCTACCTCAACCGCTGCACCCACGTCGGCATGGAGCTGGACGGGCAGCCCGGGCGCTTCTTCGACGACAGCGGGCGCTGGCTGCTGTGCCATGCCCACGGCGCCGCCTACCATCCCGACAGCGGCGCCTGCGCCGGCGGCCCGTGCCGCAAGGGGCTGGTGAAGATACAAGTATCGGAGGCCGACGGCGTGGTCCGCTGGCATACTGCCTACAACCTCCAACCCCTCGAGTTCTAGATGACTGATCCAATCTTTCACGACCCCCTGGATCATGAAGGGAAAAGCCCTCAAGCCGGCGTTCCACCTGGGTTTAATGCTACAAAAAATGCAGCAAATGGCGACAATCTGCAATGGGAGCGTGCGACGCTCGAGAAGCTCGCCTTCGCCGCGCTCAAGGAGCAGCGCGCGGCGCGGCGCTGGAAGATCTTCATGCGCCTGTCGTGGCTGGTGTTCCTGCTCGCCATCGCCTGGATGCTGTTCCACCGCGCGGCGCCCTCCACTGCCAAGTCCACCGCGCATACCGCGGTGATCGACGTCAAGGGTGCAATCGCCGAAGGCAGCCAGGCCAGCGCGGAATTCGTCGTGTCGGCCATGCGCACCGCCTTCGAGGACGACGGCGCCCAGGCCGTGGTGCTGCTCATCAACTCCCCGGGCGGCAGCCCGGTGCAGGCCGGCATCATCAACGACGAGATCGTGCGGCTCAAGGCCAAGTACAAGAAGCCGATCTACGCCGTGGTGGAAGAAACCTGCGCCTCGGCGGCCTACTACATCGCCGTCGCCACCGACAAGATCTACGTCGACAAGGCCAGCGTCGTCGGCAGCATCGGCGTGCTGATGGACGGCTTCGGCTTCACCGGCCTGATGGACAGGCTCGGCGTGGAGCGCCGCCTGATCACCTCGGGCGAGAACAAAGGCTTCATGGACCCGTTCAGCCCGCAGAGCGCCCGGCAGCGCGAGTACGCGCAGGCCATGCTCGACCAGATCCACCAGCAGTTCATCGGCGTGGTCAAGGCCGGCCGCGGCGACCGCTTGAAGGAAACGCCGGAGACCTTCAGCGGCCTGTTCTGGACCGGCCAGCAGGCCGTCGAGATGGGCCTGGCCGATCAGCTCGGCAACGTCGACTACGTGGCGCGCGAGGTGGTCAAGGCCGAGGAGATCGTCGACTACACCCGGCGCGACAACGTGGCCGAGCGGCTGGCCAAGAAGTTCGGTGCCGCGCTGGGCGCGGGCGCCGCGCAGGCGCTGCAATCCTCGCTGGCCATGCCGCAGCTGCGTTGAAGCGCAACCGGGTTTTCTCACGCCTACATGGACGTCCTGCTTCACTCCGACCTCGATCTCTCGCGTTTCCAGGCCAAATTCGACAAGGTGCGCGCTGCCATCGAGCGCGATGATTTCAAGAGCGCCGATCTCAAGAAGCTCAGCCCCACGCCTTACTACCGCGCCAAGCTCGACGACGCCAGCCGCCTGCTGCTGCGCTTCGTGCGGCACGGCGAGCGCACGGTCTGCTTGGCGCTCGAGGTGATTCCCCACCACGCCTACGGCAAATCGCGCTTCCTGCGCGGTGCGGCCTTCGACGACAGCGCGCTGCAGGACACCTCCCCCGAGCAGGCCAGTGCCGCGGCCGAGCCACTGCGCTACCTGCACCCGGGGCGGGCGGACTTCCACCTGCTCGACAAGCCGATCTCCTTCGACGATGCGCAGGAGGCGGTCTACCGCCTGCCGCCGCCGCTGATCCTGGTCGGCTCGGCCGGCTCGGGCAAGACCGCGCTGACGCTGGCCAAGCTGCGCGCAGCCGAGGGCGAGGTGCTGTACGTGACCCAGTCGCCCTGGCTGGCGCAGAGCGCGCGCGGCATCTACGAAGCCCACGGCTACGAAAACCCGGCGCAGCAGGCGCAGTTCCTGTCCTACCGCGAGTTTCTCGAAACGCTGCGCGTGCCGCCGGGCCGCGAGGTGACCTTCGCCGCCTTTCGTGCCTGGTTCGACCGCCACCGCCAGCACTACCGCTTCACCGACGCGCACCCCTGCTTCGAGGAATTTCGCGGCGTCATCGGCAGCCAGCCCGAGGGCGTGCTCACGCGCGAGGCCTACCTGGCGCTGGGGCCGCGCCAGTCCATCTTCGAGCCCGCGCAGCGCGAAGCGGTGTACGCGCTGTTCGGCAAGTACCGCGAATGGCTGGCCGGCAGCGGGCTGTTCGACAGCAACCTGATCGCCCATGAATGGCAGGCGCTGGCCGGGCCGCAGTACGACTTCATCGTCATCGACGAAGTGCAGGACCTGACCAACGCCCAGCTCGCGCTGGTGCTGCGCACCCTCAAAAGCGTCAAGGGCGGGCCCGGCCCGTTCATGCTGTGCGGCGACTCCAACCAGATCGTGCACCCCAACTTCTTCTCGTGGAGCGCGGTCAAGAGCCTGTTCTGGCGCGACCCGCAACTGGCCGAGCGGCAGAGCCTGTCGGTGCTGGCCGTCAACTACCGCAACACGCGCGAGGTCACCCGGGTGGCCAATGCGCTGCTCAAGATCAAGCACGCCCGCTTCGGTTCCATCGACCGCGAGAGCAATCATCTGGTGCAGGCCGCCGCCGACGTGGCCGGCGAGGTGCGCCTGCTGCCCGACAAGGACGCCATCACGCGCGACCTCGACGCCCGCACGCGCGCCTCGACCCAATTCGCCGTGCTGGTGCTGCGCGACGAGGACAAGGCCCAGGCCCGCGCCGTCTTTCGCACGCCGCTGGTGTTCTCGGTGCACGAAGCCAAGGGGCTGGAGTACCCGAGCATCATCCTGTACCGCTTCATCAGCGGCCAGCGCCAAGCGTATGCCGAGATCTGCGAGGGTGTCAGCGCGGCCGACCTGGAGAAGGACGAGCTCGACTACCGCCGCGCCAAGGACAAGCACGACCGCTCGCTGGAGCTGTGGAAGTTCTATGTCAACGCCCTGTACGTCGCCATCACCCGCGCGGTGGAGCGGCTCTATATGGTCGAGGGCGACATGTCGCACCCACTGCTGCAACTGCTCGACGTGCACGGCGGCGACGGGCGCCTGGAGTTGCAGGCCACGGCTTCCAGCCGCGAAGACTGGGAGCGCGAAGCGCACCGGCTGGAGCAGCAGGGCAAGCAGGAGCAGGCCGACGCCATCCGCCAGAACGTGCTGCGCACCAAGCCCGTGCCCTGGCCGGTGTGGAATGGCGAACTGCTGGCCGCCAGCGCCGAGCGCGCCTACAACCCCAGGGAAATCTCCGGCAAGCCGCGCCAGTCGCTGCTGGACATGGCCCTGTGGCACAGCCTGGACAACCACATCGGCGCGTTGCACCACGAGATGCACTGGCCCGCCGCCAGCCAGCTCATGAAGGGCGATGCCGCAGCCCGCGCACTCCAGGCGCTGGCCACGCGCCACGCCTTGCCCTACGCGAAAAAGAACTTCAAGGACATCCTCCAGCAGTGCGACCAGTACGGCGTGGACCACCGCACCGTGGTCGATGCCACCCCGCTCATGCTCGCCGCCCAGGCCGGCAACCTGCCGCTGGCGGACGCACTGATCGAGCGCGGCGCCAATCTGGACCTGCGCGACCTGTTCGGCCATACCGCCCAGCACTACGCGCTGGCGCGCGCCGCGCGCGACGCCGGCTACGCCCAGGGCCCCTTCGCCGCCATGTGGCAGCGCGTGGCCGCGCCCTTCGTCGACGTGCAGGTCGACGGCCGCCTGGTGCGCCTGCACCAGCACCAGGGCGAGTACCTGCCGCTGCAGCTCATGCTGGCGGGCCTCAAGACGCTGGCCTCCACTTCCTACAACACCAGGCAACAGCAGGTCTATCTGCTGCGCGGCTTCGACGCCGCCTACCTGATGCGCAACATCGACGTCTTCCCTGATGCCGTCTGGCGCGAAGAGCGCCGCAAGCGCGTTTACTTCAACGCCGTGCTGGCCCGCGCCGAGGTCGACAGCGACTACCGGCCGGCACGCCGCCTGTGGCTGCGCATGAAGAACGGCCACTACCTGCCCAACCCCGCGCTGCGCCTGCGCGTGCAGGACGCACATGGGCAGGAGCAATGGCTGCCGGTCTATGAGGTGCTGGCTCTGCCCGCCATCGAGCGCGGCAACGGCCGCGGCTGGGGGCAGCTCGGCGGCTCCTTGCGCCGCATGCTGGCGTTGGCGGACCTGGCCATGCAGCCGCAACCGCCCACGCTGTGATCAGCGGCCGATGGCGAACACCGCCGGCGTGCGGTTGTCGGGCGGCGGCGCGCCGTGCTGGCGCCATTGGCGCGCGCTGCGGCTTTCCAGGCGCGCCTGGGCCAGTGTGAGGCCGGCCGCGATGGCCAGCCGGGTGTTGGGCTGCAGGTGCTGCAATAGCGCCTGCCACAGCGCGGCGTTGCGGTAGGGCGTCTCGATGAAGAGCTGGGTCTGGCCTTGCTTGAGGGCCAAAGACTCCAGCGCGCGGATGCGCTGGACGCGCTCGTCCGCATCCTGCGGCAGGTAGCCGGTGAAGGCGAAGTTCTGGCCATTCAGGCCACTGGCGGCCAGGGCCAGCAGCAGCGACACCGGGCCGACCAGCGGCACCACGGCCAGGCCCGCGTCGTGCGCCGCGCGCACCACCGAAGAGCCCGGATCGGCCACGGCCGGCATGCCGGCTTCGCTCAGCAGGCCGATGTCGTGGCCCTGCAGCGCGGGCGCCAGCAGCGCGCTGGCATCGAAGCCGCCGCCGTGGTCGCCCTTCTTGTGCACCTGGTGCGGCAGTTCCTGGATCACCATGGCCTGCAGCGGCGCGGCCAGCGGGTGCAGCGCGTCGACCCGCTTCAGGTAGGCGCGCGCGCTCTTGGCGTTCTCGCAGATCCAGTGGGTCAGGCCGGCGGCGCGGCGCAGCGTGGCCTCGGGCAGGGCGTCGGTGAGCGGAGCTTGCGTGGCGCAGCCGAAGTCCAGCGGCGCGGGCACCAGGTAGAGGGAGCCGGCCGCCATCAGATAGGCACTCCCGCTGCGCGCAGCAGCCGGCAGGTGCGGATCAGCGGCAGGCCGACCAGGGCGGTCGGGTCGTCGTTGTCGATGGCCTCGAGCAGGGCGATGCCCAGGCCCTCGCTCTTGGCGCTGCCGGCGCAGTCATAGGGCTGCTCGGCGCGCAGGTAGGCCTCGATCTCGGCGTCGCTCAGGGCGCGAAAGCGCACTTTCACGGCGGCCAGGTCGGAGGCCTCGAAGCCGCTGGCCGCGCAGGCCACGGTCACTGCGGTCTGGAACACCACGGTGCGGCCGCGCATGCGCTGCAACTGGACGGTGGCGCGCGCATGGTCGCCGGGCTTGCCCAGCGGCTCGCCGTCGAGGTCGGCCACCTGGTCCGAGCCGATCACCACCGCGTCCGGGTGCTGCCGGGCCACGGCCAGCGCCTTGGCGCGCGCCAGGCGCACCGCCAGCGCCTGCGGCGCCTCGCCAGGGTGGGGGGTTTCGTCCACATGCGGGGCCGCGACCTCGAAAGGCAGCCGCAGCCGCGCCAGCAATTCACGGCGATAGGGCGAGGTCGAGCCCAGCACCAGCGGCCTGCCGCCGGAAGGCCTGGAGAGGATGGTGGCGGTGGGAAGCGTCATCCATCGATTCTCTTACACTGGACCGATGAAGAACGACTTTGCCGCCGACAACCTGGACGTGCAGGCCTTCGCCCAGGCCGGAGCCACCGTGCAGGGCGAGGCGCCGCTGCGCAAATTCCCGCGCCTGCTCGAAGAAACCACCGGCGAGGGCGCGGACCGCCCGGTGCACTGGACCGCCGTGGGCGAGCAGCGCACGGTGGGCGGCGCGCCGCAGGCCTGGCTGCACCTGGAGGGCCACACGCTGCTGTCCATGACCTGCCAGCGCTGCCTGGAGCCGGTGGACATGCCTCTGTCCTTCGAGCGTTCCTTCCGCTTCGTGGCCGACGAGGCCGCCGCCGAAGCCGAGGACGACCTGGTGGAGGAAGACCTGCTGGTGACCAGCCGCGATTTCCCCCTGCGGGAACTGGTCGAGGACGAATGCCTGATGGCGCTGCCCGTGGTGCCGCATCACGAGGTCTGCCCGATCGACGTGCCGCTGTCGGTGGCGGACCCGGACTTCGAGGCCGCCAATGCCGAGAAGCCCCATCCGTTCGCCGCGCTGGCCCACATGCGGCCTGGCGAGAAGAAGTCGCTATAATCGAGGGCTTCGCGCGAATCCCTGGGCGTCTTGTGTGACCGACCGAATGGGCTGGCCCGGACCGTGTTTTGCATGTTGTCGAACCATGGGCCAGGTTTTGAAGCCGGGCATAAGCGCATTTCACCCACCTCCCTACCGATCCCAGGAGCCTCACCATGGCAGTTCAGCAGAACAAGAAGTCCCCTTCCAAGCGCGGCATGCACCGTTCGCACAACGCACTGAACGTGCCGGGCATCGCAGTGGAGCCGACCACCGGCGAAACCCACCTGCGCCACCACATCAGCCCGAACGGTTTCTACCGTGGCCGTCAGGTGCTGAAGAACAAGTCCGAAGCCTGACACCGCCTGCACCACCAAGGCCCGGCGCTACTTTTTCTGTAGCACGGGCCTTTGTTTTGATGCCTGCCACTGTTACAGGCCGCCTGTGCGGCGCCGCGTACCGTCCATGATCACACTGGCTGTCGATTGCATGGGCGGGGACCATGGTCCCCGTGTCACGCTGGCCGCGTGCCGGCATTTCCTCGAGCGGCATGCGGATGCCGAACTGCTGCTGGTCGGCCTGCCCGAGCAACTGGCCGGCTTTGCCCATGCGCGCGCGCGCATCGTGCCCGCCACCGAGGTGGTGACCATGGACGACCCGGTCGAGGTGGCCCTGCGCCGCAAGAAGGATTCGTCCATGCGCGTGGCGATCCAGCAGGTCAAGGACGGGGCGGCCGCCGCGGCGGTCTCCGCCGGCAATACCGGCGCCCTGATGGCGATCGCGCGCTACCTGCTCAAGACGCTCGACGGCATTGAGCGCCCGGCCATCGCCACCCAGTTGCCCAATGCCAAGGGCGGCGCCACCACGGTGCTGGACCTGGGCGCCAACGTCGACTGCACGGCCGAGCACCTGCTGCAGTTCGCCGTCATGGGGGCCGCCCTGGGCTCCGTGCTCAAGAACGACGACCAGCCCTCGGTGGGCCTGCTCAACATCGGCGAGGAGGTCATCAAGGGCAATGACGTCATCAAGCGCGCCGGCGAACTGCTGCGTGCGGCCGGGCGGGCGGGCGACCTCAACTTCGCCGGCAACGTCGAGGGCAACGACATCTTCAAGGGCACGGTCGACATCGTGGTCTGCGACGGCTTCGTCGGCAACGTCGCGCTCAAGGCCAGCGAAGGCCTGGCCTCGGTCATCGTGGGATTCCTCAAGGAGGAGTTTTCCCGCAACATCTTCACCAGATTTGCTGCGATCTGCGCCTATCCGGTGCTGACCGCGCTCAAGCACCGCATGGACTACCGGCGCTACAACGGCGCCGCGCTGCTCGGGCTGCGCGGCCTGGTGTTCAAGAGCCATGGCTCGGCGGACGAGGTGGCGTTCGAGCAGGCGCTGGCCCGCGCGTATGATGCCGCCCGCAACCACCTGCTCGAACGCGTGCAGGCCCGCATCGCGCATGCCGCGCCGCTCCTGCAGCCGCAGGAGGCCGCAGTGCCCGTCGAGGCCGCGGCCGCCGTGCTTCACCCATAATCCATGAGACGCTATTCCCGGATCCGCGGCACCGGCAGCTTCCTGCCACCCCGTCGCCTGACCAACGCCGAACTGGCCGCCGAACTGGCGCAGCGCGGCGTCGAGACCTCCGACGAGTGGATCGTCGAGCGCACCGGCATCCGCGCGCGCCACTTCGCGGCGCCGGAGGTCACCAGCAGCGACCTCGCCTTCGAGGCCTGCCAGCGCGCGCTGGAGGCCGCCGGCGTCGGCGCGGCCGACATCGACCTGATCATCGTCGCCACGTCCACGCCGGACATGGTGTTCCCGTCCACCGCCTGCATCCTGCAGCACAGGCTGGCCCAGTCCTCCGAGGCCGCGCGTGGCATCCTGGGCTGCCCGGCCTTCGACGTGCAGGCGGTCTGCAGCGGCTTCGTCTATGCGCTGACCGTGGCTGACGCCATGATCCAGTCCGGCGCGGCGCAGCGCGCGCTGGTGGTCGGCGCCGAGGTGTTCTCGCGCATCCTCGACTTCAACGATCGCACCACCTGCGTGCTGTTCGGCGACGGCGCTGGCGCCGTGGTGCTGGAGGCCAGCGACACGCCCGGCATCCTGGCCAGCGACCTGCACGCCGACGGCCGCCACGTCGGCATCCTGTGCGTGCCCGGCAACGTCGCGGGCGGGCAGGTGCTGGGCGATCCCTTGCTCAAGATGGACGGCCAGGCCGTGTTCAAGCTCGCCGTGGGCGTGCTGGAGAAGTCGGCCCACGCCGCCCTCGCCAAGGCCGGCAGGACCGAGGCCGACATCGACTGGCTGATCCCGCACCAGGCCAACCTCCGCATCATGCAGAGCACGGCGCGCAAGCTCAAGCTGCCGCTGGACAAGCTGGTGGTCACGGTCGACCAGCACGGCAACACCTCCGCCGCCTCGATCCCGCTGGCGCTCGACGTCGCGGTGCGCTCCGGCAAGGTGCGCGCGGGGGACACCCTGATGCTCGAAGGCGTCGGCGGTGGTTTCACCTGGGGTGCGGTGCTCCTGGATTTGTAGCTGAATGCCCTGGTCCAGCCTGGGCTGGACCGGTATTTCCTTCATATTCTGTAACCCAAGAGACACGCATGACCTCGTTTGCTTTCGTATTTCCCGGCCAGGGCTCCCAGTCGGTCGGCATGCTCGACGCCTGGGGCGACCACCCGGCCGTCGCCGAGACGCTGCGCGAAGCCTCCGACGCCCTGGGCGAGGACGTGGCCCGCCTGGTGCGCGAAGGCCCCAAGGAGGCGCTGGCGCTCACCACCAATACCCAGCCCGTGATGCTGGTGGCCGGCGTGGCCGCCTGGCGCGCCTGGAAGGCGGAAGGCGGCGCCGACCCGGCCGCCGTGGCCGGCCATTCGCTGGGCGAATACTCGGCCCTGGTCGCCGCCGGCGTGCTCACGCTGGCCCAGGCCGCGCCGCTGGTGCGCTTGCGCGCTGCCGCCATGCAGCAGGCGGTGCCGGTCGGCGTGGGCGCCATGGCCGCCATCCTGGGGCTGGATGCTTCAAAAGTGATAGCGGGATGCCAAGATGTCACCAGGGCTTTGGCCGGTTCTGGCCATGAAATCGTGGAGGCGGTCAATTTCAACGACCCGGCCCAGACCGTGATCGCCGGCAGCAAGGCCGCGGTCGAGAAGGCCTGCGAGGTGCTGAAGGCCGCGGGCGCGAAACGTGCATTGCCGCTGCCCGTGTCCGCGCCGTTCCACTCCAGCCTGATGCAGCCCGCCGCCGAGAAGCTCAAGGAGAAGCTGGCCGCGATCGACTTCGCCGCGCCGCGCATTCCGGTGCTCAACAACATCGACGTCGCAGTGCAGACCGAGCCCGCGGCGATCCGCGATGCGCTCTACCGCCAGGCCTTCGGCCCGGTGCGCTGGGTCGAGTCGGTGCAGGCTCTGAAACAGCGCGGCATCACGCATGTGGTCGAATGCGGTCCGGGCAAGGTGCTCAGCGGCATGCTCAAGCGCATCGATCCGGACCTGAGCGCCGCGGCACTCTACGATCCGGCCACACTGGCCGAAGTGCGGGCCCTGCTGGCCTGAACCGGCCGCCCGGCCGCCCAACCATTGAAGAGGCTCTGATGTCTGAAATTCTCTATGCCGGCCAGGTCGCCCTGGTGACCGGCGCCACGCGCGGCATCGGCGCGGCGATCGCGGCCGAGCTGGCCGGGCGCGGCGTCAAGGTGATCGGCACCGCCACCACCGACGAGGGGGCGGCGCGCATCGGCGCGGCGCTGGCGGCCCACGGCGGCCTGGGCGTGCGGCTCGACGTCACCGATGCGCCCGCGGTCGACGCGCTGGTCGAGGCGCTCGTCGCCGAGCATGGCGGCCTGCAGATCCTGGTCAACAACGCCGGCATCACCCGCGACACGCTGGCCATGCGCATGAAGGACGACGACTGGGATGCGGTGCTCGACACCAACCTGAAGGCCGTCTTCCGCCTGTCGCGCGCCGTGATCAAGCCCATGATGAAGCAGCGCTACGGCCGCATCGTCAGCATCACCAGCGTGGTCGGCGCCACCGGCAACCCGGGGCAGGCCAACTACGCCGCCGCCAAGGCCGGCCTGGCCGGCATGACCCGGGCGCTGGCGCGGGAACTCGGATCGCGCAAGATCACGGTCAATTGCGTGGCGCCGGGTTTCATCGATACCGACATGACGGCGGACCTGCCCGAGGCGCAGCAGAAGGCGCTGTTCGCGCAGATTCCGCTCGGCCACCTGGGCAAGCCGGCCGACGTGGCGCACGCCGTGGCCTATCTCGCGAGCCCGCAGGCGTCCTATGTGACGGGGCAGGAACTGCACGTCAACGGCGGCATGTTCATGGCCTGAGGCCGCGCCGTCCCTCACCATTCACCCTGCCGTTTTCGTCCGGACGGCTGCCGGTGCGGGCGCAGAAGCCCGCCCGGCTAAAATCCGGACTCATTCTTTACAACCCTCCGAGGGAACCATGAGCGATATTGAAGCACGTGTCAAAAAAATCATTGCCGAACAACTAGGCGTTGAAGAGTCCCAGGTCACCAACGAAAAGGCCTTCGTGGCCGACCTGGGGGCCGACTCGCTTGACACGGTCGAACTGGTGATGGCCCTGGAAGACGAATTCGGCATCGAGATCCCGGACGAGGACGCCGAGAAGATCACCACGGTGCAGAACGCCATCGACTACGCCAACGCCCATCAAAAGGCCTGACCGCCACCAGAGGCGCTCCGCCTCCCCCTGATAGAAGAAGGTTTTTGCGCATGAGCCGTCGCCGTGTCGTCGTGACCGGCCTGGGATGTATCAGCCCCGTGGGGAACACGGTCGCCGATTCCTGGGCCAACCTGCTTGCCGGAACGCCCGGTATCGACTTCATCACCCAGTTCGACGCAAGCAACTTCGCCTGCAGGTTCGCCGGCGAGGTCAAGGGTTTCAACATCGGGGACTACATCCCCGAGAAGGAGGCCCGGCACATGGACCGCTTCATCCATCTCGGGCTGGCCGCCGCCATCCAGGCGGTCCAGGACAGCGGGCTGCCCACGGGCGACGCGCTCGATCCGGAGATGGCCACCCGTATCGGCTGCAACATCGGTTCGGGCATCGGCGGCCTGCCCCTGATCGAGCAGACGCATGCGGAACTGGTCAGCCGCGGTCCGCGCCGCGTGTCGCCTTTCTTCGTGCCGGCGTCGATCATCAACATGATCTCCGGGCATGTGTCGATCAAGTACGGCTTCAAGGGCCCGAACCTGGGCGTGGTCACCGCCTGCACCACGGGCCTGCATGCCATCGGCCTGTCGGCGCGGCTGATCGAGGCGGGCGACTGCGACGTCATGGTCGCCGGCGGTGCCGAGGCCACGGTCTCGCCGCTGGGCGTCGGCGGCTTCGCGGCCGCGCGTGCGCTGTCCACCCGCAATGACGATCCCGGGACCGCATCCCGCCCATGGGACAAGGACCGCGACGGTTTCGTGCTGGGCGAGGGCGGCGGCGTCATGGTGATCGAGGAGTACGAGCATGCCAAGGCGCGCGGCGCCAGGATCTATGCCGAGCTGGCGGGCTTTGGCATGAGCGGCGACGCCTACCACATGACCGCGCCCGACGTGGACGGCCCGCGGCGCTCCATGCTCATGGCCCTGAGGAACGCCGGCATCAATGCCGAGCAGGTCGACTACCTGAACGCGCACGGCACCTCCACGCCGCTGGGCGACCAGAACGAGACCAATGCCATCAAGGCCGCGCTGGGCGCGCACGCGAAGAAGGTCGTGGTCAACTCGACCAAGTCCATGACCGGCCATCTGCTCGGCGGCGCTGGCGGCATCGAGAGCGTGTTCACCGTGCTCGCGATCCACCACCAGAAGAGCCCGCCTACCATCAACATCTTCAACCAGGACCCGGATTGCGACCTGGACTACTGCGCCAACACGGCGCGCGACATGAAGATCGACGTGGCCCTCAAGAACAACTTCGGCTTCGGCGGCACCAACGGCTCCCTGGTGTTCAAGCGGCTGGTCTGAGCACCTGCCGTTTCCTCTCCATGCACACGGCGCCCGCGGTCCGCTACCCGGTGATGCGGTCCGGGCGCGCCGGCGCATTGCAGGCCGCCCTGTGGCTGCCGGGTGCTGCCGCCGTGGCAGGCTGGATGGCCTCGGCGCCCAAGCTCGGGCCGCCGCAAGTCCTGGCGGCCGGCTTGCTGCTGGCCACCGCCTTCGCCTGCCTGCGCGCGCGGAGGCGCTCACCACCTGGGCAACTGGGCTGGGATGGCCAGCATTGGCGCTGGGAGGGCGCGTCCTCCGGACCCGGCCTGCCTGAGGGCACGCTGTCGCTGCACCTCGATCTCCAGTCGCTGGTGCTGGTGCGGTTCCGCCCGGCGCGTGGCGGGCCGCTCTGGCTGTGGCTCGACCGCCGCGCCCTGCCGGGCCGCTGGCATGCGCTGCGCTGCGCGCTGCATGCGCGCGTACCGGCGCCGGACGCCGTCCCCGCACAGCCGCGGCGGGGCGTTCCATGACTGCCCTGCCGCCGGTGTCTTCGCCCGACTCCGACCAAATGCTGGTCGAGCGCACGGTTGCGGGCGACCAGCGCGCCTATGGGCTGCTCGTCACCAAGTACCAGCGCCGAATCGAACGCCTGATCGGCCGCATGGTGCGCGACGCCGATCTGGTCGAGGACATCGCCCAGGAGACCTTCATCCGCGCCTATCGTGCACTGCACCAATTCCGCGGCGAGGCCCAGTTCTATACCTGGCTCTACCGGATCGCGGTCAATACCGCCAAGAAGGCGCTGGTGGATCTGAAGCGCAATCCGGTTATGTCCGAGAACGCGCTGCGCGGCGCGAGCGAAGAGGATGAAACTTCCTCCTTCGGCAACGAACTAACCAGCGACGAAACCCCCGAGACGGTGCTGGCCGCCAAGGAGATCGCCGCGACGGTGAACGCCGCGATGGAGGCCCTGCCGGACGATCTGCGGCAGGCCGTGACCTTGCGTGAGATCGAAGGCCTGAGCTACGAGGAGATCGCGGAAGCCATGAATTGCCCGATCGGAACGGTGCGTTCGCGGATTTTCCGGGCGCGCGAAGCCATCTCCGCCAAGATCCGGCCGCTCCTGGAGAACCAGAGCGGCAAGCGGTGGTGATCCCACGATTGCATGTGATGAATGATGCTGCGGCTGACAGGTGACAACCATGAACCACGATTTGCTGAGTGAATCCGAAGCGCTTTCCGCACTGGCCGACGGCGCCTTGCAGGGCGAGGCGTTCGCGCGCGCCGTGGAGCGCCTGGGCCGCGACGAAGCGGCCCGTTCGCAATGGCACGCCTACCACGTGATCGGCGATGTGCTGCGCTCGTCCGAACTGGCGCGCGGGGCGGCCGATGGTGGTTTCGTCGACCGGCTCCAGGCCCGGCTCGCTGCGGAACCGCCGCTGGCGCTGGCGCAGGCCGAGGCCGTCGAACTGACGCCCGCCGTGCCCCCCATGCCCGCCCGGGAGGCCGCGAACCATGATGCCTTCCGCTGGAAGATGGTCGCCGGCTTTGCTTCGCTGGCGGCGGTTGCGGCCATCGGCTGGAATTCCTTCGCGACCCTCGAGGCAGCAGCCCCGCCGGCTGGCGCCACGCTGGCACAGGCGGCACCCGGTGCGGCCGTGGTGGCGCAGCAGGACAATGCCGGCGTGGGCGGTGGCGGCCAGGTGCCGTCCTTCGTCATGACCGGCAACGACGCGGCGCCGCAGGTCATGCTGCGCAACCCGCGCCTGGATGAGTTCCTGGCGGCGCACAACCAGGCCGTGGGCGGTGCCACGCTGCAGACCGCGCCGGGCTTTGTGCGCAACGCCAGCTTCGAAGGCCGGGCGCGCTGAGGTCGCCGGAGTGCGGGATCTGCTGTCGCTTTCCGGGGCATGGCCGCTACGGCTGCCGCATCTCGCCTGTACCGTGGTGGCCGGCGGCTTGCTGCTGGCGAGCGGCTTCGTCATGGCAGCACCTCCGGATGCCGGGCCAGTGGCCCAGGCCGCGCCCGCGGCGCGCGCGGGCGACGATGGCGACGTGGTCAAGTGGCTGATCCGCGGCCATGAAGCCTCCAGGAAGCGCTCTTACGTGGGCACGCTCGTCGTGCTGTCGGCCAATGGCGGCATGTCCAGCTCGCGCATCTGGCATGTATGCGAGGGCAGCCAGCAGGCCGAGCGTGTCGAATCGCTGACGGGAACGCCGCGCTCGACCTTCCGTCGCAACGACGAGGTCATGACGTTTCTGCCCGAGCTGCGTCTGGCGCGTTCCGAGCGTCGTGACTCCTTCGGTCTGTTCCCCAATCTGCTGCGCGTCGGGGAGGCCACCGTGGCGGGCTTCTATGGCGCACGCGTGCTCGGTGCCCAGCGGGTGGCGGGCCTGGACACCGATGTGGTCCAGGTCGTGCCCAAGGACGGCATGCGCTACGGCTACCGCCTCTGGACCGAGAAGAAGTCCGGCCTGGTGGTGCAGCTGCAGACCCTGGCGGCGGACGGGCGGGTGTTGGAGCAGGCGGCCTTCTCCGAACTGGACATGGGCGCGCCGCTGCGCATGGATCAGTTGGTCCGGATGATGAACAACACCGCCGGCTACAAGGTCGAGCGGCTGGAGGTCGCCAAGACCACCGGTGCCGATGAGGGCTGGACCTTGAAGGAGCCGATCCCCGGGTTCCAGCCGGTCAGTTGCTACCGGCGCACGGCGCCGTCCGTGTCGCGCACGGTGCACTGGATCTTCTCCGACGGCCTGGCCACGGTATCGCTGTTCATCGAGCCCTATGGGCCGCAGCCGCGCCAGGAGTCGCAGATGGCCGTCGGTGTCACGCAGATGCTGTCGCAGCGCGTCGCCGGCGACTGGTGGCTGACGGCGGTGGGCGAGGTGCCCGTCGCCACGCTGCAGGCCTTTGCCCAGTCGCTCGAACGCCGTCCCTGATCGGCTGCGGCCGGCCCGCTGTACCGGCGCAGCCCGCGGCGTTGAACCTTTCGCTGCGATCTGTTTCACATGGCTGTTGTTTTTGTCGTCTCCCGGCCTCGGCCGGGCTTCCTGTCTGAAAGGTAGAAGATGTTGTTGCACGATGGCGTGAAGAGCAAACTGCAAGTCCGCGTGGGGGCCGGCGTGCTGGCGCTGGGCTCGGTCCTGGCCCTGCTGCCTGCGGCTCCTGCTGCGGCCCAACTGGCTCCGGCCGCTCCCGTTGTCCGCGCCCTGCCGGATTTCACCGACCTGGTCGAGCAGGTCGGTCCCTCGGTGGTCAATATCCGCACGCTGGAGAAAGTCTCTGCGCGTTCTGGCGTAGAAGACTCCGCGGACGAGCAGATGCGCGAGTTCTTCAAGCGCTTCGGTATCCCCATGCCCAACATGCCGCGGCAGCAGCGGCCCCAGCGCCCGCAGCCTGACGAAGAGCAGCCGCGCGGCGTGGGTTCGGGCTTCATCATTTCGCCTGACGGCTACGTGATGACCAACGCGCACGTGGTCGACGGCGCGGACGAAGTCATGGTCACGCTCACCGACAAGCGCGAATTCAAGGCCAGGATCATCGGCGCCGACAAGCGCACCGACGTCGCCGTGGTGAAGATCGACGCCACCGGCCTGCCGGCCGTGAAGATCGGCGACCTGAGCCGGCTCAAGGTGGGCGAATGGGTGATGGCCATCGGCTCGCCCTTCGGGCTGGAGAACACCGTGACCGCCGGCATCGTCAGCGCCAAGCAGCGCGACACCGGTGACTACCTGCCCTTCATCCAGACGGATGTGGCGATCAATCCGGGCAATTCCGGCGGGCCGCTGATCAACATGCGCGGCGAGGTGGTGGGCATCAACAGCCAGATCTACTCGCGCTCGGGCGGCTTCATGGGCATTTCCTTCTCGATCCCGATCGACGAGGCGATCAACGTCAGCGACCAGCTACGCCAGACCGGCCGCGTGTCGCGCGGCCGCATCGGCGTGCAGATCGGGCAGGTGACCAAGGACGTTGCCGAGTCCATCGGCCTGGGCAAGCCCCAGGGCGCGCTGGTGAGCGGCGTCGAGAGCGGCACGCCGGCCGAGAAGGCCGGCGTGGAGGCGGGCGACATCATCCTCAAGTTCGACGGCAAGGCCATCGAGCGCGCCAGCGACCTGCCGCGCCTGGTGGGCAACACCAAGCCCGGCACCAAGAGCACGCTCACGGTGTTCCGGCGTGGCGCCACGCGCGAGCTGGTCATCACCATCGCCGAGGTCGAGGCCGACCAGCCGGCGCGCAAGCCGGTCGAGAAGGAAGAGCCGCAACAGTCCTCCAGCGCCGGCAAGGTGCTGGGCCTGACCGTGAGCGATCTGACCGCGGCCCAGAAGAAGGAGCTCAAGCTCAAGGGCGGCGTGCGGGTCGACGCCGCCGTGGAGGGCGCCGCGCGCGCCGGCCTGCGCGAAGGCGACATCATCCTCGCCGTGGCCAACAACGAGGTCACCGGGGTCAAGTCCTTCGAGGCCATCGTGGCCAAGCTCGACCGCAGCAAGCCGATCAACGTGCTGGTGCGCCGCGGCGAGTGGGCGCAGTACGTCCTGATCCGGCCGTCCCGTTGACCCCTGCGCCCTTGGTAAGCACTTAACATCCGGGTCAAAAATAACTGGCAGGGTCTTTTCGACCCTGCCAGGCGCTCGAGATTTCAGGTGTGTGGGTGCTAACTTAAAGCTCTGCCGAATGTTGTGCAAGGTTAGAATCTCGCCGCTTTTGCACTTGTCGGATGGCCTTGGGCAAGTCTCCGATTGCCCTCTGTACGGGGCCCCAACGGTGCACAGGCGATCCACAGATCACCCACAACTTGTCCAGAAAGGCTTTTGCACAGACTGTGGATAAATTGTGGAAAATTTTTTGTTGCCGGCCCGCAACCTCCCTTTTTCGAGCGCTTTTCCGCTGTACGTCCTGGCCTTTTTGCCTACAATGAAGCTCCAACTATCGCAGTTGCCATAGATTGTTGGTTCAGGGCGCGTCACCACTCGACGCGCCCTTTTTTCTTTGTGCGCTCCGAATAAATTCAATCACTTAAACGTTCCCGTTGATGAACCACATCAGAAATTTCTCGATCATTGCGCACATCGACCATGGCAAATCGACCCTTGCGGACCGCCTGATCCAGCGTTGCGGCGGACTCGAAGAACGCGACATGCAAGCGCAGGTCCTCGACTCGATGGACATCGAAAAAGAGCGTGGGATAACCATCAAGGCGCAGACCGCCGCGCTGCAGTACAAGGCCCAGGATGGGCAGGTCTACAACCTCAATCTGATCGACACGCCGGGCCACGTGGACTTCTCGTACGAAGTGTCGCGCTCGCTCTCCGCATGCGAAGGCGCGCTGCTCGTCGTCGATGCATCGCAAGGTGTCGAAGCGCAGACCGTGGCCAACTGCTACACCGCACTCGACCTCGGCGTGGAAGTGCTGCCGGTGCTTAATAAGATGGACCTGCCGCAGGCCGATCCGGAGAACGCGAAGGCCGAGGTCGAGGACGTGATCGGCATCGACGCGAGCGATGCGATTCCCTGTTCCGCCAAGACCGGCATGGGCATCGACGAGATCCTCGAAGCCATCGTCGCCAGGATCCCCGCGCCGCGCGGCAAGCCTGATGGCCCGCTGCGCGCGATGATCATCGACAGCTGGTTTGACAGCTACGTCGGCGTGGTGATGCTGGTGCGCGTGGTCGATGGCCGCCTGGCCAAGGGCGAGCGCTTCAAGATGATGGCGACGGGCGCGGTCTACAACGCCGACAACCTGGGCGTGTTCACGCCGGCCAACCAGCCGCGCGACTCGCTGGAGGCGGGGCAGGTGGGCTACATCATCGCCGGTATCAAGGAACTGCAGGCCGCCAAGGTCGGCGACACCATCACGCTGGAGAAGAAGCTGCCGAACAATGCCGGCCCGGCGACCGAGGCGCTGCCCGGCTTCAAGGAAATCCAGCCGCAGGTGTTCGCCGGGCTCTATCCGACCGAGGCCAACCAGTACGACGCGCTGCGCGACGCGCTGGAGAAGTTGAAGCTCAACGACGCCTCGCTGCACTACGAGCCCGAGGTGTCGCAGGCACTGGGCTTCGGCTTTCGCTGCGGCTTCCTGGGCCTGCTGCACATGGAGATCGTGCAGGAGCGGCTCGAGCGCGAGTTCGACCAGGACCTGATCACCACCGCGCCGAGCGTGGTCTACCAGGTGGTCAAGGGCGACGGCGAAGTGGTCATGGTCGAGAACCCCTCCAAGATGCCCGACCAGGGGCGGCTGCAGGAGATCCGCGAGCCGATCGTCACCGTGCACCTCTACATGCCGCAGGAGCACGTGGGCGCGGTGATGACGCTGGCCAACCAGAAGCGCGGCGTGCAGATGAACATGGCCTACCACGGCCGCCAGGTCATGCTTACCTACGAGATGCCGCTGGGCGAGATCGTGCTGGACTTCTTCGACAAGCTCAAGTCGGTCAGCCGCGGCTATGCGTCGATGGACTACGAGTTCAAGGAGTACCGCGCGTCGGACGTGGTCAAGGTCGACATCCTGCTCAACGGCGAGAAGGTCGATGCGCTGTCCATCATCGTCCACCGCAGCCAGAGCCAGTACCGCGGCCGCGCGGTGGTGGCCAAGATGCGCGAGATCATCAGCCGCCAGATGTACGACGTGGCGATCCAGGCGGCCATCGGCGCCAACATCATCGCGCGCGAGACCATCAAGGCGCTGCGCAAGAACGTGCTGGCAAAATGCTACGGCGGTGACGTGTCCCGTAAACGCAAGCTCCTCGAGAAGCAGAAGGCGGGCAAGAAGCGCATGAAGCAGATCGGTTCGGTCGAAGTGCCGCAAGAAGCCTTCCTTGCCATCCTGCAGGTCGAAGACTGATCCACAAGAAAAATCCCATGCAGTTCCTTACTTCCGTGATTCTGGCCGCGTTCATCGGCTACGTCGGCGCCTGGTACTTCGGCGCCATCGAGGGCAACTTCGCCCTGCTGCTGTTCCTGGCCACCGTGGTCTCGGGGGCGTACTGGCTGGCCGAGCGCTTCTTCTTCCTGCCGAGGCGGCGTCGCGCGGCCGCGGCGCTGGAGGCTTCCATGGCCGCGCGCCGCGAAGAACTGACGCGCCAGGGCATCAAGAAGGTCGACGGCACCGACGTGGCCGACGTGGAGCAGGCGCGCGGCCGCATCCTGATGCAGCCCTGGTGGCTGGACTGGACGGCCGGGCTGTTCCCGGTGATCGCCATCGTGTTCCTGCTGCGCTCGTTCCTGTTCGAGCCGTTCAAGATCCCGTCGGGCTCGATGATCCCGACGCTGCTGGTGGGCGACCTGATCCTGGTTAACAAGTTCACTTACGGCATCCGCCTGCCGGTGATCAACACCAAGGTCACCGAAGGCACGCCGCCGCAGCGCGGCGACGTGATGGTGTTCCGCTACCCGCCGCAGCCCAACGTCGATTACATCAAGCGCGTGGTCGGCGTTCCGGGCGACGAGGTGGCCTACATCAACAAGCGCCTGACCGTGAACGGCAAGCCGGTGCCGACCAGCCCCGCGGGCGAATTCTTTGAGGAGGATTCGATGCGCTATTTCAAGCAGTTCGACGAGCAACTGGGCGAGCGCAGGCACCGCTTCATCACCGATGACGACCGGCCGGCCTACGTGTCGGGCGCATCCAACTTCCAGTACCGCGACATGTGTTCCTACACGGTCGAGGGCGTGACCTGCAAGGTGCCGCCGGGCCACTACTTCATGATGGGCGACAACCGCGACAATTCGCTGGACTCGCGCTACTGGGGCTTCGTGCCGGATGCCAACATCGTCGGCAAGGCCTTCTTCGTCTGGATGAATTTCAGCAATCTGAAGCGCATCGGCGGCTTCAACTGATGCGCGAGTTCACCCCTTCACGCCTTCTGCGGAGCACCGGCATGCATACCCTCAGCCCCCTTCGGCGCCAGCGCGGCATCGGCTTTCTTGGTCTGCTCGTCGTCGTGGCGCTGGGCCTGTGCGTCGTGCTGGTGGGCATGCAGCTCGTGCCCAGCGCGATCGAGTACCAGGCCGTGCGCAAGGCGGTCCAGCGCGCCAGCCAGGAGGTGGGCGTGCCGGCGATCCGCGCGGACTTCGACCGTGCCGCGACGATCGACGACATCACCTCCCTCTCCGGCAAGGACCTGATCATCACCCCGGTGGGCGACGGCTACCGCGTCGCATTCGACTACCGCAAGGAAATCCACCTGGTGGGGCCGGCCTACCTGGTGATGCACTACACCGGCAGTTCGAAATAGAAGGCAGAGTGGCAGTTTCCCTTTCCCCGGCATTGGCCGCCTTGCAGGAGCGCCTGCAGCACCGTTTCTCCGATACCCAACTGCTGCTGCGTGCCGTCACGCACCGCAGCTATTCCAGCGACCACTACGAGCGGCTCGAATTCCTGGGCGACTCGGTCCTCAACCTGGCGATCTCCGACCTGCTCTACAGCCGGCTGAACACGCTGGCCGAGGGCGACCTCTCGCGCGTGCGCGCCAACTTGGTCCGGCAAGAGACGCTGCACCGCATCGCGCTGGAGCTGCAACTGCCGGAGGTGCTGCGCCTGGGCGAGGGCGAGGCGCGCTCGGGCGGCCCGCGCCGCCCGTCCATCCTGGCCGACACGCTGGAGGCGATCATCGGCGCGGTCTACCGCGATGCCGGCTTTGCCGCGGCCGAGAGCCTGGTGCGCCGGCTGTTCGCCGACGTCGACATCACCCCGCAGATGCAGGCCGCCGGCAAGGACCCGAAGACCGAGTTGCAGGAGTGGTTGCAGGGCCGCAAAATGAAGCTGCCCGCCTACCGCGTGATCGCCACCCTGGGCGCCGCGCACCGCCAGACCTTCGACGTGGAGTGCGAGGTGGTCGAGCTCGGCCACGCCGAGCGCGGCATCGGCGGGTCTCGCCGCGCCGGCGAGCAGGCGGCCGCCGCCGCCATGCTGGCCTACCTGAAAGCGAAGAACTCATGAATGATGCTACAAAAAAAGTAGCTGAAAGCCCAGGTGAATTCAGGGCTTCAACCATTAATCCCCAAGAAAATGCAGGGCCGGGAGATGCAGGAAACGCATCCGTGGACGCCATGCTGGCCGCCGCCAGGCCCGGCGCTGCGCGCGCCTGCAGCGTCGCGCCCGAGGCCCAGCGCTGCGGCGTGATCGCCATCGTCGGCAAGCCCAACGTGGGCAAGTCCACGCTGCTCAACGCGCTGGTGGGGCAGAAGATCAGCATCACCTCGCGCAAGGCCCAGACCACGCGCCACCGCATCACCGGCATCAGGACCTTGGGTGACGCGCAGTTCATCTTCGTCGACACGCCCGGCTTCCAGACGCGGCACAACACGGCCCTGAACAAGTCGCTCAACAAGACCGTGCTCGGCGCCATCGGCGACGTCGATCTGGTGCTGTTCGTGGTCGAGGCGGGCAGCTTCACGCTGGGCGACGCCAAGGTGCTGTCGCTTCTCAAGCCCGGCGTGCCGGCGCTGCTGGTGGCCAACAAGCTCGACACGGTGCACCGCCGGGCCGAGATCGCGCCCTGGCTCAAGGGCATGCAGGAGCGCCATCCGTTCGCCGAGTTCGTGCCCATGTCGGCCAAGAACAAGGGCGACGTCGAGCGCCTGTTCGGCATCTGCTCCAAGTACCTGCCGCAGCAGCCCTGGTGGTATGCCGAAGACGAGCTGACCGACCGCAGCGAGAAGTTCCTGGCCAGCGAGACCGTGCGCGAGAAGCTGTTTCGCTTCACCGGCGACGAGCTGCCCTACACCTCCACCGTCGTCATCGACAAGTTCGAGGAAGAGGCGAGCAAGGCGCACAAGCGGCTGCTGCGCATCGCCGCCACCATCGTGGTCGAGCGCGACAACCACAAGGCCATGGTCATAGGCGACAAGGGCGAGCGCCTGAAGCGCATCGGCACCGAAACGCGCCAGGAACTCGAGAAGCTCATGGACTGCAAGGTGTTCCTGGAGCTGTGGGTCAAGGTGCGCTCCGGGTGGGCGGATGACGAAGCCCGCGTGCGCTCCTTCGGCTACGAATGATCTTGTCCTGCGCCTGACATGGCCGCCGCCCGTCGCATCTCGGACGAGCCTGCGTTCATCCTGCACCATTACGACTGGAGCGAGTCGAGCCTGATCCTCGACACCTTCAGCCGCACGCATGGCCGGGTGACGCTGGTGGCCAAGGGGGCGAAGAAGCCCAGCTCCAACTTTCGCCCGGTGCTGCTGCCGCTGCAGCCGCTGCGCCTGAGCTGGACGCCCGCGGCCGGGGCAGGCGCCGAGATCCACACCCTCAAGGGCGCCGAATGGAGCGGCGGGCACGTCATGCCCATGGGCGATGCGCTGCTGTCGGGCTACTACCTCAACGAGCTTCTGATCCGCCTGCTGGCGCGGGACGACGCGCATCCGGCCCTGTTCGACGCCTACGGCATGGTGGTGCAGGTGCTGGCCTCCGAGCACGGCGAGGCGCTGCAGCCGGTGCTGCGCGCCTTCGAACTGCTGCTGCTGCGCGAGATCGGCCTGCTGCCGGCGCTGCACCTGCAGACCGCCACCCAGACGCCGCTGGCGGCCGCCGCGCGCTACGCGCTCACGCCCGAGGGGGGGCTGGGCGAGGCCGGCACGGACGAACGCGCCGCGCTCGGCGGCGCGCAGTGGCAGGCGCTGCAGCGCGGACTGGACGACGCGCAGGCCTTCACCGCCACCTTGCGCGCCGTCGCGCCCGCGGCGGCCGAACTGAAGCCCCAGCTTCGCCAACTGCTGCACTACCATTGCGGCGTCGCCACCCTGCGCACGCGGCAGATGATGATCGACCTGCAACATCTGGAATGACTCCCAGGCTGCTGCGCGCTTGGCGTCTCCGCCGACCTCCTTGCAGGGGGCGCATCCAGCGGACTGGCGGAGCCAGATCCGCGGATGTTTGCGCTTGGCCTGCTCCGCCTCCGCGGCCTTTTGAGGCTTTGGATTTCTTGCGCTGCGGGTAGTGCGCAGCACAATGGACAACTGCTATGAACACCCGCACCCATCTCTCGGTCAACGTCAACCTGGTCGCCTATGTGCGCAACCGGCGTGACGTGGGGCTGCCCAGCGTCACCGGCGCTGCCCGGCTTTGCCTGCTGGCCGGCGCCCAGGGCATCACCATCCACCCGCGCCCGGACGAGCGTCACATCCGCGCGCACGACGTGGGCGAGCTGGCAACGCTGCTCAAGGAGTGGCCGCGGGCCGAGTTCAACATCGAGGGCAACCCGTTCCACAACCTGATGGACTGCATCCGCAGCGTGCGCCCGCACCAGGCCACCTTCGTGCCCGACAGCATGGACCAGCCCACCAGCGACCACGGCTGGAGCTTTCCGGACGACGCCGCGCGCCTGCGCCCGCTGATCGACGAATGCCATGCGCTGGGCGTGCGGGTCAGCCTGTTCATGGACCCGGTGCCGGCGGCCATGGCCGCGGCCAGGGCCGTGGGCGCCGACCGGGTCGAGCTCTATACCGAGAGCTACGCCCGCGCCTGGGGCACGCCGCGGCAGGGCGCGGTGCTCCGGCAGTTCGCCGACACCGCCCGCGCGGCGCTCGAGGCCGGCCTGGGCCTGAACGCCGGCCACGACCTGAACCGCGACAACCTGGCCGACTTCCTGCGCGCCGTGCCAGGCGTGCAGGAGGTCTCGATCGGCCATGCGCTGATATCCGATGCGCTGGAGCTGGGCTACGCCGCGGCGGTGCGCGACTACCAGCGCTGCATCGACGAGGCATTTGCATGATCTTCGGCATCGGCACCGATGTCTGCGACATCCGCCGCATCCGCCGCAGCGTCGAGCGCCATGGCGAGCGCTTCGCCGAGCGCATCCTCGGCCCGCAGGAAATGGCCGTCTGGCGCGCCCGCAGCGCGCGCTGGCCGGAGCGGGGCCTGCGCTACCTGGCCACGCGCTTCTCGGCCAAGGAATCCTTCAGCAAGGCCATTGGCCTGGGCATGGTCTCGCCCATGGCCTGGAGCCTGTGCGAGATCGTCAACCAGCCCAGCGGCCAGCCGGCCATCGTGCTGCACGGCGCGCTGAAGGAATGGTTCGAGGCGCGCCGCCTCCACGCCCACATCACCGTCACCGACGAAACCGACTACGCGGCGACCTTCGTCGTCGTCGAACACCTCACCACCCCGCCATGACCGACCACGCCCCTCTCATCATCGACCTTGCCGGCACCACCCTCACCGCCGCCGACCGCCGCCGCCTGGCCCACCCGCTGGTCGGCGGCGTGATTCTGTTCGCGCGCAACTGGCAGGACCGCGCGCAACTGCTCGCGCTCACCAGCGGCATCAAGGCCGTGCGCGACGACCTGCTGATCGCCGTCGACCACGAAGGCGGCCGCGTGCAGCGCTTTCGCACCGACGGCTTCACCCATCTGCCGCCCATGCGCGCGCTGGGGCAGTTGTGGATGCGTGACGCCATGGCCGCCACCAATGCCGCCACCGCCGCAGGCTACGTGCTGGCGGCCGAGCTGCGCGCCTGCGGCGTCGACTTCAGCTTCACCCCGGTGCTGGATCTGGACCATGGCGAAAGCGGCGTGATCGGCGACCGCGCCTTCCACCGCGACCCGCGTGTGGCCGCGCTGCTGGCCAAGAGCCTGGTGCACGGGCTGTTGCGCGCCGGCATGGGCAGTTGCGGCAAGCACTTTCCGGGGCATGGCTTCGTCAAGGCCGATTCGCACACCGAGGTGCCGGTCGATCGCCGCGGCCTGAAGGCCATCCTGGCCGACGACGCCGCGCCCTACGGCTGGCTCTCCACCAGCCTGGCCAGCGTGATGCCGGCCCACGTCATCTACCCCAGGGTCGACGCGCGGCCGGCCGGCTTTTCCGAGAAATGGCTGCAGGACGTCCTGCGCGGCAGGCTCGGCTTCCTCGGCGCCATCTTCAGCGATGACCTGAGCATGGAAGGCGCGCGCCGCATCGATGGGCAGGTGGTCGGCTACACCGATGCCGCCGTGGCCGCGCTCGCTGCCGGCTGCGACCTGGTACTGCTGTGCAACCAGAGCCTGGGCGACGGCAGGCCGGTGGACGAACTGATCGACGGCCTGGACGCCGCGCGCCGGCAGGGCCGCTGGCAGCCCGACGCGCGCTCGGAGGCACGCCGCCTGGCCCTGCTGCCAGAAACCGTGCCGCAGGGCTGGGACGAACTGATGTACGACCCGGCCTACCAGCAGGCGCTGGCGCTGCTGCCCTGATTCAATATTGATAGCATGAAGCCCAGGTGCTGTCTGGGCTAGAGCCATATTTCATTGATATATCGGCGTCCCGGGTCGCGCCAGGGGTCCAGGTCCGCGTCCGTGTTGGCCGGGCGGGCCCCGGCGTTTCAGCGCTCTCCGGGCCTGTGGCCTTGCGGCTCGTGCGGCCGGCCTTCCGCATGGCGCGGCTGCGCGGGCCGCGGTGGCGGCCCGGCATGCTGCTCCGGATGCGGCCGTGGTGGCACCGCCGCAGCGGCGGGATGGGGATGTGCCGGCGGCGCAAGCTCCGGCCGCTGCGCATGCGGAACAGGGGGCTGTGCTGCGGGTGGATGCGGCATGGCCGCCTGTGGCGGATGGGCCGGCGCTGGCGGCCGTGGCGCTGCGGGCGTGGCCGGATGCGGCATGGGCTGGCGGCCGCGCTCGGGCGTCTGCCCAGGCTGCGGCTCGGGGCGTTCCGGCGGCCGCACCGCGCCCGGCGCGGCAGGCGCCATGGCGGCGTGCGGGCTTCGCTCCTGCGGTTGCGGCAGGTGGGGCGGCACCTCGTGGGCAGGGCGCGGCGGTGCGGCGTGCGGGGGTGGTGGCGCAACAGCCAGGGCGGGCGCGGGCGCCTGCGCGTGCATCGGCTGCGGCGGCGCAGCTGTCTCTTATACACATCTCCGAGCCCACGAGACCGTACAGGAAATCGCGTATGCCGTCTTCTGCTTGAAAAGGGGGGGGGGGGGGGGGGGGGGGGGGGGGGGGGGGGGGGGGGGGGGGGGGGGGG
>NZ_JAELTO010000363.1 GCF_016428875.1 Xylophilus sp. ASV27
GCCAGTTCGGTCACCAGGGCCGCATGCTCGGCCTCGCCGCCGACCGGGGCGCCGTCCTCGCAGTCGAGCGTGACGTCGAAAGGGCAGACGCCGAACTCGGCCGTCATCTCGGCCTGCAGTTGCAGGCCTGTCTCTTATACACATCTCCGAGCCCACGAGACCGTACAGGAAATCGCGTATGCCGTCTTCTGCGTGAAAAGGGGGGGGGGGGGGGGGGGGGGGGGGGGGGGGGGGGGGGGGGGGGGGGGGGGGGGGGGGGGGGGGGGGGGGGGGGGGGGGGGGGGGGGGGGGGGGGGGGGGGG
>NZ_JAELTO010000364.1 GCF_016428875.1 Xylophilus sp. ASV27
ATCTACGCCATGCCAGGCATGGAGACCAAGCTGCACGCGGTCATCAACAAACCGGGCGAATTCGAGGGCTTTTCGGCCAACTACAGCGGTGCCGGCTTCTCTGGCATGCGCTTCAAGTTCCATGGCCCTGTCTCTTATACACATCTCCGAGCCCACGAGACCGTACAGGAAATCGCGTATGCCGTCTTCGGCTTGAAAAGGGGGGGGGGGGGGGGGGGGGGGGGGGGGGGGGGGGGGGGGGGGGGGGGGGGGGGGGGGGGGGGGGGGGGGGGGGGGGGGGGGGGGGGGGGGGGGGGGGGGGG
>NZ_JAELTO010000365.1 GCF_016428875.1 Xylophilus sp. ASV27
ACCCAGCCGGCCACCGCGGCCTACCGCGCGGCCCACCTGAAGGACTTCGACAGCCAGTTCCTGCAGGACGCCGCCGCCGGCAGGCTGCCGGCGGTGAGCTTCTACAAGCCCCAGGGCAACCTGAACCCTGTCTCTTATACACATCTCCGAGCCCACGAGACCGTACAGGAAATCGCGTATGCCGTCTTCTGCTGGAAAAGGGGGGGGGGGGGGGGGGGGGGGGGGGGGGGGGGGGGGGGGGGGGGGGGGGGGGGGGGGGGGGGGGGGGGGGGGGGGGGGGGGGGGGGGGGGGGGGGGGGGGG
>NZ_JAELTO010000366.1 GCF_016428875.1 Xylophilus sp. ASV27
TGCCCGGAAAAAAGCCGCGCCCCTCTCGGAACGCGGCCTTCTGCGGCATATGGCGTGGCGTCAGGCGTTGGCGGCGGTCGGCCTGCGGATCTCGCTGGTGGCGCGGCCGCGGAAGTCGGTCCAGCACCTGTCTCTTATACACATCTCCGAGCCCACGAGACCGTACAGGAAATCTCGTATGCCGTCGTCTGCTTGAAAAGGGGGGGGGGGGGGGGGGGGGGGGGGGGGGGGGGGGGGGGGGGGGGGGGGGGGGGGGGGGGGGGGGGGGGGGGGGGGGGGGGGGGGGGGGGGGGGGGGGGGGG
>NZ_JAELTO010000367.1 GCF_016428875.1 Xylophilus sp. ASV27
GCCGGCCCTGGCGGTGAGGCTGACGTCGCGCAGGATGTGCGAGCCGCCGTAGTACTGGTGGATGTTGTGGACGCTCAGCATGTCGGTTTTCCCCCGCGCCGTGCGCCGCCCGCACCGCGCAATACACCTGTCTCTTATACACATCTCCGAGCCCACGAGACCGTACAGGAAATCTCGTATGCCGTCTTGTGCTTGAAAAGGGGGGGGGGGGGGGGGGGGGGGGGGGGGGGGGGGGGGGGGGGGGGGGGGGGGGGGGGGGGGGGGGGGGGGGGGGGGGGGGGGGGGGGGGGGGGGGGGGGGGG
>NZ_JAELTO010000368.1 GCF_016428875.1 Xylophilus sp. ASV27
GGCCGATGGCCAGGGCGCCGTCCACGCCGCTGGCCAGGCAGGTGATGGCGGTGTCGAAGCTGCCCTCGGGCGTGACGCGGCCTTCGCCAATGCGCAGCAGCCGCTCGCCGCTGGAGCAGAGCAGGGCCTGTCTCTTATACACATCTCCGAGCCCACGAGACCGTACAGGAAATCGCGTATGCCGTCTTCTGCTTGTAAAGGGGGGGGGGGGGGGGGGGGGGGGGGGGGGGGGGGGGGGGGGGGGGGGGGGGGGGGGGGGGGGGGGGGGGGGGGGGGGGGGGGGGGGGGGGGGGGGGGGGGGG
>NZ_JAELTO010000369.1 GCF_016428875.1 Xylophilus sp. ASV27
ACTGCGGCGCCGTCATACGCTCGCTCCCGAGCGGCTGGCCGCGGCAATGGCCCCGGCCGCCGCGATCCGCCCGCGCTCCTGCTCGCGCAGGCGAAAGCGCTGGATCTTGCCGGTCGCGGTCTTGGGCCTGTCTCTTATACACATCTCCGAGCCCACGAGACCGTACAGGAAATCGCGTATGCCGTCTTCTGCTTGAAACGGGGGGGGGGGGGGGGGGGGGGGGGGGGGGGGGGGGGGGGGGGGGGGGGGGGGGGGGGGGGGGGGGGGGGGGGGGGGGGGGGGGGGGGGGGGGGGGGGGGGGG
>NZ_JAELTO010000051.1 GCF_016428875.1 Xylophilus sp. ASV27
CCCCCCCCCCCCCCCCCCCCCCCCCCCCCCCCCCCCCCCCCCCCCCCCCTTTTTTAGATGTGTATAAGAGACAGGGCCCTTGTCCAGGTCCCACGGGTTGCGCGTGAGCGCATGGAAGGACGAAAGCCCCGAGGACAGCATGCCGAAGTCGGGCATGGTGGTCTTGCTGACGATGACCGCGCCGGCCTCGCGCAGGCGCGCCGCCGGCGGCGCATCGGCCGCGGCCGGCACCAGCGCCGTGGCGGCGGTGCCCAGCGGCAGCGGGTCGCCCTGCGTGGCGATGTTTTCCTTGATGGTGGCCGGCACGCCGTCCAGCGGCCCCAGCGCCGTGCCGCTGCGCCAGCGCGCCTCGGAGGCGCGCGCTTGCGCCAGCGCGGCCTCGGGGCGCAGCAGGTAGGTGGCCTGCAACTGCGGCTCCCAGCGCTCGATGCGCGCGAGCACCGCCTGCGTGACCTCGACCGGCGACAGTGCGCCGCTGCGGTAGGCCGCGCCCAGCGCGCTGGCCGGGAGTTGGTGCAGCTCCTGGCTGGGGGAGCCGGTACTAGCGTCCATTCAATTCTCCAGGGCGCCAGGCATCATCCGCAGCGCATAAAACGAAAGCACGCCCAAGGCCGCGGAGCAGGCCACGCGCGAACATCCGCGGAGCCGGCTTTGCCGGGCCGTTGGGTGCGCCCCCCGCAAGGGGGCTGGCGCAGCGACACGAGGTGCGCGAAGCCTGGGGGCGTGTCATTTCAAGCCCAGGACATGGCCGACAGATCGTTCACGAAGATCGGCATGTCCTTCCACAAGCCCCGGAGGTTCTTGCCCGCCACCGTGATCCACTGCGGCTGGTAGAGCCAGGCGCTGGCCGCGTCCTCGGCCAGCAGGCGCTGTGCGTCGCCGAGCAGCCGGGCGCGCTCGCGCATGTCGCCGGTGTTCTTGATCCTGTCGTACAGGGCGTCGAATTTCGCCGACTTGTAGCCCCAGTAGTAGTCCGGCTTGGCGTAGTTGCCGAGGTCGAAGGGCTCGACGTGCGAGATGATGCTGAGGTCATAGTTCTTGTTGCCATAGGTGCCGGAGAGCCACTGCGCCCATTCCACGTTCTGCAGCCGGGCGGTGACGCCGACCTTGGCCAGCTGGGCCGCGAGGATCTCGCCGCCCTGGCGCGCATAGGGCGTGGGCGGCAGGGTCACCACCAGTTCCAGCGGCGTCCTGACGCCGGCCTCGGCCAGCAGCTTCCGGGCCTTGTCCGGGTCGTAGGGGTTGAGGCCGGTGGTGTCGACGTAGCCGAGCGCGCCCGGCACGTAATGGCTGCCGATCGGCACGCCGTAGCCGTCGGCCGCGCCCTCGATCATGGCCTTGCGGTCGATGGCGGCATAGATCGCGCGGCGCACGCGCACGTCGTCCAGCGGCTTCTTCGCGTTGTTGATGGCGACCATGGTCTTGGCGCGCGAGCCGCCCACCAGCACCTGGTAGCGCGGGTTGTGCTGGAACTGCGCCGCGCCGCGCGGCGCGAAGCGGGCGAACAGGTCCACGTCGCCGGCCAGCAGCGCCGCAGCTTGGGCCGCCGGGTCGCTGATGAAGCGGAAGGTGGCCTTCCGGATCGGGATCGCGCCGGGGTTGCGAAAGCCGTCCCAGGCCTCGAGCGTGAGCGACGAACCCCGTGCGAAGGCGGCGAGCCGGTACGGGCCGGTGCCCACGGGTTTGGTGACGTTGCCCTCGGCGCTCCTGGGCTCGACGATGACCGCGGTGGCCTGGCCGAGCAGGAAGGGGAAGTCCGGGTCCACCTCCTGGTTCAGCAGCACCACCGTGTACTCGTCCACCACCTGCACCGACAGGTTCTGGAAGGTGCGCTTGTCCTTGTTGGTGCTCTTCTCGCCGGCGGCACGCTCAAAGCTGAACTTGACCGACTGCGCGTTGAAGGGCTCGCCGTTGTGGAAGCGCACGCCCCGGCGCAGGTGGAAGGTGTAGGTCTTGAGGTCGGGCGAGACCTCCCAGCGCTCGGCCAGCAGCGGCGCCACGCTGCCGTCGCTGTTGATTTTGGTGAGCGTCTCATAGAGGTTGTAGAGCGTCACCTCGCCGATGGACGAGGCGGCCGCGGCGGTCGGGTCCAGGCCGGGCGGCTCCAGCGTCATGCCCAGCACCAGCGTGCCCTTGCGGCCCTGGGCCAGGGCGCCCAGCGGCGTGCCCGCGAGCGCGCCCAGGGCGGTGGAGGTGAGGACGGTGCGGCGGTTCGGCATGGTCGGGGCTCCGGCTAGAACGGGAAGCAAAAAGGGACGTTACATCAACTCGGCGGGCCACGCCGGCTCGGCGCGCGGCACCGCGGCCAGCAGCGCCCGGGTGTAGGGGTGCTCGGCATGGGCGAACAGCCGCTGCGGCGTGCCGCGCTCGACCACCACGCCACGGTGCAGCACGCAGACCTCGTCGCACAGGTGCTGGACCACGGCCAGGTCGTGGCTGATCAGCAGGTAGCTGATGCCGAACTCGCGCTGCAGGTCCTGCATCAGGTTGAGCACCTGGGCCTGCACCGAGACGTCGAGCGCGCTCACCGGCTCGTCGGCGACGATCAGCCGGGGCCGGGTGATCAGCGCGCGCGCGATCGCGATGCGCTGGCGCTGCCCGCCCGAGAACTCGTGCGGCACCTTGTCCAGGTCGCCGGCGCGCAGGCCCACCGCCTCCAGCGCCGCGCACACGCGCTCGCGCCGCGCGGCGCGGTCCAGGCCCCGCTGCGCCTCCAGCGGCTCGGCCACGATGCGCTCGACGCTGCGGCGCGGGTCGAGCGAGCCGTACGGGTCCTGGAACACCATCTGGAAGTCGCGCCGCGCGCGGCGCAGTTCGGCGCGCGGCAGGGCGTGCAGATCGCGCCCGAGCAGCCGCACGCTGCCGGCGCTGGGCGCATCCAGCGCCATCACGATGCGCGCCAGCGTGGACTTGCCCGAGCCCGATTCGCCGACGATGCCCAGGCTCTTGCCGGCCTCGATGCGAAAGCTCACGCCATCGAGCGCGCGCACCTGCGGCGCCGGCCTGAACAGCGAGCCGCGCGGCAGCGTGTAGCGGCGCACCAGGTCCGTGACCTGAAGCAGCGGCGCTTTTTCGCCATTTTCTTGATGAAAAGTGCCTGTAGCCCAGGTATCAACTGGGCTTGTAGCTATTAATTTAATAGCATCCATCACGCCAGTCCCCGCTCCACGCCGATCTCGTCCAGCCGCAGGCAGCGCACCAGGTGCCCGTGCGGCAGCCTCGTGGCCGGCGGCACGGTGCTGCGGCAGGCGTCCGCCGTGTAGCGGCAGCGGCCCGCGAACGCGCAGCCGGGCGGCAGATCCACCAGCTCGGGCACGCTGCCGGCGATGGTCGCCAGGCGGGTGCCGCGCGGCGCGCCCAGCGCCGGCCGCGCGGCGAACAGCCCGCGCGTGTAGGGGTGGGCGCGCGCGGCGAACACGGCCGCGGTCGGCCCGCTCTCCACCACGCTGCCGCCGTACATCACCAGCGTGCGCGAGACGTTCTGCGCGATCACGCCCAGGTCGTGCGAGATCAGGATCAGCGCCATGCCGCGCTCGGCCACCAACTCCTGCAGCAGCGCGAGGATCTGCTTCTGCACGGTCACGTCCAGCGCGGTGGTCGGCTCGTCGGCGATCAGCAGGTCCGGCCCGCAGGCCAGCGCCATGGCAATGCCGATGCGCTGGCGCTGTCCGCCCGAGAACTGGTGCGGATAGGCGTCCAGCCGCGACGCCGCATCGGGAATGCCCACGCGCTCCAGCAGCGCCAGCGCCGCCTGCCGCGCCGCCGCGCGCGAGACGCCCCGGTGCAGGCGCAGCGGCTCGCCCACCTGGCGGGCGATGGTGTGCAGCGGGTTGAGCGCGGTCATCGGCTCCTGGAACACCATGCCGATGCGACTGCCGCGAATGCCGCACAGCGCGCGCTCGGGCAGGCCGAGCAGCTCCTGGCCGTCCAGGCGGATGCTGCCCGTGGCCCGCGCCGCGGGCGGCAGCAGCCCGATCAGCGACTGCGCGGTGAGCGACTTGCCGCAGCCCGATTCCCCGACGATGCCCAGCGTCTGCCCGCGCTCCAGCGCAAAGCCGATGCCGCGCACCGCATCGGCCGCGCCGCGCGGGGTCTGCAGGCGGATGCGCAGGTCGTCGACTTCGAGCAGCGCCATCTAGCGTGCCCTGGCCAGGCGCGGGTCGAGCAGGTCGCGCAGCCCGTCGCCCAGCAGGTTCAGGCCCAGCACCGCCAGCGCGATCGCCATGCCCGGCCACACCGCCAGCAGCGGCTGCTGGAACATCAGCGTCTGCGCCTCGCTCAGCATGCGGCCCCACGAAGGCTGGGGCGGCTGCGTGCCCAGGCCCAGGTAGGACAGCGCCGCCTCGGCCAGGATGGCGATGGCGAAGCGGATCGTGGTCTGCACGATCAGCACCGCCGAGATGTTGGGCAGCACGTGCTGCAGCGTGATCGAGAGCGCGCCCTTGCCGCAGGCGCGCGCGGCGGCCACGTACTCGCGCGACCACACCGCGTTGGCCGAGGCGCGCGCGATGCGCGCGAAGGTCGGGATGTTGTAGATGCCGATCGCCACCATGGCGTTGACGATGCCCGGCCCGAAGGCCGCCGTCAGCATGATGGCCGAGAGAATCGCCGGGAACGCGAGCGAGAAGTCCGACAGCCGCATGATCGCCTCCTCCACCCAGCCGCGCCGCGCCGAGGCCAGCAGCCCGAGCGCCGTGCCGACCACCAGCCCGATGCCCACGGCGATCACGCCCACCAGGATCGAGGCCCGCGCGCCCACCAGCAGCAGCGAGGCGACGTCGCGGCCGAACGCATCCGTGCCCAGCCAGTGCGCGGCCGAAGGCCCCTGCAGCTTGGCGGCCAGGTCCATGTCATTCGGCGGCCAGGGCGTCCACACCCAGGACAGCGCCGCGGCCAGCACCAGCAGCAGCGTCAGCGCGCCGCCCAGCACGAAGCTGCGGTGCCGCAGCGCGCGGCGCCAGAAGCCGGGGGCGGCGGGCGCGTGCCCGGCCAGGACCAGGGGCGCGCTCACAGGTCGCTCGCCTTGAGGCGCGGGTCGATCGCCGCGTAGAGCACGTCGACCACGAAGTTCACGACCACAACCATCGCCGCCAGCAGCATCACGCAGTTGCGCACCACCACCAGGTCGCGGTTGCTGATGGCCTGGAAGATCAGGCGGCCCAGCCCCGGCAGGTAGAACACGTTCTCCACCACGATGGTGCCGGCCAGCAGTTCCGAGAACTGCATCCCCATCACCGTGACCACCGGGATCAGCGCATTGCGCAGCACGTGGGTCCAGAGCACGGCGCGCTGCGTCACGCCCTTGGCGCGCGCGGTGCGCACGAAATCCTCGCGCATCACCTCCAGCACCGCCGAGCGCGTGATGCGCGCCAGGATCGCCGCCTGCACCACGGCCAGCGCCAGCGCCGGCAGCAGCAGCGCCTTCAGGCCCGGCAGCAGGCCCGCGTCCCAGCCGTCGAAGCCGCCGGCCGAGAACCATTGCAGCTTCACCGAGAACACCAGGATCAGCAGAATGGCGAACCAGAAATTGGGAATGGCGATGCCGACCTGGGCCAGGCCCATCAGGCCGACGTCGGCCAGGCGGTTGTGGCGCGCCGCGGCGCTCACGCCCACCGCCAGCGCCAGCACCGTGGTGAACAGCATGGCCAGCAGCGCCAGCGGCACGGTGAGCTGCAGCCGCTCCAGGATCAGCTCCAGCACCGGCGAGCCGTAGGCATAGCTCTCGCCCAGGTCGCCGGTGAGCAGCCCGCCGATCCAGTGCCAGTAGCGCGTCCAGGCGGGCTGGTCCAGCCCCAGCTTGTGCGCCAGCGCGGCCACCGCGTCCGGCGCCGCGTCCGGCCCGAGCAGGATCTGCGCGGCGTTGCCGGGAAGGATGTCCAGCACCAGGAACACCACGATCGACGCGCCGGCCAGCGTGGCGATCAGCGTGAGGAGGCGCTTGGCGAGGAAGACGCTCATGGAGTCGTGGGCAGCGGGCCGGCCGCATCCGGTATCGGCAGAGGAAAGTCCTTCTTTTGTGCGGTGCATTATGACCACATCCGCGCGATGGCCGGGGCTTTGCGGCGGCGCGGATAATCGGGGCATGCACCGCCGCCGCCACGTTCGCCATTCGCCCCGGGCCGGAGGTGCGGCATGGCGCTGATGATCACGGACGAGTGCATCAACTGCGACGTCTGCGAGCCCGAGTGCCCGAACGACGCGATCCACCCCGGTGAGAACATCTACGAGATCGACCCGCGGCGCTGCACCGAGTGCGTCGGCCATTTCGACGAGCCGCAGTGCGTGCAGATCTGCCCGGTGGCCTGCATCCCGGTCAACCCGGCGCACCGGGAAGACCGCGAAACCCTCTACCAGAAGTACCTGCGGCTGCAGGCGGTGCCCGACCGGGCCGTTTGATCAGACCTCGGCGGGGCGCGGCGGCTTCGGCCGGGGCGGCTTGTCGGTATGGACCAGCATGGTGGCCTTCTCCATGTCGCCCGCCAGCATCGCCGGCACCGCCTTGAGCGAACGGTCTATGCACTGCTCGATGGCAATGCGGTGGTCGGGCGAAGGCTTCTTCAGCACCCAGTGGATCACCTCGCTCTTCACGCCCGGGTGGCCTATGCCCAGGCGCAGGCGCCAGTAGTCGGCGCTGCCCAACTGCGCATGGATGTCGCGCAGCCCGTTGTGGCCCGCGTGGCTGCCGCCGAGCTTGAGCTTGACCTGGCCCGGCGCGATGTCCAGCTCGTCGTGCGCCACCAGGATTTCCGACGGGGCGATCTTGAAGAAACGCGCCAGCGCGGCCACCGACTTGCCCGAGGCGTTCATGAAGGTCAGCGGCTCCAGCAGCCAGACCGGCTGGCCGCCGACCGTGGCGCGCGCCATGAGGCCCCAGTAGCCCTTCTCGACGTTGAGCTGCAGCTTCCATTCGCGCGCGAGGGCGTCGATCCACCAGAAGCCGGCGTTGTGGCGGGTCGCCTCGTAGTCCGGGCCCGGGTTGCCCAGGCCGACGAAGAGTTTGATCATGGGGCGCGATTATCCCGTCGCGAAGTCCGCGCAAGGGCCGCTCCAGGAGCGGCGCGCGGCTTCAGGCCATCAGATGCAACTGCCCGTCCTTCACGCCCCTCTCGGCCAGGATGGCGTTGGCCAGGTCGCTGACCGCGTTGGCCGGTCCGCGCAGGATCAGCGTCTCCAGGCACAGGTCATGCTCCAGGTGCACATGCGTGGACGCCAGCGTCAGCACGTGGTGGTCGTGCTGCAGGTCCAGCAGCCGCAGCGTGGTGGTGCGGTCGTGGTGGTCGTACAGATAGCTCAACGACGCCACGCAGGGTGCATCCGGCCGCACGGCCAAGCGCTCCTGGCGCAGTTCCCGGCGCACCAGGTCGCGGAACGCTTCGGAGCGGTTGCCGTAGCGCCGCGACGCGATCAGCGCTTCGAAGTCCGCGGCCAGGTCGTCGTCTATGGAAATGCTCAAGCGCTGCATGCAGGCCTCTCAGGTGGTCCCCGGAGCGTAACCGGTGGGCCCGGCAATGAAAACGGCCCGCAGAAGCGGGCCGTGGGGCTGGGGCGTGTCTTGCGACGGTTTACTTCTTGCCCTTGCCCTTGGCGGGTGCAGGCGCGGGCGCTGCGGCTGCGGCGTCGGCGGCCGGTGCGGGCTCTTCCTCGACGCGCGGCGCGACGGCCGACACGACCACCGGGTTCACCTTGCCGTGGCTCACGAACTTCACGCCCTTGGGCAGCTTCAGGTCATTCACGTGCAGGGTGTCGCCGTTCTTCAGGCCGGAGAGGTCGACCTCGATGAACTCGGGCAGGTCGGACGGCAGGCAGCTCACTTCGAGCTCGGTCACCACGTGGGTGATGAGGTTGTGGTTGAGCTTGACGGCTTCGGACTCTTCTTCACCCTTGAAGTGCAGCGGCACCTTCATGTGCAGGCGGGTCTTGGCGTCGACGCGCTGGAAGTCGATGTGCAGCACCTGTTGCTTGAACGGGTGGTATTGCACGTCGCGCAGCAGAACCTTGCTGGTGGCGCCGGCGAGTTCCATTTCGAGGACGGAGGCGTGGAACGCTTCCTTCTTCAGGGCGTGCCACAGCGCGTTGTGGTCCAGCTCGATCAGCTGCGGCTGGCCTTCGCCACCGTAGACGATGCCGGGCGTCTTGCCCGAGATGCGGAGACGGCGGCTCGCACCCGTGCCCTGCTTGGCGCGCTCAAAAGCGACGAATTTCATACTAACTCCTGTAGAAGCCGACCGCGACCAGTGCGGCTCCGATTGCAAAAAGGACCTTCACCAGGAAGGCCCGCGATGGTCCCGGATCAGATCAGCTTGTCCTGCTCCGAGAAAAGACTCATCACCGACTCGCCGCGGGCAATGCGCTGGATCGTCTGGGCGATCAGCGGCGCCACCGACAGCTGGCGGATCTTGGCGCAGCCGCGCGCGTTGTCCCCGAGCGGGATGGTGTTGGTGACCACCACCTCGTCGAGCGCGGTGCCGCTGGCGATGCGCTCGAGCGCCGGGCCGGAGAACACCGGGTGCGTGCAGTAGGCGTAGACCTTCTTGGCGCCGCGCTCCTTGAGCACCTCGGCAGCCTTCACCAGCGTGCCGGCAGTGTCGATCATGTCGTCCATGATCACGCAGTTGCGGCCGTCGATCTCGCCGATCACGTGCATGACTTCGCTCACGTTGGCCTTGGGCCGGCGCTTGTCGATGATGGCGAGGTCGCAGTTGAGCTGCTTGGCCAGCGCGCGCGCGCGCACCACGCCGCCGACGTCGGGCGAGACCACGATCAGGTCTTCGTAGTTCTTCTGGCGCAGGTCGCCCAGCAGCACCGGCGAGGCGTAGATGTTGTCGACCGGGATGTCGAAGAAGCCCTGGATCTGGTCGGCATGCAGGTCCATGGTCAGGACGTGCGAGACGCCCACGGTCTGCAGCAGGTTGGCCACGACCTTGGCCGAGATCGGCACGCGCGAGGAGCGCGGGCGGCGGTCCTGGCGGGCGTAGCCGAAGTAGGGGATGACGGCGCTGATGCGCTCGGCCGACGAGCGCCTGAGCGCATCGACCATCACCAGCAGCTCCATCAGGTTGTCGTTGGTCGGGGCGCAGGTGGACTGCACCACGAACACGTCGCGCGCGCGGACGTTCTGGTTGATCTCCACGGTGATTTCGCCGTCGGAGAAGCGGCCTACCTGCGCGCTGCCGAGGGTGATGCCCAGGTGTGCCGCAATTTCGGTTGCCATGCCGGGATTGGCATTGCCGGTGAAGACGAGGAAGTCAGGGTGCTGAGCCTGCATGAGGGGTCCGGCGATCGTGGAAAAATTGCCTGGGCGTACCTTGACGGACGCATGAGTTTTGGCAGGGGAAGAAGGATTCGAACCTTCGCATGCCGGAATCAAAATCCGGTGCCTTAACCAGCTTGGCGACTCCCCTACACAGGTCGACAGCGCAAGCGCTGCCTACCCTTGATCTTGACTGGACGCCCACCCGGCCAGAGGATGGATGTCCAGATTGCCACACTGCCTGACCTGCCATGCGCCGGGCGCATCCCGCAGGTCGATATCGTGTGGCGCTGCTGCAAACACGGCACTTCCAGAGCCCGTCATTCTGGCATTCAACCCCTTGCCGGCAAGCCAATGAAGAGCCTGTGTGACGGCGGGGCAGCATGCCTCTGCTACGGGCTGCAGGACGTTTCGGCCAAAGCCGTAATGGTCTGCAGCGAAGCCTGCGATTCTAGCACTATCCAAATTGCGTTCCAAGGCTGGAGACGAAAAAATCGACTTTGTCTCGATGCCGGCGTCCGGCTTGGCCACGACGAAACGCTGGCGGGGCAGCGCCGCGGCGCCTTCCAGGGGGGTGATGCATTCGCCCACGCCCTCCACCCAGGCGTTGCGCCCGCGCAGGAAGAAGGGCACGTCGGCGCCGAGCGCCAGGCCGATGGCCTCCAGCCGCGCCAGCGGCAGGCGCAGGTCCCACAGCCGGTTGAGCGCCAGCAGGCAACTGGCCGCATCGGAGGAGCCGCCGCCCATGCCGGCCTGGGCCGGGATCCGTTTGGCCACGCCGATGTGGGCGCCGAGCCCGACGCCCGCGGCCTGCTGCAAGGCACGCGCCGCGCGCAGCACCAGGTCGTCGGCCGGCAGCGGCGTGCTCAGGTCTTCGCGGCTGAGCACGCCATCGGCGCGGCGCTCGAAGTGCAGGGTGTCGCTCCAGTCGATCAGCATGAAGACCGACTGCAGCAGGTGGTAGCCGTCGGCGCGCCGGCCGGTGATGTGCAGGAACAGGTTGAGCTTGGCCGGCGCCGGTATGTCGTAGAGGGCGTGCATCAGCGCTCGAAGACCACCCGCAGCGTGGCCGTGGGCAGGGGGTCGGTGCGGCGGGCGCTGATGCGCCCCTCGCCATGCTGCCGCAGGTCCGGTTGCCAGCCGGGGACCGGGGTGGGCGTGCCGGCGAGCCAGTCGAACAGTGCCGCGATCGGGATGGCGGTGCCGGTGACCTGCGCCGCCAGGGCGTCGAGCGAGCCGAAACTGCGCTGTTCATCGCCGTTGCGCAGCGTCGCGTTGCCGGGCGACCATTGCAGCAGGGCCAGGGTGCTTCCGAGCGGGGAGAACAGTGCGAGTTCGCCGGCCTCGGCGCGGCCGCGCAGCTCGAAGGTGGCCGAGAACGACTGGGTGTCCGAACCATCGACCTGCAGGGCCAGCCGGCCGCTCCAGAACTCGGATTTTGCATCAAAAGTGGGTCTGGCCCTGGAGATTCCTTGGCATCCTGCTATAAAAATAGGAGTAAATGCCGCCAGTGCCAGGCAGGCTTGCCGGCGGCTGGCCGGGCTCGTCATGGCTTGACCCGCAAGCGCTTGAGGGTCTGCAGCAGCGTGTCGTTCTGGGCGTTGAGCTGCAGGCCCTGCTTCCAGACGGCCTTGGCGCGGTCCTGCTGGCCCAGGCTCCAGAGCACTTCCCCGAGATGGGCGGCGATCTCCGGGTCGGGGCGGGACTTGAATGCGCGTTCCAAAATGCGCGCGGCTTCCTCGCGGTTGCCCGCGCGGAACTCGACCCAGCCCAGGCTGTCGGTGATGAAAGGATCTTCGGGCGCGAATTCGAGCGCCTTCTTGATCAGCTCGCGCGCCTCGGGCAGGCGCAGGCCGCGGTCCGCCAGGGAATAGCCGAGCGCGTTGTAGGCCTGGTAGTAGTCGGGCTTCTGCTCGATGATCTGGCGCAGCAGGCGCTCCATCTCGTCCGGACGGCCGAGCTTCTCGGCGCTCATGGCAAGGTCATAGCGCAGGTCGGCATCTTCAGGCGTCTTGGTCAGGCCTTGCGCGAGCAGCGTGTAGGCCTGCTGGTGCTGGTTGTTGTCGCGCAGAAGCTGCACTTCGGCCATCAGCTTCAGGCGCGCGTCGCTGGGCGCGCGCTCGGGAATCTGCTGGATCAGCCGGCGTGCCTCGGCCATGTGGCCCTGGCGTGCCAGCAGCGCGGCCTTGCGCGTCTGCACCGCGATCAGCGCCTGCGGGCTGTCGATGCGCTCCAGCCAGCCGTTGGCGGCCTGCAGGTCGCCGCGCTTCTCGGCGATCTGCGACATCAGCAGGTAGGCCTGGGCCTGGCCGCGCGCCTGGGCTTCGTCGGGCTTGCCGCCTTCGGGGATCTGGGCGCGCAGCAGGTCGAGATAGGTCTGGATCGACTGGTCGGCCTTGTCGTACTGGCCGTCCTCGACCTGCTGCGCGCCGATCAGCAGCCAGCCTTCCGGGAATTCGGGGTGCTCGACGGTCAGCGCCTGCAACTGCTGGGCCGCTTCGGCATTGCGCTGCGCATCGGACAGCGCGCGGGCGTAGCCGAGCCGCAGTTCGGCCAGCGGCTTGCCGCTGGTCAGATAGCGCTGCACGATGGGCTCGGCCTGCGGCTCCTTCGGGCCCATCAGTTCCAGCGCCAGGATGGCCGGGCCTTCGGCCTTCGGATCGAAGGCCTGGGCGCGCCGGGCTGCGTCGAGCGTGCCGGCATCGTCGCCGGCGGCCAGCCGCATGCGGCCGATCGTGACCCAGGCGGCGGCTCCGTCGGCCGGTACCGCGGGCTTCTGCAGGTCGCCCGCCAGGGCTTTCTCCACCAGGTCGAGCGCGGCGCGCTTGTCGGTGACGCGCGCGTACAGCGGCGGGATGGCGGCGTAGGTGGCGGCGCGCGAGCGCGGCTCGGTCAGTGCCAGTTCGCGGTCCAGCGGCTCGGCGGTTTCCGATACCCGGTTGAGCGCGACGAGGATCTGCAGCACGTAGCGGTTGGCATCGCGTGAGGTCGGGTCATCCTCCTTCCATGCCCGTGCGGCCAGCAGGGCGGCATCGCCCGACTTGGCGCGCAGCGCCACTTCGACGGCGCGCTTGTACAGCTCGGGGTCATGGGTCTTGCGCGCGGCGTCGAGCAGCAGCGCGAAGCCGGCGCCGGGATCGCCGGAGCCCACGTTCATCTCGCCCAGCAGCACCTCGTAGAACAGCTCGGCGTCGCGGCGCTCTGCGGTGGCGGCGCCGGCATTGTCCAGCGCTATGGGCGTTCGCTTGATCTGTTCCGCTGGTGCCGGACCTGACCCCGCTGGGCCGATGGTGGGGACCGCCTGGGCATGGACGGTGGGGGCTGCCGCGAAGAGTGCGGCCAGCGCTGCAGCAATAGCCGCTGCGAGGCGAAGGGGCTTCATCGGCCCATAATAATTCAAGGCCCACGGCGCGCGCCCGCGCCTTCGCATCGCACTTACCGGTCTTTACGTCCCTTCACCCGCCCCGCATGCCTGAACTGCCCGAAGTCGAAGTCACCCGCATGAGCTTTGCCGCGCGCATCGCGGGCGCGCGCGTGTTCTCTGCACGGGTCGGCAAGCCGCTGCGCTGGGCGCTGGACTGCGTGCCCGCCGATCTGCAGGGGCGGCAGGTGCTGCAGGTGCGCCGGCGCGGCAAGTACCTGCTGCTGGAGCTCGATGCGGGCCTGCTGCTGTTGCACCTGGGCATGTCGGGCAGCCTGTCCTTCGCCTCCGAGTTGCCGCCGCCCGGCGTGCACGACCACTTCGATCTGGCGACCGACCGGGGCACCTTGCGGCTGCATGATCCGCGCCGCTTCGGCGCGGTGGTGTTCGTGGCCGACGAGTCGGCTCCCACCGCGCAGAAGCTGCTGGGCCGGCTGGGCATGGAGCCCTTGGGCGAGGAGTTCGATCCCGAGCGCTTCATCGAGGGACTGCGGCGCCGCAGCGCGCCGGTCAAGCAGGTTCTGCTGGCGGGCGACCTGGTGGTGGGCGTGGGCAACATCTATGCTTCCGAAGCCCTGTTTGCCGCTGGCATCCGGCCGACGGTGCCGGCGTCGCGCATTTCGCGTCCCCGGGCCATGCGCCTCTGGACGGCGGTGCGCGACGTGCTGGCGCGCGCGGTTGCGACCGGCGGCAGCACGCTGCGCGACTTCTCCAGCGCCGAAGGCAAGACCGGCTACTTCCAGCTCGAGGCCATGGTCTACGGCCGTGCCGGCGAGCCCTGCCGGACCTGTGGCAGCGCCGTGCGCAGCTTGCGGCAGGGCCAGCGCTCTAGCTTTTTCTGCCCCGTCTGCCAGAAGCCCTGAAGGCGGGGCGGTACCATATTCGTTTGCCCCCCATCCCCCGCGCGCCCTTGGACCCAGATTTCATCGACCAGCTCGATCGGCATGGCGCCTGGCGCATGACCACGGCGCAGCGCCTGCGTGAACTGGCAGCCTGGCTGACGCGCCACGATCTCGCCGATGGGTCCGTGGCGTCACGGCTGGAGCAGACCGCCGAAGGACTGGGCCGCGACCGCCTGATGGTGGCTTTCGTGGCGGAATTCTCGCGAGGCAAGTCCGAGCTGATCAACGCCCTCTTCTTCGCCGGACACGGCCGCCGTATCGTGCCTGCCAGCGCCGGACGGACCACCATGTGCCCGACCGAACTGGCCTTCGACCCGGATCTGTTGCCAAGCGTGCGACTGCTGCCGATAGAGACGCGGCTGGAAGCCCGGCCGCTGGCCGAATGGCGTTCGGCACCGGAGGCCTGGACGCATTTGCCGCTCGATCTGGGCAATGCCGACCAGATGGCGCGTATGCTGGAAACCGTGGCCCAGGTTCGCCGCGTTTCGCAGGCCACGGCGCGCGCACTGGGTTTCTGGAGCGAAGAACTGGCCGAGGAGAACCCGGTTCCGGGTGCGGACGGTCTGGTCGAGGTCCCGATGTGGCGCCACGCCCTGGTCAACATCGACCACCCGTTGCTCCGGCGCGGGCTGGTGGTGCTGGACACGCCGGGCCTCAATGCCATCGGCGCCGAGCCCGAATTGACCGTCAACCTGCTGGCCGAGGCCCATGCCACGGTCTTCCTGCTGGCGGCCGATGCCGGCGTCACGCGCTCCGATCTTGCCCTCTGGCGCGATCACCTCGCGCCTGCCGAAGGATCGCCGGAGGCAGGGCATTCACACCTGGTGGTGCTCAACAAGGTCGACGTGCTGTGGGACCAGCTGAGCACGCCGCAGCAAATCCAGGAGCAGACCGAACGCCAGCGCGCCGGCTCGGCTGCGCTGCTGGGCCTGCCGCCGGGGCGGGTGATACCTGTTTCTGCCCAGAAGGGATTGCTGGCGCGCATCAAGGGCGACGACGCCCTGCTGCACGCCAGCGGCCTGCCGCTGCTGGAGGAGATGCTGGCCTGCGACATCGTGGAGCGCCGGCACGCCATCCTGCATGCGGCCGTGACGGCGGGTGTCGCCCGCATGCGCGTGGAGGCCGCGCGCCTGTTGACCATGCGCAGGCGCGAGGTCGATGACCAGATGCTCGAATTGCGCGGCCTGCGCGGCAAGAACGCCAATGTGATCGCGGGCATGCGTCTGCGCGTCGAGCAGGAGCAGCGCGAATTCGACGCGAGCGAAAAGCGCATCCAGGCCTTGCGCGCCGTGCATCAGCGCATGCGGCACGAGGCCGCGCTCTTGTTGCGCGGCAACGGCGACCTGCCGCGGGAGTTTGCGGTGCTGCTGCAGGCCCTGGAGCGCCCGGGGCTCAAGCTTGGCGCGCGGCGTGCCTATGACGAGGCGTTTGCCGGCGTGACCGCTCGCATCGCGCAGGCGCAGGACGCGGCGAGAGAGATCCAGGCAATGCTCGAAGCCAGCTTCCGCCAGCTCAACGCCGAGCATGCCTTTTCGCTGCAGGTGGCGCCTGCGCCCTCGCTGGGCCCGCAGGTTCGCGAGATCGAGAGTGTCGCGCAATCGCATGCGCACCATGCCGGGCTGGGCAACGCCTTTCGGCTGTCTCAGCCCCAGTTCGCCGGCCGGCTGGTGCGGGCGCTGGCCAGCCGGGTGCAGGTGGTGCTCGACGACGCGGCTGCAGAACTGGAGAACTGGAGCCGGGCCGTGGCCGCGCCGGTCGACGCGCAGTTGCGGGAACGACGCCAGGGCTTCGTACGGCGCCTCGAGGCCATAGACCGTATTCAGCAGGCAGCGTCGGGGCTGGGCGAACGCGTGGCCGAGCTGGAGGCGCAGACCGCCGAACTGACCGAGCTGGAGGCACAGGTGCAGGCGTGGGTGCAACTGCTTGCGACGCCGCCTGCGGTGCCTGCTTTGCCGCCGGCGGAGCCTGCCCTCGCATGACGCTGCCGGAGCAGGGGTTCGCCGCCCGCGTGGTGGCATGGCAGTCCACCCATGGTCGCAACAGCCTGCCGTGGCAGAACACGCGCGACCCCTACCGGGTATGGTTGTCCGAGATCATGCTGCAGCAGACGCAGGTCGCCACGGTGCTCGACTATTTCCCGCGCTTCCTGGCCCGTCTGCCGGACGTCAAGGCGCTGGCGCAGGCTTCGCCCGATGTCGTGCTGGGCTTGTGGAGCGGGTTGGGCTACTACAGCCGCGCGCGCAACCTGCATCGCTGCGCGCAGCAGGTGGTCGAGCGCTTTGGCGGAGAATTTCCGCGCAGCGCGGAACTGCTGGAGACCTTGCCTGGCATCGGGCGCTCCACCGCGGCGGCGATCGCGTCCTTCTGCTTCGGGGAGCGGGTGGCGATCCTGGACGCCAACGTCAAGCGCGTGCTGACGCGGGCGCTGGGGTTTTCCGCGGACCTGGCGCGCCCGGCGAACGAGCGGCTGCTGTGGAACGAAGCGACCCGCTTGCTGCCCGAGGGGTCTCCGCGAGCGCTGCAGGACAGCATGCCGCGCTACACCCAGGGCTTGATGGACCTGGGCGCCACCATCTGCATGCCGCGCAAGCCGCAGTGCCTGCTGTGTCCGGTGCAGCAGGGTTGCGTGGCCCGGGAACAGGGGCGGCCAGAGGACTATCCGGTGCGTACGCGCAAGCTGCGGCGCACGAGTGAGACCTGGTGGCTGCTGCTTGCGCAGCAGCCCGATGGCCGCATCTGGCTGGAGCGGCGCCCTGCCGAAGGCATCTGGGCGGGCCTGCATTGCCTGCCGGTCCACGCACGGCGGCAGGATCTGGAACGCAGCCTGCCCGCGGCCGTCTGCGAGCCCGCGCGCGAGCTGCCGGTGTTGCTGCACGTGCTCACGCACAAGGACTTGCATCTGCACCCGGTGCTGAGGGCGATGCCGCCGGGTGTGCAGCCGGCTGGCGACGGGCGTTGGACTTCGGCCCAGGAATGGGAAATGCTGGGCTTGCCCGCTCCGGTGCGCAAGCTGTTGCAGCCGTTTGCCAGGGCGTGTCATCCTTCATTTCACCCCCGCGAAAGCTCGTAGCGCGGTGCAGTGCGAGGCGCCCCGAGCGCTGCGTAGCTCTGCTCTTGACACAGTAAGACTAGGAGTTGACGACCGCAGATTGCGCGTCGAGTTCCCGGTGCCGGGTGAGTGTCACCCATTTGCGCGAGAAGGCCGCTGCCAGTTGCTCCGTCAGGTACACCGAGCGGTGCTGCCCGCCGGTGCAGCCGATGCCGACGGTGACGTAGCTGCGGCGGTCCCGGGCGAGGGTGTCGAGCCAGCCCGACAGAAAGCGGCTGATGTCTTCGAACATGCGCGTGACCTCCTCCTGCGCACGCAGGAAGTCGGCCACCGGCGCATCCCGGCCGGTCAGGGGGCGCAGTGCCGGCTCGTAGTGGGGATTGGGGAGCATGCGTACGTCGAACACGAAGTCGGCGTCCACGGGGACGCCGCGCTTGAACGCGAACGACTGGAAGACCAGCAGCAGCGGTGTGGACGGCGCCGATATCACTGCCTTCACGTACGCCTGCAACTGGGCTGCGCGCATGATGCTGGAATCGATCACGTGCGCCTGCTCGCGCAGCTCGGAGAGCAATTCACGTTCGAGCTCGATCGCCTGCACCAGCGCGCGTTCCTGGTCGGCCGCCACCGTCCGGGTGAGCGGGTGGCTGCGCCGGGTTTCCGAATAGCGGCGCACCAGTGTGTCGGTGCTGGCGTCGAGGAACAGCATTTGCAGGCACACGCCCTGGGCGCGCAGCACGGCCAGTTGCTGCGGCAGCAAGGGCAGCGAGGCGGCACTGCGCACGTCCATGGCAATGCCGACACGGCTGGTACCGTTGCGCTGCTCCAGGGCGACGAACGGCAGCAACAGCTCGGGTGGAAGGTTGTCCACGCAGTAGTAGCCCGCATCCTCCAGCGCATGCAGCGCCACCGACTTGCCTGAGCCCGACATGCCGGTGATGAGCGCAATCTCCAGCGCTCTCGCCTCGCCCGTTGGCGCGGGGGGGGCGCCTACGCGCATGGAGCAGTACCTCCTTGGGCGCCGTCGCGGGGAGCCGCGCCGGCGAGCATTTCCCGTGCATGGGCCAGGCTCGTGGGCGAGTGCCTGTCGCCGCCCAGCATGCGGGAGATCTCGCTCACCCTGGCGTCGCCTGTCACCGGCGACACGGAGCTCGTGGTGACGCCATCCTCCCCGCTCTGCTTGGCGACCAGCAGGTGGTGATCGGCGCGCGCCGCCACTTGGGGCAGGTGCGTGACCGCCAGCACCTGGCGGTCGCGGCCCAGCTGCTGCATCAGGCGGCCTACCGTCTCGGCCACGGCGCCGCCGACACCGGCATCGACCTCGTCGAAGATCAGGGTCTGGGCGGTGCCCAGAGCACTGGTGGTGACCGCGATCGCCAGCGCGATGCGGGACAGTTCGCCGCCAGACGCCACCTTGGCGACGGGGCGGGGCGTGCTCCCCGCATGGCCGGCGACCAGGAAAATCGCGTCCTCCAGGCCGTGCTGGGCCGGTGCCTCGCTCTTCTGCAACTGCACCTCGAAGCGGCCGCCTTGCATTCCCAGCCCCTGCATGGCGGCGGTGATGGCGCGCGCCAGCCGGGGGGCGGCCTTGGCGCGGGCCCGAGACACGGCCGCCGCCTCGGACTGGTAGGCACGCAGAGCCTGCTGCTCCCGCGATTCCAGCTTGACCAGGTCGGTGGAAGCTTCAAGGCGGGCCAGTTCCTCGCGCCAGCCGGCCAGCAGTGCCGGCAGTTCCTCGGGCGTGCGGCGGTAGCGGCGCGCCAGGGAGACCCAGAGCCCCATGCGCTCGTCGAGCGAGGCAAGCCCGTCTGGATCCGGATCGGTCTTGCGCAGGTACGCGTGCAGGGAATGAGCGGCGTCTTCCGCCTGGGCCAGGCTGGAGGCCAGGACTTCAGCCAGCGCGGCGAACTCGGGCTCCAGGTGCTGCTGGTCCTGCAACAGCGATTGCGCGCGGGCCAGGCCCACCGTCGCGCCCATGTCATCTTCCTCGAGCGCGGCCAGCGCCCCCTGTGCGCCGTCTATCAAGGCCTGTGCATGCGAGAGGCGGGTATGGCGAGTGTTGAGTTCATCCCATTCGTCCGGCCGTGGCGCGAGCTTGTCCAGCTCCCCGATCTGCCAGAGCAGGCGTTCGCGTTCCCTTTCAAGGGAGTCTTGCGCGCTGCGAGCCTGCTCCAGATCCTGTCGGGCGTCGCGCCAGGCCTGCCATGCTGAGGCCAGCGGCCGGGTGTCCAGGCCGGCATAAGCGTCCAGCAGGCCGCGCACGGCCTCGGGACGGGTGAGGCTTTGCCATGCGTGCTGGCCGTGGATGTCCAGCAGGTGGTCGCCGACCTCGCGCAACTGCGTGGCAGTAGCTGCGCTGCCATTGATCCAGGCGCGGCTCTTGCCCTGGACATCGATGGTGCGCCTCAGCAAAAGCGTGTCGGCGATCTCGAAGCCGGCCCGCTCCAGCCAGGGAACGAGCGCCTGCACTTCATCGAACTCCACGCTGATTTCGGCACGCCCGGTCTTTTCACGTACCACCGAGGCGTCGGCCCGGCTGCCCAGTGCCAATTGCAGGGCGTCGATCAGGATGGACTTTCCGGCTCCGGTTTCACCGGTCAAGGCACTGAAGCCGCTGCCAAAGTCCAGTTCCAGCTTGCGCACGATGACGAAATCGCGCAGCACGATGCGTTTCAGCGCCACGGTATCAGGACCCTCCTTCGTTCCAGTGAAGCTTCTGGCGCAGGGTATCGAAATAGCTCCAGCCCAGCGGATGCAGGAAGCGCACGCCATGCCGGGAGCGCCGCACCACGACCCTGTCGCCGTGCAGCAGCGAGGCCAGGGACTGCATGTCGAAGTTTGCGCTGGCGTCGCGGCCCGCTACCAGTTCGATGCAAACCTCTGCCGAATCCGCCAGCACGATCGGGCGGTTGGACAGCGTGTGCGGCGCTATGGGCACCAGCACCCACCCCGGCACGGACGGATGGAGCATGGGGCCGCCGGCAGACAGGGCATAGGCGGTCGAACCGGTGGGTGACGCGATGATGAGGCCATCGGCGCGCTGGCTGGCGACGAAGCGTCCGTCGATCTCCACCCTCAGTTCGACCATGCCGGAGGTGGCGCCGCGGTTGACCACCACATCGTTCATGGCCAGCGTGTCGAATACGCAGCCGCCATCGCGCATCACCTGGACATGCATCAGACTGCGCAGATCCTGCTCATACGCGCCGGCCAGCATGGGCTCCAGCGTGGCGGCATAGTTGTCCAGCCGTATGTCGGTGATGAACCCGAGCCGGCCCTGGTTGATGCCGACCAGCGGGATGTCATGGCAGGCCAACTGCCTTGCGATGCCCAGCATGGTGCCGTCGCCACCCACCACCAGAGCCAGATCGCAACACGTGCCGATCTCGGCAGTGCTCAGGGCGGGGTAGGGCAACCCGCTGCCGTTGGCGGTGTCCTGCTCCAGGGAAACGTCGCAGCCGTGGCGTTCCAGGAAGGCGGCAATGTCCGCCAGCGCCTCCCTGGCCGCATCGGCGGTGTCACCCGAAAGCGGCAAATGGTATTTGCCAACCAGGGCGACATGGCGAAAGCGGGGTTCCATTCACAAATTACATCACTAAAATCATGACATGCTCGATGACCGCGCCAAGTTGCTGCTCAAAGCGCTGGTGGAGCGCTATATCGCCGACGGCCAGCCGGTGGGATCGCGCACCCTCTCGCGGGCAGCGGGGCTGGAGCTCTCCCCGGCGACCATCCGCAACGTCATGGCGGATCTCGAGGATCTGGGGCTGATCGCCAGCCCTCATACCTCCGCAGGCCGCATTCCGACGGCGCGGGGCTACCGCCTGTTCGTCGACACCATGCTGACGGCAGAGCGGGCAGAACTGCCTGCGCCGCATCTCGCTGCGGACCAGCCGCAAAAGGTGATCGCCAATGCCGCGCAGATGCTGTCGAGCCTGTCGCAGTTCGTGGGAGTGGTCATGGCGCCGCGGCGCACGTCCGTGTTCCGCCACATCGAATTCCTGCGGCTGTCCGAGCGCCGGGTGCTGGTCATCATCGTATCGCCCGAGGGCGACGTGCAGAACCGCGTCATCTTCACCGAGACCGACTATGCCCAGTCGCAGCTCGTCGAGGCGGCCAACATCCTCAATGCACACTATGCCGGCCTGGCGATCGAGCAGGTGCGTGAGCGGCTCAAGCACGAGGTGGAAGCACTGCAGAGCGAAATCGCGGCGTTGATGCAGGCCGCGGTCAATGCCAGTTCGGAGGCGTTGACGCTATCGCAGGACGACGTCGTCATTTCAGGCGAACGCAATCTGCTGGCGATCACCGACTTTTCCAGCGACATGGGCCAATTGCGCCGAGCCTTCGAACTGTTCGAGCAGAAGACTCAGTTGATGCGGTTGCTCGACATATCCAGCCAGGCGGCGGGAGTACGCATCTACATTGGCGGAGAAAGCCAGATCGTGCCGGTGGAAGAACTGTCGGTGGTCAGCGCGCCTTACACCGTTGATGGGCAGATCGTCGGGACCCTGGGCGTCATCGGCCCGACCCGCATGCCCTATGACCGCATGATCCAGATCGTGGACATCACATCCAAATTGGTGAGCAACGCGCTGAGCTACAAGTAGCAGCGCGGGTCCGCCGGCGTTCCGAGGATGGGCTGGTAGGGGCTCCGTGAGTCGAACACGGCACCAACGGATTATGAGTCCGCTGCTCTAACCAAGCATGAGCTAAGCCCCCGCCCGGAACGATTGTACGGTTGCCGGGCCGGCGTTTCGGGAGGCGGGGCCATCATGCATGCGGCGGCTCAAGGGTTTCGCCGCTCTGCATCGTTCGCACCCGGCCCAACATCCATCGGAAAAATTGTGCGCGGTCGGGAAAGCCAGAAATGTTGGGCTATAATACGAAGCTTAGCGGCTGTAGCTCAGCTGGATAGAGTACTTGGCTACGAACCAAGGGGTCGTGGGTTCGATTCCTGCCAGCCGCACCATACGGATAGCCCCGGAACTGCAAGGTTCCGGGGCTTTTTCCTTTGTGTCGTACATGATGGAGTGCTGTATGAGCAAGGCCTTCACCAAACAAACGGATGACGAGGACAACGAGGGCGATGTCCCCGAACAGTCCTTGTTGGCCGGGCGCAAGAACTACATCACGCCCGCGGGCTATGCGCGTCTGCGCGCCGAGCTTCTCGACCTCATGAATAGCGAGCGCCCAAAGGTGGTCGAGGCAGTGCATTGGGCCGCCCGCAACGGGGACCGGTCCGAGAATGGCGACTACCTCTATGGCAAGAAGCGCTTGCGCGAGATTGATCGGCGCATGCGTTTCCTGACCAAGCGTCTGGAGATCGCGGAGGTGGTCGACCCTCGCATGCATGCGGGCAAGGACCAGATCTTCTTCGGTGCGACGGTAGTCTACGAGGACGAGGGCCAAGAGCGCCGCGTGACCATCCTGGGTATCGACGAAACCGACGGCGCGCAGCAGGTGAGCTGGATCTCGCCGATCGCCCAGGCGCTACTGAAGGCCCGTGAGGGCGATGTCGTCCGTCTGGTCACCCCCGCCGGCGCGCGGGATATCGAGGTGCTGTCGGTGACCTATCCGAGTTAGCCCGCCGCCGGCTTGATGCGCCGTGTGCGCAGTACCGATGGCGTACGGTTGAGGTTGCGCAGGGCGTTTTCCAGGTGCGTGCTGTCGCGCACCTCGATGACGAAGCGCAGGTCGGTGGTGTCGAGCGCCGCCTCCTCGCCCATGTCCACATGCGTGATGTCTACCTCCGCACGCGCCAGTTCTGCCGAGACGCGTGCGAGCACGCTCTTGCGATTGGTGACGGTGACGACGATGCCGGTTTCGAAAGGGCGCACCGGATCGTCTGCCCAGGCCACGGTGATGAAGCGCTCGCTGTCCTTGTGCAGCAGCCGATTGGCGACGGCGCAGTCCGCGGTATGCACGGTCAGACCCTCGCCACGACCCAGGTAGCCCACGATCGGATCGCCTGGCACGGGGCGGCAGCATTTAGCGTACTGAACGGATGCGTTCTCGCTGCCATCCAGCGTCACGGCGCCCTGGGACAAGGCCTCGTGCGAGGTGTAGCGTTCCCGTGTGAGCAGCAGCGCATTCGGCCGGGCGCCGCCTTCTGTCAGCAGAATCATCAGACGCTTGGCCACGATGCTCGCGATGCGCTTGCCCAGTCCGATGTCGGTCAGCAACTCCGCCCGATCGCGATTGCCGGTGAAGCGCAGCAGCTTGTCCCAGATCGGCTGATGCTCGGCGTCAGGCTCGGGCAGGCGCTCGATGCCTTCGGCCCGGAGCGCCTGCGTCAGCAGTTTTTCGCCGAGCGACTGGGACTCGGTCAGCTCCAGGGTCTTCAGGTAGTGCCGTATCTTCGAACGCGCGCGCCCCGTGCGCACGAAGCCCAGCCATGCCGGATTCGGCGTGGACACCGGTGCCGTGACGACTTCGATCACATCGCCGTTCTTCAGTTCGGTGCGCAGAGGGACCTGCTCGCCGTTGATCTTGGCCGCGACCGTGCGGTCGCCGACATTGGTGTGGATCGCATAGGCAAAGTCCACCACCGTCGCGCCGCGCGGCAGGGCCATGATCTGGCTCTTGGGCGTGAAGACATAGACCGCGTCGGGGAACAGGTCCACCTTGACATGGTCCCAGAACTCTGCAGCGTCGCGCGTTTCCTGTTGGATGTCGAGCAGCGATTGCAGCCATTGCGTGCCGTGGCGTTCAGCCGTTTCGCTCGGGTCATCCGCCTTGTAGAGCCAGTGCGCCGCCACCCCTGCTTCCGCAACGATGTGCATCTCCTCGGTGCGCATCTGGAACTCGATGTTGATGCCCGAGGGGCCGACCAGCGTGGTGTGCAGTGACTGGTAGCCATTGAGCTTGGCAATCGCGATGTGGTCCTTGAACTTGCCCGGCACCGGCTTGTACATCTGGTGCAGCAGGCCCAGGGCCGTGTAGCAGTCCGTCACACCCGGCACGATGATGCGGAAGCCGTAGATGTCGGTCACCTGGGCGAAGCTCAGGTTCTTGTCTTCCATCTTGCGGTAGATGGAGTAGAGCGTCTTCTCTCGTCCGGCAATGCGCATGCGCATGCCGGCGGCGGTGAAGGCGGCGTCGACGTCGGCTTGCACCTTGCGCAGCAGGTCGCGCCGGCGGTTGCGCGCCTTGGTCACCGCCTTGGAGAGAATCGCGTGCCGCCACGGGTGCAGGTAGCGGAAGGACAGTTCCTGGAGTTCCCGGTAGGTCTGGTTCAGCCCCAGGCGATGGGCGATGGGAGCATAGATATCCAGCGTTTCCGAGGCGATGCGCTGCCATTTCTCTCGCGGCATGTCGCCCATGGTGCGCATGTTGTGGGTGCGGTCGGCGAGCTTGACCAGGATCACTCGCACGTCGCGCGCCATCGCCAGCAGCATCTTGCGGAAGGACTCCGCCTGGTTTTCTTCGCGCGTGTTGAACTGCAGCTTGTCCAGCTTGGTCAGGCCATCCACCAGTTCCGCCACCGGAGCGCCGAAACGCTCGATAAGTTCCGCCTTGGTGACGCCGCAGTCCTCTATCGCATCGTGGAGCAGGGCTGCCATGAGCGCCTGCGCATCGAGCTTCCAGGTCGCGCACTGGGCGGCAACGGCAATCGGATGGGTGATATAGGGTTCGCCGCTGTTGCGCAGCTGACCCAGGTGCGCCTCATCGGCGAAGCGGTAGGCCTGGCGCACCTGTTCCACGCCGGCAGGGCCCAGGTAATCGAGGCTCGCCGTCAGTGCTGCGAAGCTGGCCGCCGCCGCGTTTGCCGCGGCAACGCTCGACGCCCCCGGTTGAGGGGCGTCGGAAGAGAAGTGGGGACTGGCGGGGGAAGAGGTTGGCAGCACCGCTGTCATGCCTCAAATGTAGCGTGCAAGAAAAAGCCCTATGCAATTGGAAAAACGGTCGTGTATCGCATGGGCGGCCTCTGGGCCAAAAAAAAGCACCGCATTGCGGTGCTCTTCTGTGCGAAACGCAACACGGGAGGCGGTCAGGGGACCTTTTTCAGCATCTCGATGCCGACCTTGCCTTCCGCGATCTCGCGCAGAGCGGTCACGCCAGGCTTGTTCTTGCTTTCGATCCTGGGGGCATGTCCCTGGCTCAGCATGCGCGCACGGTAGGTGGCGGCAAGCACCAACTGGAACCGGTTGGGAATCTGCTGCAGGCAGTCTTCAACGGTGATACGGGCCATGGAAACCTCCGGGGGAACTAGGGGATATTGAGCGACTTGAAGGTGTCGGCGCGGGCGCGGCGCTGGGCCGCGAACTTCAGGCGCTGGGCATGGACCACGGCTTTGAGGTCGAAAAGCGCACGCTCGAACAACTCATTGATTATAACGTAGTCGAATTTTCGGGCTTCGGCCATCTCGGTGGCGGCATTTTTGAGGCGCAGTTCGATCACATCGGGAGAATCCTCGCCGCGCCGCTCCAGCCGGGCGCGCAGTTCTTCCCAACTGGGCGGCAGGATGAAGATCAGCACGGCATTGGTGAAAGTCTGCTTGATCTGCACGGCGCCCTGGAAATCGATCTCCAGGACGACGTCGGCGCCCATGGCCATGCGCTCTTCGATGGCCTTCTTGGAGGTTCCATAGCGCTCGCCATGGACATGGGCCCACTCGACGAACGCCTCACCTGCCACCATGGCGTCGAACTCCTGGCGCGAAGCGAAGTAATACTCACGCCCGTGCTTTTCCTGGCCGCGCGGGGCGCGTGTGGTGTGCGAGACGGAGAGTTGCACCTGGGAGTCGAGTTCCATCAGGGCCTTGACCAGGCTTGACTTGCCTGCACCGCTGGGGGCTGCGACGACGAAAAGGTTTCCGGGGTAATCCATGCGAGACGGTGAGGCGGTAAAGGAATTCCCGGCGAGCGGGATCATTCGATATTTTGCACATGAAACACAGGCGCCGTTCCAAGCCGTTGATTTTCATGGAGATTCACTTGGCAGCGTCCTGATCAGTGCGCAACCGCTTGGCGTTCCTCCGGTGTCTGTGCCTGGAGCACTCGCGAGAAGTCGCAGGACTCCTGCGCCAGCCGCACGATCGAAGAGGTAAGGGCGCTGCGGTGCTCGCCCTTGTGCATCGCCACGTAGTGCACCAGCGGCAGCGCGGGCGTCACGTCGATCACCGCGAGCATGCCGGCCGCCACCAGCGGCTCCAGGCACTGGCGCGGCAGGTAGCTCACGCCCAGGCCCGACACGGTGAGCCCGGTCAGCGCCACCAGGTTGCTCACCACGATCACGTCGGCCGGCTGCACGCCCTGCTCCTTCATCCAGGTGTCGTAGGCGCGGCCGGTGCCAGAGCTGTCGCCCTGCACCAGCATGCGGTGCCGTGCCAGTTCGTGCAGCCGCATGGTGCCGGCGGCGGTCACCACGCCGGGCTTGCACATCCACATGCTCCTGACCTTGCCGATGACCTTGTGCGGCATGCGCGCGTCGGCAAAGGTCTCGGGCACGATGACCAGGTCGAGCTCATCGGCCCGCAGCTTGTCGCGCAGCTTCAGGCTGTCGTCCACGTCGGGCTCCAGAATGACCTTGGGGTAGCGCTGGCGGATCAGCCCCACCAGCCGCGGCAGCCAGGTCATGGCCGTGAGCTCGGTCACGCCGATGCGGATGCGCCGCTCCACCACGCCGGGCCTGGCGAACTGTTCGATCGCCGCGTCGCGCTGCGCCAGCAGCTTCTGCGCGAGCACGTACATCTCCTCGCCCTTCTCGGTGAGCCGCGCGGTGCGCTGGCTGCGGTCGAACAGCTCGGTATCGAACAAAAGCTCCAGCTCGTGCACCCGCTTGGAAATGGCCGACTGCGAGGCATGCAGCTGGTTGGCGGCCTGGGCAAAGCCGCCCAGCCGGGCGATCCAGTAGAGGGCTTCGAGTTGCTTGAAGGTCATCATGTAGCGCGGCTCCCGGACATGGGCGGATGAAACGCTTTTATTCATGCGATTCGATCACAAAAAATCGCTTTTAGATATTCAATAGGCAGCCGAAGATCTCCCCAGCCAACGTCATCGCTCTTCAAGGAACCACCATGGACTTCAGGAAACTGCCCCTCGCGCTCGGCCTTACCCTCGCTTTCGCCTGCGGCGCCGCCAGCGCCCAGGACGGCGGCACGCTGCAGAAGATCAAGGACAGCGGCACCATCCAGATCGGCGCGCGCGACAGCCAGATCCCGTTCTCGTACAAGCTCAGCGCCGACAGCGCGCCCATCGGCTTCACCAACGACATCTGCCTGAAGATCGTCGACGCAGTGAAGGCCAAGCTGGGCCTGGCCAAGATCGAGGTGCGCTACACCATGCTCAACTCGACCAACCGCATTCCGCTGCTGCAGAACGGCACCGTCGACCTCGACTGCGCGACCACCACCAACACCACGCAGCGCCAGGCGCAGGTCGACTTCGCGCCCAGCCACTTCGTGACCAACATCACCGCCGCGGTGCGCAAGAACTCCGGCATCAACTCGTTTGCCGACCTCAACGGCAAGAACGTGGCCACCGTCTCGGGCAGCACCTCGATCCAACTGCTGCGCGGCGCGCGCAAGAGCGGCACCATCGAAGTGAACGAGATCGCCGGCAAGGACACCTCCGACGGCTTCCTGCTGCTGTCCACCGGCCGCGCCGACGCCTATGTGCTCGACGACGTGCAGCTCGCCGGCATGATCGCCAGCGCGCCCAACCCGGGCGAGTACAAGATCCTAAAGGAGTCGCTACGCCAGGAACCCTACGGGATCATGCTGCGCAAGAACGACCCTCAGTTCAAGGCGCTGGTGGACGAGACCGTCGCCGGCCTCATGAAGTCTGGCGCCATGGAGCAGCTCTATGCCAAGTGGTTCACCTCGCCGATTCCGCCCAAGGGCGCGAACCTCAACTTCCCGATGACGGACGCGGTGCGCGAGGTTTACCAGAACCCCAACAGCAAGGGCGTCTGAGTGATGTCATCCCCGTCTTCGTATCCCAAGGGCCTGGCCTTTTCCGACGCGTTGATGCGCGAGGTGCGTCAGCGCTTCCTCGGCATCGAGCGCGACCACCACGGCCGCGAACGCCTGTACTTCGACAATGCGGGCGGCTCGTTCCGCCTCAAGGCGGCGGTCGAGCGCTTCGCCCAGGTCGATGCCATTCCCGACAATGCCGAGCGCATCCACGCCGCCGCCGTGGAACTGCAGCACATCCAGGCCCGTGGCAGCGACGACCTGCGCACCATCCTCAATGCGCGCGGCGGCAGTGTGTACGCATCGCTCACGGCCTCGGGCGCCATGTTCGACATGGTGCGCGCCATTGCCGAAAACGTGCCGGGCACGAACATGGTCACCACCGTGCTCGAACACCCTTCGGCCTTCGACGCCATGAGCCTCTACGCCGAGCGCCTGGGCCGCGAACTGCGCGTGGCCAGGAGCAACCCCGCCACCGGCGGCGTCGACGTGGACGAGATCGTGCGGCTGGTCGACCAGGGCACCTGTCTGCTCAACGTGATCTACGCGTCGAACATCTCGGGCGCCAAGCTCGACATGGAGGCGATCGTGCGCCGCGCGCGCGCGATCAATCCCGAGCTCTACATCCTGGTCGACGCGGTGCAGCACGCACCGCACGGCCTCATCGACCTGCAGAAGACGCCGGTGGACGGCATCAACCTCGCGCCCTACAAGTTCTTCGGCTGCCGCGGATCCGGGTTTGCATGGCTCTCCGAGCGCGCAGCGGTGCTGCCGCACCACAAGCTGGCCGCCAAGAAGTCCGACTACTGGGACCTCGGCAGCTCGGCGCCTTGGCAGTTCGCGGTGCTCACCGAGATCGTCGATTACGTGTGCTGGCTCGGCGGACATTTCACGGGTGCGGCGGATCGGCGTGCGCTGTTCGCGGCGGGCATCACGCATATCGAACTGCACGAGCGCGCGCTGCTGTCGGTGCTGCTCGACGGTACGGCGCAGGTGCCGGGCCTGCGCGCGATGGATGGCGTGAACGTGTTCCTCGACCACGACGATCTGACGCGGCGCGACCTGATCCTAGGCATCGGCTTCGACCGCATCGACTGCACCCAGGCCGTGGTGGAATATGCGAAGCGCGGCGTCACGGTCTACGAGCGCGTGGCAACCAGCCTCTACTCTAGGCGCATGCTCGCATCATTTGGCCTCGCGGGCACCGTGCGCGTGTCGCCGCTGCATTGCAATTCGGTGGCGGACATGGAGCAGTTCCTGCGCATCACGCGGGAGATCGCCAGCGAGCACCGCTGACCCGCCCGGCTCGTGGGCGTGCCGGTGGGCCCGCAGCAAGCGCACGCTCGGCCCGGGGCGGGCTGCTGTTCATGCGCTGCGGCTACAACTGCACGTGCCGGCCGTAGTGCTCGGCCAGGAAGCTCTCCCCGCGTTCCAGCACGAAGTAGCGGAAGGCTTCCGCCGCAGGGGAGAGCAGCTTCGACAGGGTATGCACCACGTTCCAGGCGCGCACCACCGGCGCGCCTTCCACGTCGAGCAGCGCGATCAACCGGTTGTCCAGCTCCTGGCCCAGCGTATGCAGTGACAGGAAGCTCAGGCCCATGCCGGCCATCACGGCCTGCTTGATGGTCTCGTTGCTGGCCATTTCCATCGCCACCTGCGGCGTGAAGTGGGCAGCGGCGAAGAACTTTTCCATCGCCGCGCGGGTGCCCGAACCGGGCTCGCGCAGGATGAAACCGTAGGGCTGCAGCGACGACACGCCGATGCGGCCCGCGCGCAGCAGCGGGTGGTCGACCGGGGCCACGAACACGTGCGGATGCGCGGCCAGGGGTTCGGCGCGCGTGGCCAGCTCGCGCGGCGGGCGGCCCATGATGGCGATGTCCACCTCGTTGCCGTGCAGCATGCGTATCAGACCCTCGCGGTTGCCCACGGCCAGCTTCACCTCCACGCCAGGGTGCTCCTGGCGGAACTCGGCCAGCAGACGCGGCAGGAAGTACTTGGCCGTGCTCACCATGCCGATGTTCAGCGTGCCCACTTCCACCCGCTTGAAGCGGGCCGCGGCATCTTCCGCGTCCTTCTGCACCGACAGGATCTTGCGCGCGTAGACCAGCATGTATTCGCCCACCGTGGTCAGCGCCACCTGGCGCCCGCGGCGTTCGAACAGGGGCAGTCCGACGTCGGCCTCCAGTTGCTTGACCTGCATCGTCACCGCCGGCGGCGTGAGGTGCAAGGCCTGCGCCGCCCGGCTGAAGCTCAGGTGCTTGGCGACCTCGGTGAACACGCGCAACTGGCGGAAGGTGGCATTTTTCACGGCAAAAGGCAGATCATGTCAATTAAGTAAAAACTGAACTTAAATCAAATAATAAGTGAATTTACTTAATTTGTTTCGAAAAATACAGTCATCCATCGGCCGCCCCTCCGCCTCCATTCCGTACACCATTCCACCTCGTCAGGAGCCCCCGTGAGCGCTATCAGCCAGATCACCGACACCCAGCAGCGCTACGCGGCCGGAGTGCTCAAATACGCGCAAATGGGCTACTGGGTGCCGGAGTACGAGCCCAAGGCGACGGACGTGCTGGCGCTGTTTCGCATCACGCCGCAAGAGGGCGTGGACCCGATCGA
>NZ_JAELTO010000370.1 GCF_016428875.1 Xylophilus sp. ASV27
GCCGAACAGGAAGCCGACGCCGGCCTCCCCCGCCGCCGCGGCGCCGGCGGCAAAGGCCGGCAGGTGCTCGCGCGGTGCGCGGGTGGGCGGGCCGAAGTCGCGCGGGACCATGGCCGTGGCGCAGAGGCTGTCTCTTATACACATCTCCGAGCCCACGAGACCGTACAGGAAATCTCGGATGCCGTCTTCTGCTTGAAAAGGGGGGGGGGGGGGGGGGGGGGGGGGGGGGGGGGGGGGGGGGGGGGGGGGGGGGGGGGGGGGGGGGGGGGGGGGGGGGGGGGGGGGGGGGGGGGGGGGGGGGG
>NZ_JAELTO010000371.1 GCF_016428875.1 Xylophilus sp. ASV27
CCCCCCCCCCCCCCCCCCCCCCCCCCCCCCCCCCCCCCCCCCCCCCCCCCCCCCCCCCCCCCCCCCCCCCCCCCCCCCCCCCCCCCCCCCCCCCCCCCCCCCTTTTTCAAGCAGACGACGGCATACGAGATTTCCTGTACGGTCTCGTGGGCTCGGAGATGTGTATAAGAGACAGGGCCAGCACGGTGCCTGTGCTTCATTCTTCCAGAAATTCCCATACCGCATAGCTTGATGTGCAAAACTCGTTTGCCGCAAAACCGGCGGCGCACTAGGATGCAGCCTTCCTCAGCTTCCCCCTTCCC
>NZ_JAELTO010000372.1 GCF_016428875.1 Xylophilus sp. ASV27
CGAGGCGCGCCTGCATACCGACCGGCTGGCGGCCATGGGCCGCATGTCGGCTGCCGTCGCCCACGAAATCCGCAATCCGCTGGCGGCCATTGCCCAGGCCAACGCCCTGCTGGACGAAGACCTGCACCTGTCTCTTATACACATCTCCGAGCCCACGAGACCGTACAGGAAATCGCGTATGCCGTCTTCTGCTTGAAGAGGGGGGGGGGGGGGGGGGGGGGGGGGGGGGGGGGGGGGGGGGGGGGGGGGGGGGGGGGGGGGGGGGGGGGGGGGGGGGGGGGGGGGGGGGGGGGGGGGGGGGG
>NZ_JAELTO010000373.1 GCF_016428875.1 Xylophilus sp. ASV27
AAGTACGGCCCCAGCCCCGATGGCTTCAACTGCCAGGGTACGAGCGCCTGCGCGCAGCCGCACTGGTACGAACTGCCCTCCACGCGTGCCGTACTCGCCACCGACCGCCTGAGCGCCACGCTGACGCCTGTCTCTTATACACATCTCCGAGCCCACGAGACCGTACAGGAAATCGCGTATGCCGTCTTCTGCTTGAAAATCGGGGGGGGGGGGGGGGGGGGGGGGGGGGGGGGGGGGGGGGGGGGGGGGGGGGGGGGGGGGGGGGGGGGGGGGGGGGGGGGGGGGGGGGGGGGGGGGGGGGG
>NZ_JAELTO010000374.1 GCF_016428875.1 Xylophilus sp. ASV27
GGAGATGGGCACGCGGCTGCCCAACGAGGCCGGCGCCGATCTCTACCACTTCTGGCGCCCCAGGATTGCCGAACTGCTCAACACCCGCCTGCGGGCCGACCCGACGCCGGTGGTGATCAACCTGGCCCTGTCTCTTATACACATCTCCGAGCCCACGAGACCGTACAGGAAATCGCGTATGCCGTCGTCTGCGTGAAAAGGGGGGGGGGGGGGGGGGGGGGGGGGGGGGGGGGGGGGGGGGGGGGGGGGGGGGGGGGGGGGGGGGGGGGGGGGGGGGGGGGGGGGGGGGGGGGGGGGGGGGG
>NZ_JAELTO010000375.1 GCF_016428875.1 Xylophilus sp. ASV27
GCAGCACGCCGGAGCAGACCGCGAAGATGCTGGAGGCCTACCGCGCGCAGTGGACGCCGGTGATCCGGGCTTCGGGCATCAAGCTCTAAGCAAGAGCCATTTCAAGGTCTTTGAGATACCCCTGGGCCTGTCTCTTATACACATCTCCGAGCCCACGAGACCGTACAGGAAATCGCGTATGCCGTCTTCGGCTGGAAAAGGGGGGGGGGGGGGGGGGGGGGGGGGGGGGGGGGGGGGGGGGGGGGGGGGGGGGGGGGGGGGGGGGGGGGGGGGGGGGGGGGGGGGGGGGGGGGGGGGGGGGG
>NZ_JAELTO010000376.1 GCF_016428875.1 Xylophilus sp. ASV27
CCCCCCCCCCCCCCCCCCCCCCCCCCCCCCCCCCCCCCCCCCCCCCCCCCCCCCCCCCCCCCCCCCCCCCCCCCCCCCCCCCCCCCCCCCCCCCCCCCCCCCTTTTTCAAGCAGAAGCCGGCATACGCGATTTCCTGTACGGTCTCGTGGGCTCGGAGATGTGTATAAGAGACAGGAACAAGGGCATCATGCTACTAAAAAAGTAGCAAACTCCGCGCCGGCACGCCGCTTTGCGGAAGCGTTACCCGGCACGGCGCGCTTCTGTGCCACGATGCCGGATCTCCCTGCCTCCACGGATTCCC
>NZ_JAELTO010000377.1 GCF_016428875.1 Xylophilus sp. ASV27
CCCCCCCCCCCCCCCCCCCCCCCCCCCCCCCCCCCCCCCCCCCCCCCCCCCCCCCCCCCCCCCCCCCCCCCCCCCCCCCCCCCCCCCCCCCCCCCCCCCCCCCTTTTCAACCAGAAGACGGCATACGCGATTTCCTGTACGGTCTCGTGGGCTCGGAGATGTGTATAAGAGACAGGGTGCGGGCCGGCCGGGTGCGGGCGCTTGCGGTCACCACGGCCGGCCGCTCGCCGGTCGCGCCCGATCTGCCTTCGCTGGAAGAGGCCGGCTACCGAGGCAGCGCGGTGGACCTGTGGTGGGGCGTG
>NZ_JAELTO010000052.1 GCF_016428875.1 Xylophilus sp. ASV27
CCCCCCCCCCCCCCCCCCCCCCCCCCCCCCCCCCCCCCCCCCCCCCCCCCCTTTTTAGATGTGTATAAGAGACAGGCCCTATGCCTTCGCCCGCACCCACCAGCTGCTGCTGGAGGACGACGGCGAGCGCCTGACGCTGTGGCACGGCGCCGCGCCCGACGCCACGGCGCTGGGCGAGGTGCTGCGCAAGCATGCGGTCGCGTCGCTGCAGCGCCTGGACAACGCGGCGCTGGCGCAGCGCATCAGCGCGGCCTATGCGCAGGGCGAGTCGAGCGCGGCCACCGTGGTCAGCGAGGTCGAGAGCGATGCCGACCTCTCGCGCATGATGCAGGAGCTGCCGGCCATCGAGGACCTGCTGGAGACCTCGGACGACGCGCCGATCATCCGCATGCTCAACGCGCTGCTGACGCAGGCCGCGCGCGACGGCGCCAGCGACATCCACATCGAGCCCTACGAGCGCCACAGCAGCGTGCGCTTCCGCGTCGACGGCGCGCTGCGCGAGGTGGTCAGCCCCAACCGCGCGCTGCACGCGGCGCTGATCTCGCGGCTGAAGATCATGGCCGACCTCGACATCTCCGAGAAGCGGCTGCCGCAGGACGGCCGCATCTCGCTGCGCATCGGCACGCGCGCGGTGGACGTGCGCGTCTCCACCATCCCCTGCGCGCACGGCGAGCGCGCGGTGCTGCGCCTGCTCGACAAGAGCGAGGGCAAGCTCAGCCTGGAGTCGGTCGGCATGCTGGGCGAGGTGCTGTCGCGCTTCGAGCGGCTGATCAAGCAGCCGCACGGCATCATCCTGGTGACCGGGCCCACCGGCTCGGGCAAGACCACCACGCTGTACGCCTCGCTGGCGCGGCTCGATGCCACGCGCAACAACATCATGACGGTGGAAGACCCGATCGAGTACGAACTGCCCGGCGTCGGCCAGACCCAGGTCAACGGCAAGATCGAGCTGACCTTCGCCCGCGCGCTGCGCGCCATCCTGCGGCAGGACCCGGACATCGTCATGATCGGCGAGATCCGCGACTTCGAGACCGCGCAGATCGCCATCCAGGCCTCGCTCACCGGCCACCTGGTGCTGGCCACGCTGCACACCAACGACGCGGCCAGCGCCATCACGCGCCTGACCGACATGGGCGTGGAGCCTTTCCTGCTCAGCAGCTCGCTGCTGGGCGTGCTGGCACAGCGGCTGGTGCGCAAGTACTGCTCGGTGTGCCATGGCGCGGGCTGCGAGAGCTGCGGCCGCACCGGCTACCAGGGGCGCACCGGCGTGTTCGAGCTGCTGGTGGTGGACGACGCCATCCGCCCGCTGATCCACAACCAGACCGCCGAGGCCACGATCCGCGAGACCGCCCAGGCCGCCGGCATGACGCTGATGCGCGAGGACGGCGAGCGGTTGGTCGCCGAGGGCGTGACCAGCATGGAAGAGGTGCTGCGGGTCACGCGGGACTGAGACTCCCGCGCCTGCAAGGGGAAATGCCCCCCGCGCACAATCGGGGCATGTCCGCCCTCTCCCGCACCGCCTTCTCCATGCTCGACCTGGTTGCCGTCCGCGAGGGCGGCAGCGTGGCCGACGCGCTCGCCATCGCCCTGAAGACCGCGCGCCGCGCCGAGGCGCTCGGCTTCAAGCGCTACTGGCTGGCCGAGCACCACAACATGGAGGGCATCGCCAGCTCCGCCACCGCGGTGCTGGTGGGCTACGTCGCCGGCGGCACGCAGCGCATCCGCGTCGGCTCGGGCGGCGTCATGCTGCCCAACCATGCGCCGCTGGTGGTGGCCGAGGCCTTCGGCACGCTGGCCGAGCTGTACCCGGGCCGCATCGACCTGGGCCTGGGCCGCGCGCCCGGCACCGACCCGGCCACCATGCGCGCGCTGCGGCGCGATCGCACCGAGTCGGTGGAAGACTTCCCGGCCGACGTGCTGGAACTGCAGCGCCTGCTGGCGCCGCCCGCGCCCGGCCAGCGCCTGATCGCCACGCCCGGCGCCGGCACGCAGGTGCCGATCTGGCTGCTCGGATCGAGCCTGTTCAGCGCCCAGCTTGCGGCCGAGCGCGGCCTGCCCTACGCCTTCGCCTCGCACTTCGCGCCGCGCCTGCTGCTGCAGGCCATCGAGCTGTACCGTGCGCGATTCCGGCCCTCGGCCACGCTGGCCGCGCCCTACGTGACCATCGGCGTGCCGATGATCGCCGCGCCCACCGACGCCGAGGCGCAGTTCCTCGCCAGCAGCACCTACCAGCGCGTGCTGGGCATCCTGACCGGCCAGCGCGGCAAGCTGCGCCCGCCGGTGGAAGGCTTCATGCAGCGGCTGCAGCCGCAGGAGCGCGCCGCCATCGCGGACTTCCTCGCCATCGCCGTGATCGGCGGGCCCGACACGGTGCGCCAGGGCCTGGAATCGCTGGTCGAGCAGACCGGGGCCGATGAGCTGATGTTCGTCAGCGACGTGTTCGACCCGGCGCTGCGCCTGCGCTCGCTGGAGATCGCGGCGCAGGTGCGCGCGGCCCCGTTGGCGGCCGCCTGAAAGCTATCAAATAGATAGCTTATAGCCCAGTATCCACAAGGGCTACAGGCGCTTTTCACTCAAAACCCAGGCGCACACGCCGGGCCCTTCACGGCGCTGGCCGATAATCCGCCCAGCGCCGCGCCCCTGCGGCCATCTGCACCGCATGCCCGCCTATTCCTTCGAAGCCCTCGACGCCCAAGGCCAGTCCCGCAAAGGGGTGCTGGAGGCCGACACGGCGCGCGCGGCGCGCAGCATGCTGCGCTCGCAGTCGCTGGTGCCGCTGGCGGTCGAGCCGGTGGCCGCGGGCGCCGGCGGCGGCGTGGCGCGGCCCTTCGGCCGGCGCGTGTTCAACGGCACCGGCCTGGCGATCTGGACGCGCCAGCTCGCCGGGCTGGTCGGCTCCGGACTGCCGCTGGAGCGCGCGCTGACCGCGCTGGCCGATGAAGCCGAGCAGGACCGCGAGCGCCACCTGGTGGCCGCGCTGCGCGCCGAGGTCAACGCCGGCTCCAGCTTCGCGCAGGCGCTGTCGCAGCACGGGCGCGAGTTCTCGGCCATCTACGTCGCCGTGATCGGCGCGGGCGAGCAGACCGGCAACCTGGGCCTGGTGCTGGAGCGCCTGGCCGACGACCTGGAGGAGCGCCAGGCGCTGCGCGCCAAGCTGATCGGCGCGGCGCTGTACCCGGCCATCGTCACGCTGGTGGCGATCGCCATCGTGCTGTTCCTGGTCAGCTACGTGGTGCCGCAGGTGGCGAGCGTGTTCGCCGGCACCAAGCACGCGCTGCCCTTCCTCACCGTGGCGATGCTGGCGGTGAGCGACGCGGTGCGCCACTACGGCTGGGCCATGCTGCTGGCGCTGGTGCTGGCCGTGGCCGGCGCGCGGCTGGCCTACCGCAACCCGGCGCTGCGCCGGCGCATCGACGCGGCCTGGCTGAGGCTGCCCATCGTCGGCCGGCTGGCGCGCGGCTACAACGCGGCGCGCTTTGCCAGCACCCTGGCCATGCTGGCCGCCGCCGGCGTGCCGATCCTGCGCGCGCTGCAGGCCGCGGCCGAGACGCTGCAGAACAGCGCCATGCGCGCCGATGCGCTCGACGCGCTGGTGCTGGTGCGCGAGGGCGCGCCGCTGGCCTCGGCCATGGCGCAGAAGAAGCGCTTCCCGGGGCTGGTGTCGATGTTCGCGCGCCTGGGCGAGCAGACCGGCCAGTTGCCGCTGATGCTGCAGCGCGCCGCGACCCAGCTGGCCGCCGAGGTGCAGCGCCGCGCCGTGGCGCTGGCCACGCTGCTGGAGCCGCTGCTGATCGTGACCATGGGGCTGGTGGTGATGCTGATCGTGCTGGCGGTGCTGCTGCCGATCATCCAGCTCAACCAGTTCGTGAAATGACGCCCGCCGCCAGGCTGCGCGCCGCGCGTCTTCGCCTCCCTCCTTCCGGGGGCGCATCCTGCGGCCCGGCGGAGCCCGATCCGCGGATGCCTGCGCTGGGCTCGCCCCGCGGCCTTCGGTGGTGCGCCCCTTCCGGAGATTTCTGCCTATGCCGGTAACCCTGGATGACAAGCTGGTCGTGGCGATCTCCTCGCGCGCGCTGTTCAACCTCGAAGAGGAAAACCGGCTGTTCGACGCGGGCGACGAGAAGGCCTACATGCGCCTGCAGTACGAGCGCCTGGACGTGCCCGCCCGGCCCGGCGTGGCGTTCTCGCTGGTGAAGAAGCTGCTGGCCTTCAACGACGACGGCGTCAAGCGGGTCGAGGTGGTGATGCTCTCGCGCAATGACCCGGTCAGCGGCATGCGCATCTTCCGCTCCAGCAAGGCCAACCGCCTGCAACTGGAGCGCGGCGTGTTCACCCAGGGCCGCGCGCCCTTCGGCTACCTGCGGGCGCTGGGCGCGCACCTGTTCCTCTCGGCCAACGAAAAGGACGTGCGCGACGCGCTGGCGCTGGGCTTCCCGGCGGCGCGGGTGCTGACCGAATCGGCCCAGGCCGGCCACAACAACCCGAACGAGGTGCGCATCGCCTTCGACGGCGACGCCGTGCTGTTCAGCGACGAGGCCGAGCAGATCTTCCAGTCCGAGGGCCTGCCCGCCTTCCTGCAGCACGAGATCGACAAGGCCTCGGTCCCGCTGCCCGACGGCCCGTTCAAGCCGCTGCTGGCCGCCCTGCACCGGCTGCAGAAGGCCGGCACGCCGCACATGCGCATCCGCACCGCCCTGGTCACCGCCCGCAGCGCGCCGGCGCACGAGCGCGCCATCTTCACCCTGATGGACTGGAACATCGCGGTGGACGAGGCGATGTTCCTCGGCGGCCTGGACAAAGGCGGCTTCCTGCGCGAGTTCGAGCCCGACTTCTTCTTCGACGACCAGACCGGCCACGTCGCCGCCGCGGCGCGCCACGTGCCGGCCGGGCATGTGACGCATGGCGTGTCCAACCCGGCCGCGGGCGTGCCGGAGCCGGAGGTCTTGAAGGAAATCGGGCCGAAGCCCAGTCAGAACAAGGGCATCATGCTACTAAAAAAGTAGCAAACTCCGCGCCGGCACGCCGCTTTGCGGAAGCGTTACCCGGCACGGCGCGCTTCTGTGCCACGATGCCGGATCTCCCTGCCTCCACGGATTCCCGCAACCGACATGCCCCTCATCCCCACTTCCCTGCGTTTGCACGCCCTGCTGCTCACCGCGCTCGCCGCCGCCGGGCCGGTGGCCGCACAGGCCCCGGCCATCCTGCCCCAGCCCGACCCTGCCGCCCAGGCGAGCAAGGGCGAGGCGCTGGCGGCCCAGCAGTTCAAGTGGCTGGACCTGGATGGCGACGGCTACCTCAGCAAGCCGGAAGTCGCCCTGTTCCCGAGATTGCGCGACGCCTTCGACGAGGCCGACACCAACCACGACGGCAAGGTGAGCTTCGAGGAGATCCGCGCCCAGGCCGCGCGGCAGCGCGCGGAGCGCGCCAGCCGGCGCGCGGCGGAGCCGGCACCCGCAAAGTAGCCGCTACAGGCCCGAGCGCGGCGGGCTGCGCCTGACCTTGCTCGGGTCGGCGTAGACCACCGGCGCGGCGTTGGCACTGCCGGTGCCCAGCAGGCTTTCCTGGTTGGCCTTGCGCTGCTGCTCCTCGGCGATGTCGACGATCAGGGCGCTGGCGCGCCACAGCGACTGGATCTGCTCGAACAATTGCTTGCCGATCGGCTCCTTGGGCGGCTCCTCGGGCTCCTTGGCGGTTTCCTTCTGGCGCACCGTGGTCCAGTCGCGGTTGGGCGTCTCGGCCGAGGACGAAGGGCTGTTGTCCGGGCTGCGCGCGCCCTGCGGCGCGCCGATGAAGTCCCGGGCCTTGCCGGGATCGGCCTGCGTGACGCCTGCGCGCAGAGCGGCTCCGGCGCTGCCGTCAGCGCCGGACACGGCGACACCCGCCGCCTGAGGCGGGCGATAGGGGGCGAGGTCTGCGGGTGGTATCTGCATGGCGCGTACTCCGGCGAAGGGTGGGCACGGCGGAATCAGGAACGCCGTATCGTTGCTATCGACCTGCGGCCGACAATCTTTAAGGTTTTTTTACGCGCCGAATACATTGGGGTCACAAAAGGCCGCACGGCGGGCCATGCGCGGACGTCCGCGGAACCGGCGCCGCCGGTCCGCAGGATGTGTCCCCCGCAAGGGGGAAGGCGAAGACGCGAAGCGCGCGGCCTGGGGGTGCTACCTGTTCCTCCAGCCGTTGGCCCGGAGCTCGCAGGCCGCGCACGTTCCGCAGCCGTAGCCCCAGGGGTGGCGCTGGCTGCGGTCGCCCAGGTAGCAGGTGTGGCTGTGCTCCACGATCAGGTCCACCAGCCGGGCGCCGCCCAGGCGCTCGGCCATGCGCCAGGTCTCGGCCTTGTCGATCCACATCAGCGGCGTCTCGACCCGCAGGCGCCGGTCCATGCCGAGCGACAGGGCGACCTGCATGGCCTTCATGGTGTCGTCGCGGCAGTCGGGGTAGCCGGAGTAGTCGGTCTCGCAGACGCCGGTCACCAGCACGTCCAGCCCGCGCCGGTAGGCCAGCGCCGCCGCCAGGGTCAGGAACAGCAGGTTGCGCCCGGGCACGAAGGTGTTGGGCAGGCCGCTGGCCTCCATCTGGAAGGCGGTGTCGCGGGTCAGCGAGGTGTCGCTGATCTGGCCGAGGATGCCGACGTCCAGCACATGGTCGTCGCCCAGGCGCGCGTGCCATTCGGGAAAGTCGTGGCGCAGCACGCGCAGCACGTCCAGCCGCGCGTCGAGTTCGACGCGGTGGCGCTGGCCGTAGTCGAAGCCGACGGTCTCCACCCGCGGGTAGCGGGCCAGCGCGTCGGCCAGGCAGGTGGTGGAATCCTGGCCGCCGGAGAACAGGACGAGGGCGGAGCGGGGCATGGCAGCGTTTCTTCAGGTTCGGGCAGACAACGGTTTGCTACCAAATATATAGCACAAAACCCAGATGATATATGGGCTTCAGCCGCTTTTTCTATAGAAAACGGTCCAGCATGCGGCGCGAGGCGCGGTCCAGCGCGAAGCGGTCGCGGATGCGGAAGTGCACGCCGTCGCCGCTCAGCACCAGCAGGCCGTTGTCGGGCAGGCGGCGCAGGTCGTCCTCGGACTTGAGCATGAGGCGTGCCGGGCCGCGGTCGGTTTCGACGTCCCACAGGCTGGGCGTGGCGTAGGTGGAGACGGCCACCAGGCGCTGGATCTCGGGCATGAGTTCGCGGCTGGCCAGCGCCTGCCCGACCAGCGCGCGCGCCTCGGGCGGCAGGAGTTCCAGGCGCTCGATCCAGGCGCGCTCGCGGCCGTCCTCGACGCCGACCAGCGACAGGCATTCGTCCGGCGCGCCCAGCGGGAAGGCGCGCACCGGCACGACGGCGGTGGTGCCGGCGGCGTCGGTGAGCAGCAGGCGGCCGAAGGCGTCGCACGCCAGGGTGAAGTCGATGGCAACGTTCATATCAGTTATCCATGAGTGCTCACGCGCGACCCGCGGCGCATGAGACACAAAGGCACAAACGGCCGCGGAGCAGGCCAAGCCAGGACATCCGCTGAACCGACTTTGCGGGGCCGCAGGATGCGCCCCCTCGCAGGGGGTTGGCGAAGACGCGAAGCGCGCAGCCTGGGGGTGCTTTCATTTCAGGATCCTCCGGCCGGGTGGGCGGAATGCAGCTCGGGAGGCGGCGGCAGCTCGCGCTCTTCCAGGTCGTCCGCGTCGACGCGGCGCACCTGCGCCTGGTAGAGCCGCCAGTAGGCGCCCTGCCGGGCCATGAGCTCGTCGTGCGGGCCGACCTCGACCACCTCGCCGCGGTCCATCACCACCAGGCGGTCGGCCTTGCGCAGGGTGGACAGGCGGTGCGCGATGGCGATGGTGGTGCGGCCCTGCACCAGGTTGTCGAGCGCGCGCTGGATTTCCTTCTCGGTCTCGGTGTCCACGGCCGAGGTGGCCTCGTCCAGGATCAGGATGCGCGGGTCGATCAGCAGCGCGCGCGCGATGCTGATGCGCTGGCGCTCGCCGCCCGAGAGGCCCTGGCCGCGCTCGCCGACCATCGAGTCGTAGCCCAGCGGCAGGCGCAGGATGAAGTCGTGCGCATGGGCGGCGCGCGCGGCGGCGACGACCTCGGCGCGGCTGGCCCCCGGCCGGCCATAGGCGATGTTCTCGGCGATGGTGCCGAAGAACAGGAAGGGCTCCTGCAGCACCAGGCCGATGTGGCGCCGGTAGTCGGCCAGGCGCAGGCGGCGGATGTCCACGCCGTCGACCTCGATCGCGCCGTCGCTGACGTCGTAGAAGCGGCTGATCAGGTTCACCAGCGTGCTCTTGCCCGAGCCGCTGTGGCCGACCAGGCCGATCATCTCGCCCGGGCGGATGTCCAGGTCGAGCCCGCGGATAACGGCGCGGCTGCCGTAGCGAAAGCCCACGTTGCGCAGGCGGATGGCGCCCTGCGTGGTGGGCAGCGGCACCGGGTGGGCGGGCTCGGGCACGTTGGAGACGTGGTCCAGGATGTCGAAGATGCGCTTGGCGCCGGCCGCGGCCTTCTGCGTGACCGAGACGATGCGGCTCATCGAGTCCAGCCGGAGGTAGAAGCGGCCGATGTAGGCCAGGAAGGCGGTCAGCACGCCGACCGTGATGCGCTGGTGCGCCACCAGCCAGATGCCGAAGCCCCAGACGATCAGCAGGCCGATCTCGGTCAGCAGCGTGACGGTGGGCGTGAACAGCGACCAGGTGCGGTTGATGCGGTCGTTCACCTCCAGGTTGCGCTGGTTGGCCGCCTTGAAGCGCTGGCCCTCGCGCTTTTCCTGGGCGAAGGCCTTGACCACGCGGATGCCGGGGATGGTGTCGGCCAGCACGTTGGTGACCTCGGAGAAGGCGCGGTCGACCTTCTCGAAGCCGGTGCGCAGGCGGTCGCGCACCACGTGGATCATCCAGGCGATCAGCGGCAGCGGCAGCAGGGTGGCCAGCGCCAGCCAGGGGTTGATCGAGAACAGGATGGCCGCGGTCATCAGCATCATCAGCACGTCGGTGGCGAAATCGAGCGCGTGCAGCGACAGGAAGACGTTGATGCGGTCGGTCTCCGCGCCGATGCGCGCCATCAGGTCGCCGGTGCGCTTGCTGCCGAAGTACTCCAGCGACAGTTGCAGCAGGTGCTCGAAGGTGGCCGTGCGCAGGTCCGCGCCGATGCGCTCGGACACCAGCGCCAGCAGGTAGGTGCGCGCCCAGCTCAGGCCCCAGCCGACCAGCGCCGAGCCCAGCAGCGCGCCCAGGTACAGGGCCACGCGGCGCGGGGCGATCTCCTGGCCGTTCTGGAACGGGATCAGCACGTCGTCCATGAGCGGGATGGTCAGGTAGGGCGGCACCAGCGTGGCCGCGGTCGAGGCCAGCGTGAGCAGGAAGCCCGCCAGCAGCCGCCAGCGGTACGGCCGCGCGAAGCGCCACAGGCGCAGCAGCACCCAGGTGGAGGGTGGCGTGGCCTCGACGTCGTCCTCCGGCTCCACCGGGTCTTGCGCGACGGCGGCGGGCGCCGCGCCGGACTGCAGCGCCTCGAAGCGCTCGGCCAGTTCCAGCGCCTGCGGGTGCAGGCCCATGGTGAAGCGCCAGAAGGCCAGCCGGCCCTGCGCGTCCACCAGCTCCAGCGCGCCGACGCCGCCATGGTCGGCCACACGCAGCGCCAGGCCCGGGTGCAGCGCCCACGCCTGCCATTGCCGGCCGCCGTCCGCGGCGGCCAGCAGGCGCCTGTCGGTCAGCACCAGCCGGCCGGGGGCAAAGCGCAGGGCGGCATCGAGGTCAACCGGAACGCTGGCCAGCACGTTCTCATCATTCGCGACCTGTTCCAGCGTACCGTTCAGGAACTGGCCGGACCTCAGGGGGGAAGCATCGACGGGATCAGGATTTTGCATTTTTCAAGTGGTCGCGTGCGGTCCGCTGCGGCGGCCGGCGCAGCGCGCCGACAGGCGATTTTCACCCAATCCCCACAGCCTCCCGCATGGCCTTGCCAACACCCCGGTCCATGTTGCAGTGCAGCACCTCAGAATTGCCATGTTGACCATCCCCGCCCATAGTCCCATGCACCCCAAGAACGACATCCGCATCCTGCGCGTCAACTACCTGCACGGCTCCAACATCTGGACCTACCGCGAAGTCCTGGAGGTCTGGCTGGAGCTGGGCGAGCTGGAGCAGTTCCCCTCCCACACCCTGCCCGGCTTCAACCAGCGGCTGACCACCTGGCTGCCGGCCCTGATCGAGCACACCTGCGGCGTGGGCGAGCGCGGCGGCTTCCTGCAGCGGCTCGAAGGCGGCACCTGGATGGGGCACGTGCTGGAGCACGTGATCATCGAGCTGCTGAACCTGGCCGGCATGCCGACCACCTTCGGCCAGACCCGCGAGACCACCACCAGCGGCACCTACCGCATGGTGTTCCGCGCGCAGGACGAGGCCACCGCCCGCGTGGCGCTGGCCGAGGGCCTGGCCCTGCTCATGGCCGCGATCAATGACCGGCCCTTCGACGTGCCGGCCGCCGTGGCGCGGGTGCGCACGCAGATCGACGAATCCTTCCTCGGCCCCAGCACCGACTGCATCGTCAGCGCCGCGGCCGACCGCAAGATCCCGCACATCCGCCTCAATGGCGGCAACCTGGTGCAGCTGGGCTACGGCTGCCGCCAGCGCCGCATCTGGACGGCCGAGACCGACCGCACCAGCGCCATCGGCGAGAGCATCGCCGCCGACAAGGACCTGACCAAGTCGCTGCTGGCCTCCTGCGGCGTGCCGGTGCCCGAGGGCGAGCTGGTGGACAGCGCCGCGGCCGCCTGGGAGGCGGCGGTGGAGATCGGCCTGCCGGTGGTGGTCAAGCCCTCGGACGGCAACCACGCGCGCGGCGTGACGCTGGACCTGCGCGAGCAGGCCGACGTCGAGGCCGCCTTCACCCTGGCCGAGCGCGAGGGCAGCGGCGTGATCGTCGAGCGCTACATCGAGGGCGCCGAGCACCGCCTGCTGGTGGTCGGCGGCAAGGTGGTGGCGGCCACGCGCGGCGAGCCGGTGCACGTCACCGGCGACGGCGTCTCCACCGTGGCGGCGCTGATCGACTCGCAGATGAACACCGACCCGCGCCGCGGCTGGGAGCACCAGTTCCCGCTGACCACCATCGACGTGGCCGACGGCGCGGTGCAACTCGAACTGCGCCGCCAGGGCCTGGCGCCCGAAAGCGTGCCCGAGGCCGGCCGCAAGGTCACGGTGCAGCGCACCGGCAACATGTCGATCGACTGCACCGAGGACGTGCACCCCGAGGTGGCGCACGCGGTCGCGCTGGCCGCGCGCGTGGTCGGGCTGGACATCGCCGGCATCGACCTGGTGGCGCGCGACGTGCGCCAGCCGCTGCAGGCGCAGGGCGGCGCCATCGTCGAGGTCAACGCCGGCCCGGGCCTGCTGATGCACCTGAAGCCGACCCAGGGCCAGCCGCGCCCGGTCGGCCGCGCCATCTGCGACCACCTGTTCGCCGAGGGCGACAACGGCCGCATCCCGCTGGTGGGCCTGTGCGGCAGCCGGCACAACGCGGCCATCGGCCGGCTCGTGGCCTGGCTCTGCCACCTGGACGGGCGCCGCACCGGCCTGGCCTGCAAGGACGGCCTGTTCCTCGACCGCCGCCGCGTGGACGCCGCCGACGGCACCCACTGGCAGGCCGGCGAGCGCCTGCTGATCAACAGCACGGTGCAGGTGGCCGTGATCCAGAACCCGCCCGCGGCGATCCTGCGCGACGGCCTGCCCTACGACCGCTGCCAGGTCGGCGTGGTGACCGACTTCGACGGCATCGAACAACTGGCCTATTTCGACGTGCACACCACCGAGCACATGCACAAAGTGCTGCGCACCCAGGTGGACGTGGTGCTGCCCGAAGGCGCGGCCGTGCTCAACGCCGAGGTGCCCGAGGTGGCCGCGCTGGCGCCGCTGTGCGACGGCGAAGTGATCTTCTACGCCTGCGACCCGGCCGCGCCGGCCCTGGTGGCGCACTGCGCGGGCGGCGGCCGTGCCGTGGTGCTGCGCCATGGCCGCGTGGCCCTGGTGGCCGACGGCCAGGACGTGCCGCTGTCCGGCCTGGGCCCCCTGGAAGCCTGGCGCATGCGCCACGGCGCCCTGCCCGACGAAGCCCTGCTGGCCGCCGTGGCCACCGCCTGGGCCCTGGGCGTGGCGCCGCAACTGATCGGCGCCGGCCTGCAGGCGTTCGAAGACGAGCCCGGCCTGCCGCTGGTGCCCGCCGCCACCGTCCCCACCGCCCCCACCTCCCCCGCCACCACCGCAGCGCTGGCCTGATCGGACCAGCCCCATGCCCAGACCCCACACTTCACCGATGGACATCTCCCGCATTCGCGCCCTGCGCGGCCCCAACCTCTGGAGCCGCCACACCTCGATCGAAGCCATCGTCCGCTGCAGCCCCGACGAATGCAACATCGCACAACTGCCCGGCTTCGAGCAGCGCGTGCGCGAACGCTTCCCCTCCATCGGCGCGCTGCGCCACGCGGGGCAGGCGGGCGAGGTCTCGCTGGCCTCGGTGCTGGGCACCGCGGCGCTCACGCTGCAGGCCCAGGCCGGCTGCCCGGTCACCTTCATGCGCGTGGCCCAGACGCCCGAGGCCGGCGTGCACCAGGTGGTGGTGCAGTACGGCGAGGAGACCGTGGGCCGCCGCGCCTTCGCCCTGGCGCAGGCGCTGATCGAGTCGGCCACGGCCGACTCCCCGTTCGACGTGCAGGCCGCCATCGCCGAGCTGCGCGACCTGGACGAATCCGAGCGCCTGGGCCCGAGCACCGGCTGCATCGTCGATGCCGCCGTGGCGCGCGGCATCCCCTACCGGCGCCTGACCCAGGGCAGCCTGGTGCAGTTCGGCTGGGGCTCGCGCCAGCGCCGCATCCAGGCGGCCGAGCTCGACAGCACCAGCGCCGTGTCCGAATCGATCGCCCAGGACAAGGACCTGACCAAGAAGCTGCTGCACGCCGCCGGCGTGCCGGTGCCGCTGGGCCGGCCGGTGCGCTCGGCCGAGGAGGGCTGGGCGGTGGCGCAGGAGATCGGCCTGCCGGTGGTGGTCAAGCCGCAGGACGGCAACCAGGGCAAGGGCGTGACCGTCAACCTGATGGACCGCGAGCACATGGACATCGCCTTCAAGGCCGCCGCCGAGTACGGCGACGTGATCGTCGAGCGCTTCCTGCCGGGCTATGACTTCCGCCTGCTGGTGGTCGGCGGCAAGATGGTGGCTGCCTCGCGCCGCGACCCGCCGCAGGTGATCGGCGACGGCGTGCACACCGTGCGCGAGCTGGTCGATGCGGTCAACCGCGACCCGCGCCGCGGCGACGGCCACGCCACCTCGCTGACCAAGATCCGCTTCGACGACATCGCCGTGCTGCGCCTGTCCACGCAGGGCCTCGGGCCCGACTCCATCCCGGCCACCGGCCAGCGCGTGATCCTGCGCAACAACGCCAACCTGTCCACCGGCGGCACCGCCACCGACGTGACCGACGACGTGCACCCCGAGGTCGCCGCGCGCGCCGTGGCCGCGGCGCAGATGGTGGGCCTGCACATCTGCGGCGTGGACGTGGTCTGCGAGACCGTGCTCAAGCCGCTGGAGGAGCAGAGCGGCGGCATCGTCGAGGTCAACGCCGCGCCCGGCCTGCGCATGCACACCTCGCCCTCCTACGGCAAGCCGCGCGCGGTGGGCGACGCCATGATCGACCAGCTGTTCGCGCCCGGCGACGACGGCCGCATCCCGGTGGTGGCCGTCACCGGCACCAACGGCAAGACCACGGTCACCCGGCTGATCGCGCACCTGGTCGCGGGCCGCGGCCTGCGCGTGGGCATGACCAACACCGACGGCGTCTACGTGGACGGCCGCCAGACCGACAGCGGCGACTGCAGCGGACCCAAGAGCGCGCGCAACGTGCTGCTGCACCCCGACGTGGACGCCGCCGTGTTCGAGGTGGCGCGCGGCGGCGTGCTGCGCGAGGGCCTGGGCTTCGACCGCTGCCAGGTGGCGGTGGTGACCAACATCGGCGCGGGCGACCACCTGGGCCTGAACTACATCACCACGGTGGAAGACCTGGCGGTGCTCAAGCGCGTGATCGTGCAGAACGTCGCGCCCGATGGCTACGCGGTGCTCAACGCGGCCGACCCGATCGTCGCCGCCATGGCCGGCACCTGCCCGGGCGACGTGATCTTCTTCGCCGCCGACCGCTTCAATCCGGTGATGGCCACGCACCGCGCGCAGGGCCGGCGCACCCTCTACGTCGACCAGGACCAGTTGGTGGCGGCCGAAGGCTCCTGGCGCGAGACGGTGTCGCTGCGCGACATTCCGCTCACGCGCCACGGCAGCATCCGCTTCCAGGTCGAGAACGCCATGGCCGCCGTGGCCGCCGCCTGGGCGCTGGGGCTGGGTTGGGACGTGATCCGCAACGGGCTGGCGAGCTTCGTCAACGACAGCAGCAACGCGCCCGGCCGCTTCAACGTGATGGACTACCGCGGCGCCACCGTCATCGCCGACTACGGCCACAACCCCGACGCCATGCGCGCCCTGGTGGCCGCCGTCGAGGCCATGCCGGCCAAGCGCCGGTCGGTCGTCATCAGCGGCGCGGGCGACCGGCGCGACGAGGACATCCGCGAGCAGACCGCGATCCTGGGCGAAGCCTTCGACGACGTCATCCTGTACCAGGACGCCGCCCAGCGCGGCCGCGCCGATGGAGAGGTGATGGCCCTGCTGCGCCAGGGCCTGGCCGGCGCCCCGCGCACCCGCCACGTCGAGGAAATCCGCGGCGAGTTCATCGCCATCGACACGGCACTGGCACGGCTGGAGCCGGGCGACCTGTGCCTGGTGCTGGTGGACCAGGTGGAAGAGGCGCTGGCGCATCTCGCCTCGCGCATCGGGCAGGCTGCGCCGATGCGCGAGCCATTTGCTACATAATGTATAGCATGTAGCCCAGGTAAATCCTGGGCTTGTTGCACTTTTCATCAAGAATCTGCCGACTGATTCACCACGTCCGACCATGTGGAATCACCGCGGGTATTTCCATCGCTCAACACCATGGCCTTCACCACCGAACACCATCCCGGCGTCGCCCCCGAGGCGCCGCCCGCCACGCGCGGCTTCGTGCTCAACCACAGCATGCTGCGCGTGAAGGACCCGGCCGTCTCGCTGGCCTTCTACACCCGCGTGCTGGGCATGCGCGTGCTGCGCAAGCTCGACTTCCCCGAGATGCAGTTCTCGCTCTACTTCCTGGCGCGCCCGGACGAGGCCGAGGCCGTGCCCGAGGACACCGGCGCGCGCACCGAATACACCTTCTCCCAGCGCGGCGTGCTGGAGCTGACCCACAACTGGGGCACCGAGAACGACCCGGCCTTCAAGTACCACGACGGCAACGCACAGCCGCAGGGCTTCGGCCACATCTGCTTCGCCGTGCCCGACCTGGCCGCAGCCGTGCAGTGGTTCGACGAGAACGGCGCGGTATTCAAGAAGCGCCCGGAGCAGGGCAGGATGAAGGACGTGGCCTTCATCCTGGATCCGGATGGGTACTGGATCGAGATCGTGCAGCCGTCGTTGAACCGGGCGCTGGGGGGTTCTCAGAACGCCTGACCGACGGTCAGCGTCACCGCTGGCCAGCGGTCGCCGGGCCGGCGGGGCGCACGGCCATGGCACTCAGATTTCCCGAGGGGCTTGCAAAGCGTCGATCTGCTCCGCGCTCCAGCCTAGTTCGGACAGGATCGCCACGTTGTGCTGTCCGACGGCGGGGATGGCGTCCATGCGGTAGTCGAATGCGCTGTTCACGCCGGGCGGCAGCAGCGCGGGCACATCGCCTGCCGGCGTTGCCACGTTGCGCCAGCGCTTGCGTGCCTGCAGTTGCGGATGCTCCCACAGGCCTGCCATGTCATTGACGCGCGCGTTGGCGATACCGGCATCGTCCAGCCGCTCGACCACCTGCACGACGGTGAGGCGAGCAAAGACGCCCACGATCAATGCATGCAGTTCAGCCCGGTTGGCGCTGCGCTTGATGTTGGCGTCGAAGCGCGCGTCGGTGGCGACCTCGGGGCGCCGCAGCACCTTGTCGCAGAACTCCTTCCACTCGCGCTCGTTCTGCAGCCCCAGCATCACGGTGCCGCCGTCGCCGGCCTGGAACGGGCCGTAGGGGTAGATGCTGGCGTGCGATGCGCCGGTGCGCGGCGGCGGGGGCGCGCCGTCGAAGGCGTAGTACATGGGGTAGCCCATCCATTCGCCCAAGGCTTCCAGCATGGACACGTCGATGTGGCTGCCCTCGCCCGTCCTGCCGCGCAGCAGCAGGGCCGAGAGGATGTTGGTGTAGGCGTACATGCCCGCGGCGATGTCGGCGACCGAGATGCCGGCCTTGGATGGCGCCTCGGGCATGCCGGTGATCGAGAGGAACCCGGTCTCGCTCTGGATCAGCAGGTCGTATGCCTTCTTGTCGCGGTAGGGGCCGTCGCGGCCATAGCCGCTGATGTCGCAGACGATGAGCCTGGCGTTGTGGATCTTGAGCGCTTCGTAGGACAGTCCCATGCGCGCTGCGGCGCCAGGCGCGAGGTTCTGCACCAGCACGTCGGCGGTCCTGAGCAGTTGCATCAAGGCCTGCCGGGCCGCGGGCTGCTTGACGTCCAGCGCCAGGCTCTCCTTGCTGCGGTTGATCCAGGTGAAGTGCGAGGACTGGCCCTGCACGCGCTGGTCGTAGCCGCGCGCGAAGTCACCGCCGCCGGGGCGCTCCACCTTGATCACACGCGCGCCCAGATCGGCGAGTTGGCGCGTGCAGAACGGCGCGGCCACCGCGTGCTCCAGCGAGACGACGGTGATGCCGTCGAGGGGTCGTGTCATGTCAATTGATCGTGGCGCCGGAGGTTTTCACGATGCGCGCCCACTTGACGAGGTCCTGCTGCAGGATGGCGGCGAACTCGGCCCCCATGACGGGCTTGTCAGGCGTGCCGGCCAGCTCCACGCCCTGCGCCTCCAGCTTGTCGCGCATCTCCTTGTCGGCCATGACCTGGCGCATGCCCTCCCGCAGGCGGCTCAGCACATCCTTGGGCACGCCGGCGGGCGCGAACAGGCCGATCCACAAGGTGCCGTTGTAGTCCGGCACGAATTCGGCCAGGGCGGGCACCTCCGGCAGCACGGGTGAGCGCTGCGCGCTGCTCACGGCCAGCGCGCGCAGCCTGCCCGACTTGATGTGCGACAGCGTGGACGGCAGGCTGCCGAACAGCAGCGGCAACTGCCCGCCCAGCACGTCGTTGAGCGCCGGTGCCACACCTTTGTACGGCACATGCTGGAGTTCGATGCCGGCCATCTGGTTCAGCATCTCGCCCAGCAGATGGTTGAGCGTGCCGTTGCCTGCGGAGGCGTACTGCAGTTCGCCCGGCCGCGACTTGGCCAGCGCCAGCAGCTCGGGCACGGTCCTGGCGGGAAACGAGGGATAGGCCAGCAGCACGTTGGGCACGGCGCCGATCAGGCTGATGGGCTCGAAGTCCGACACCGGGTCGAACCCCGGCGCCTTGTAGAGGGCGGGGTTGATGGCCTGGCTGCTGCTGATGGTCATGAGCAGCGTGTAGCCATCCTTCGGCGCCTTGGCCACGGCCTGCGTGCCGATGTTGCCGCCCGCGCCGGGACGGTTGTCCACCACGGCGCTGCCGCCCAGCTTGTCGGCCAACTTCTGGCTCACCACCCGGCCCACGATGTCATTGGTGCCGCCCGCGGCCTGGGGCACGATCATCACGATGGGACGGCTGGGGTAGGCGGATTCCGCAAAGGCCCGAGGCGCGACCATGCCTGCGGCCAGCAGAGCGCCCGCGCAGAGCAGGCAGCGGGAAACGGCGGTGAAACAAGCAGTGGACATGTGATCCATCTCCTGGAGAGAACTTGGCTGCATCAGCCCCGCTGGGGGGAGACGCCCCCGAGCAGGGCACGGTATTTTTCGACCTCTTTTGCGTACATGTCGCGCCCGTGGGCGTCATTGGTGACGAGCAGGGGAAAGTCCTGGATCTCAAGCCGCTGCACGGCTTCGGTCTTCAAGTCCTCGTAGCAAACCAGGGTGGCCGATTGGATGCAGGAAAACAAGGTGGCGGAGATTCCGCCGATCGCGGAAAAGCACACTGCCTTGTTCTTCTGACATGCCTCGCGCAATGCAGTCCCCCGGTTTCCTTTGCCGATAGCGCCACGCACACCGTGGTCGAACAGAACCGTGGCGTAGGGATCCATGCGATAGGCCGATGTGGGTGCCACCACGCCGATGACATGGCCGGGTTTCGCGGGGCCCGGGCCACCGTAGAACAGCACGTGGCCTTTCAAGTCGATGGGCAATGGCTGGCCTGCGGCCAGCGTGTCGATGAAGCGCTTGTGCGCGGCATCGCGCGCCATATAGATGGTCCCGGAAAGATAGGCCTCGTCGCCAGCATGCAAACCGAGGACGACTTCATCGGTCAACGGCGTGTGGATGTAGTGGGTCGCCATGAGTGCCTTCAGCCTTTCAGATGACAGCCGAAGCGCGGCGATTCGCATGGCATTGGATGTTCACTGCCACGGGCAGCGCAGTGATGTGGCACGCGTAAGTCTCGACCGCCACCCAAAGCGCCGTCGTGGATCCCCCATAGCCCTGCGGACCGATGCCCGTCCTGTTGATCGACTCCAGCAGTTCGGCCTCCAACTGCGCGATGTGGGGCAGCGGGTGATGCTGGCCGATGTCGCGCAGGATGGCCTGCTTTGCGATCGCCGTCACCTTATCGAAACTGCCCCCGATGCCCACGCCGATGGTCAAGGGAGGACACGCCGCGCCGCCCGCCGCCTCGATCGCGCCGAGAACGAACCGCTTGACGCCCTCGGCACCTTCTCCCGGCAGCAGGAATTTCATGGTGCTCCAGTTCTCGCTGCCTCCACCCTTGGGCAGCACGGTCACGCGAACCTGCGAGCCCGGAACGATGCCGGTATGCACCACGGCAGGCGTGTTGTCGTTGCTGTTCACGCGCAGCAGCGGGTCGGACACGACGGATTTGCGCATGTAGCCCTCTGCATAGCCCTTGCGAACACCCTCCTGCACGGCGGCCTCGTAGTCGCCTCCTCTCATGTGGACGTCCTGACCCACTTCGACGTACACCACCGTCAATCCGGTGTCGTGGCAATAGGACACATCGTTCTCTCGCGCAATCCGATCGTTCTCGATCAGTTTCATGAGAACGGTTCGGCCTTGTGGAGACACCTCCGTCTCAACAGCCCTTTGGAAGCCCTTTACCTGGCTGTCGGGCAACAGATGGCATGCCTCTATGCACAGGCGCGCCACTGTGTCGCGCAGCTGGTCGGTATGGATTTCACGCATCGTGGGCATTCCTCGCCTTCTTTCGTGTCCATTGCTCCATGGTCATCATTCGGCCGAGACCTGGGCTTCCTGAACGACCTTGCGCCAACGCGCGACTTCCTGGGACAAGTAGGCGTCGAACTGCTCGGGCGTGCGCTCCTCTGGCAAGGTCAATGCCTGCTTCCTCATCTGCTCCTGGAATGCCGGTGACTTGATCAAGGAGGTCGCTTCCTTATGGAGCAGGCGGACGATTTCTTGCGATACGCCTTTGGGAGCCACCAGGCCGAAGAACGCAACTGCCGATTGCGCCGGAAAGCCTGCTTCGGTCAAAGTAGGCACTTCCGGCAGATATTCGCTGCGCCTGGTATCCACAACGGCGACAGCCTTGATCTGCCCGGATTTCACACTGCCGATGACTGCGGGCAATGAATCCGCACTGGCATCGATCTGTCCACCGATCAGTGCGGTTTTCGATTCGGAACTGCCCTTGAACGGCACATGCACCATTGGAAACTGGAGTTCCTTTTTCAGCAGTTCCATCGTCAAGTGTTGCAGCGACCCGTTGCCCGCCGAGCCATAGGAGAGATCCTTGGCTAGCGCTTCCTTCACCAATGCCGGCAAGCTCGTCACACCTGACTGGTTCGACACCAGAATGACCTGCGGCGTGGAAGCCAGTTCGGCGATTCCCACGAAATCTCGCACGGGGTCGTAGGTCATGGTCCTGGCATAGAGGGCCGGAGCAATCGCGAAAGGGCCCGAACTGGTCAGCAGCAACGTGTATCCGTCCGGTTTGGCCCTTGCGACAGTCGCGGTTCCCAAACGCCCGCCGGTCCCGGGACGGTTGTCCACGATGAATGCCTGGCCGAGCCGACCCTGGAGTTCCTTGGCAACCAGCCTGGCGATGATGTCGCCCGTCTGCCCCGGTGCAAATGGCACTACCACGGTCACCGCTCGCTCCGGATACGCCGCATGGGCAGGCAGCGCCATGCCCACCATTAACGATACTGCCGTTGCCGCCACTCGCCAGGCGGTCTTGAGGTTCATCTTCATTGCTTGTCTCTTTCACGTTGGTGGAGGCACCACGGCCGGGCCCTCTTGCAGACATCTGGTTCGGCCCCATCATTGCGAGCCCACGCGGTTCCTACAATCACGAAGTTTGCAAGCCAGTGTTTCGTTTTTCCGAAACCTGGACCTGATTGGTAAAAACCCTGGCGCATCATGCAATTCGAACTCAGGGATCTGCGAATCTTTGTTTTGATAGCGCAATCTGGAAGCCTGACAAGGGCTTCCGAGCAATCTCACCTCTCGCTGGCGGCCATCAGCGCACGGGTGCGCGCACTGGAGGAGCAGGCCGGCATACCTTTGCTGATTCGAGAGGCTCGCGGCGTGCGGCTGTCGCCGCCGGGCGAGGCGTTCCTGCACCACGCCCGGGCGATGCTGCAGCAGTCGCGCCAGCTCCAGGCCGATCTGGAGGAATACGGCGCGGGCCTGCGCGGTCACCTGCGCGTGTTCGCCAATACCACGGCGGTGACGGACTTCCTGCCTGACATCCTGCCGGCCTACCTCATGGCGCACCCGCATATCAGCGTGGACCTGCAGGAGCGCCCCAACGCGCGCATCGCCGACGACATCCGCGAGGGCCGGGCCGATCTGGGCATCATCGCCGGAGAGGTGGATACGCACGGCCTCACCAGCCTGCACTTCAGCACAGACCGGCTGGTGCTCGTCACGCCGTCCACGGAGGCCTGGCGCGCGCTGGGCGAGGCGGCTTTTGCCGACGTGCTGCACGAGCGCTTCGTGGGCATGCACCGCGGCAGCACGCTGCAGACCTTCCTCGAAGGCGTGGCCCAGCAACTGGGTGCCACGATGAAGCTGCGCATCCAGCTCGCGAGCTTCGATGCCATGTGCCGCATGGTGGCGGCCGGCGTGGGCATCGCGGTGGTGCCTGAAAGCGGCGCCCGGCGCTACGCCGCCGGCGCACAGGTGCACCAGATCCGCCTGCGTGACGCCTGGGCCGTGCGGCCGCGCTACATGCTGGTGCGCACGCTGCAGGGGCTGCCCGCCCACGTGCAGTCGCTGATGGCGGCGGTGCAGGCGCACTACGCGCCGGCCCACTGAAAGGCTGAACACCTGCGCCCGCGCGCTGCGCACGAAGCGATTCAAGCCGGCGCGCGCAGCGCTACTTCACCGGAATCACCACGTCCGGCCCGACCTCGACCACCGCCACCGCATTCTGCGGCGAGCCCTCGATCACGCGGTCGGAGTAGGTCAGGTAGACCAGGGTGTTGCGCCTGCTGTCCACCATGCGCACCACGCGCAGCCGCTTGAACAGCAGCGACATGCGCTCGGAGAACACCTCCTCCTGCGCCGGCAGCGGCTTGCCGGTGAAGCGGATCGGGCCGACCTGGCGGCAGGCGATGGCGGCCTCGGCCCGGTCCTCGGCCACGCCCAGCGCGCCCTTGATGCCGCCGGTCCTGGCGCGCGAGACGTAGCAGGTCACGCCCTGCACCTTCGGGTCGTCATAGGCCTCGACCACGATCTTGTGGTCCGGGCCGATCAGCTTGAAGACGGTGTCGACCTCGCCGATGGTCTCGGCGCGCGCGGCGCCCAGCAGCAAGGTCAGCAGGAGAAGTGCCAATGGTCGTTTCGTCATGCCATGCCTTTCGAAGGAGGATCAAGGGAAGTTTCGCCCACCCGCAGCGCCCCGGGCGCCAGCAGCGTCACGTCGGCCATGGCGTGCGCCACGCAGGGCAGGCAATAGCCCTCGCGCCTTTCGTCCACGCTCAGGCCGGGCCAGGGGATCTCGTAGCGCACCGCGCCGGCCGGCATCAGGCAGATGCAGGCGCGGCAGGTGCCGTTGCGGCAGGAGCTGGGCAGCTCGATGCCGGCGAAGGCCGCGGCCTCCAGCAGCGTGAGCTGGCCCGGCGCTTCGGTGGTCCAGCCGTGGGGGTCGATGCGCAGTCGCGGGGTGGCGGATGACATGCCGTCGATCATGGCACGCCGGCCTCGGCCAGAGGCAGGCGCAGCGTGACCTGCAGTCCCGGGCCATGGGAGCAGTCGCCCAGCGCGATGTGGCCGCCGCATTTCTCCACCACTGCCTTGACGATGCCCAGCCCCAGGCCGCTGCCGGTCTGCGTCTGGTCCGGGTCGCGGAAGAAGCGGTCGAACACGCGCTCGCGCAAGGCCGGGGCGATGCCCGGTCCATGGTCAGCCACCGTGAGCATCGCGTGCGCGTCCGTGCGCTGCAGGCGCACCTGCACGGTGCTGCCCGGCGGGCCGTACTTGCTGGCGTTGTCGATCAGGTTGTCGACCATGGACATCAGGTCCTCGCGCTCGCCGCGCACCCGCAGGCCGGGGGCATCGACCTCCAGTGACAGTTCGGCCAGGCGCTCCTGCACCAGCGTATCCAGTGCCAGCATTTCTCCCGCGGCGGCACTGGCCTGGGCGTTGCTGCGCATCAAACGCAGCAACTGGCCCACCAGGCGGGCAGCGCGGTCGCTGGCGCGCAGGATGCCGCCGAGCAGTTCGCTCTGGCGCGCATTGATGCCCTGCTGCGCCTGCAGGGCTTCCACGTTGATGCGCATGGCCGCAATCGGCGTGCGCAGCTCGTGCGCGGCGTCGGCGATGAAACGCCGCTCGCGCTCCCCGCTCTCGCGCAGGCGCCGCATCAGCGCGTTGATGCTGCGCACCAGCGGCCGCAGTTCCTCATGGCGCGGCTCGAACGCGAGCGGCCGCAGGTCCTGCGGGCCACGCGCCGCGATCTCCCGCACCACCGCGCGCCAGGGCCGCAGCGCCAGCCGGATCGACAGCCACGCGGGCAGCAGCAGGAACGGGATGCTGATGATCAGCGGCAGGGCGTAGTAGCCGCGCGAGCTGAAGGTGAGGATCAAATGCATGGCGTCGGCCGGCATCACGAGTGCCACGCGGGTGTCGGAGCTGCGCGAATGCCGTGCGCTGGCGCGCCAGTGGCGGCCCTGCACGGACAGTTTCTCGACCACGTCGGGGCCGGGTTTTGCGAATGCCCTCGGGCACGTCCCCGGACTTGTACACGAGCCGCGCGCCTTGCCAGACCAGCAGGCTGGGCGCCATGGCCGGGTCATCACGGTCGCCCAGGCTCTCGCGCAGCGCCAGTTCCATGGCGCGCAGGCTGGCGTGCTGCTGCTGGTCCGCCAGAGTGTCGGCCACCGTGATGATGGCGTCGTAGGTCACCACCGCACTTGCCGCCCTGCTGCTGGGCAACGCTGCGGCCGGCGCCTACGCGGCCGAGCCGGCCCAGGACAGCCCGTTCTACCTGGGCGCTGCCATGGGCGCCTCAAGCTTCAGCGTACTGTCGCCCAGCGCGCCCGTGCCGGCGGGCCGCGACAAAGGCGACAAAAGCGGCACCGCCTTCAAACTCTACGGCGGCTACCGCCTCACCGAGCACTTCGGCGTCGAAGCCGGTTACGCGCGCCTGGGCCGGCTCAGCCAATGGACCTCGGTCAATGGCCAGCCTGCGTTGCAAAGCGGCTCTGGCCGGGCGCTCTATGCTGCGGCTACTGCCCGCGTGCCTGTCGGCGACGCTTTTGCGCTGAACGGCCGCCTCGGGCTGGCGCGCGGCAAGGTGAGCGGCGACGAGAGTCTGGTGCCGGCCGGCCAGCGGATCGCCGGCAGCGGCACCGGCGTCATGCTGGGCTTTGGCGCCGACTACCGGCTGACCAGGACCATCGCGCTGAAGGCGGATTTCGACTACTTCGGCAAGCTGTCGAAGCATACGAAAGGCGGCATGCTGACGCTCGGCGTGCGGGCCGATTTCTGAGAGGCCGCACGAGAAGCCGATGGCCAGCATTGCCGTCTTTCAAGCTGCCGATCCCGCGGGCCTTCATGGCAGCGGGTCTGCACGGGTCCGGGCTCAGGCGGCGGCCCTCCGGCGGCCTGCTCGTGCCGCCGTTCCTGTGAGGCGCATGGCGCGTCAGTCCCAGGCCGCGCGGGAGCGCTCGCGCACGCCGACCGGCAGGCGCGGCGCGGCGCGCGCGGCCGGCCCGGCGGGGTCGGGCGGCGGCCAGAACACCTGGTCGTAGTCGAGCAGGTCGCGCTCGGTGATGAAGCGCGTGCGCGCCGCGTACAGGTGCCGGTCTCCGCGCGCGGCCTGCTGCGTGACGTAGAAGCGGTGCGGCACCAGCAGGTGCAGGTGTTCGCGGGCGCGGGTCATGGCGACGTAGAGCAGGCGGCGCTCCTCCTCGACGTCGGCGCTGCTGCCGGTGGCCATGTCGGACGGAATGCAGCCATCGACCACGTTGAGCACCGAGACGGAGGCCCATTCCTGCCCCTTGGCCGAGTGGATGGTGGAGAGGATGAGGTAGTCCTCGTCCAGATGCGGCACGCCCGACTGGTCGCTGCTGGCCTCGGGCGGATCGAGCGTGAGTTCGGCCAGGAAGCGCTCGCGCGAGGGGTAGCCCGCGCCCAGGCGCACCAGTTGCTCCAGGTCGGCACGGCGCGGGGCGGCGTCGTCGTGCAGGCGCTCGAGGTGTGGCAGGTACCAGGCCAGGGCCTGCTCCAGATCGCCGGGCCAAGCCTGCTGCTGTGGATCGCGCAGGGCCGCGTACAGCGCAGCGAAGGCGGGCCAGTCGCCGGCCATCGCGGCATTCGGCTTGAAGGCGGCCACCGCGGCGGCCGGATCAGCAGCGGCATCCATGCCATCGAGGATGCGCGCGGCGGTGGCCGGGCCCAGGCCGGGCATCAGCTGCAGCACCCGGAAACCGGCGAGCCGGCCGCGCGGGTTCTGCGCGAAGCGCAGCACGGCCAGCAGATCCTTCACGTGCGCGGCCTCCAGGAACTTGAGCCCGCCGAACTTCACGAAGGGGATGTTGCGCCGCGCCAACTCCAGCTCGACCGCGGCGCTGTGGTCGGCGGCGCGGAACAGCACCGCCTGCGCGGTGAGCTTGAGGCCGCCTTCGCGCAGCGCCAGCGCACGTTCGGCCACCCAGCGCGCCTGCTGCGCTTCGTCGGGCACCACCACCAGCTGGCCGCGGCGCTTGCCGGGGCGGTCGGTCCAGAGCCGCTTGGCATGGCCTTCGGTGGCGCGGCCGATGACGGCGTTGGAGACGTCGAGGATGGGCTGCAGCGAGCGGTAGTTGCGGTCCAGCGTGACGATGCGCGCGGGCGGCGTGAACTGACCGGGAAAGTCCAGGATGTTGCGCACCGTGGCGCCGCGGAAGGAATAGATCGACTGCGCGTCATCGCCCACCACGGTCAGCCCGCGCCCTTCGGGCTTGATGCCCAGCAGGATGGACGCCTGCAGCCGGTTGGTGTCCTGGTACTCGTCCACCAGGATGTGGTCGAAGCGCTCGGACAGCGCCTGTGCCAGCCCGGCGTCGGCCGCCATGTCGGACCAGAACAGCAGCAGGTCGTCGTAGTCGACCACGTTCTGCTGCTGCTTGGCGGCCACGTAGGCACCGAACAGGCGCTTCAATTCCACCTCCCATTCGGCGCACCAGGGGAATGCGGTCTTCAGCACCTCGGCCAGCGACGCGCAGGTGTTGACGCAGCGCGAGTAGATCGACAGGCAGGTGCCCTTCATGGGAAAGCGCCGGGTGCCGGACGACAGGCCCAGCTCGTGCCGCACCATGCCCATCAGGTCCTCGGCGTCGCCGCGGTCGTGGATGGTGAAGCTCTCGTCCAGGCCGATCTGCGCCGCATATTCGCGCAGCAGCCGCGCGCCGATGCCGTGGAAGGTGCCGGCCCAGGGCAGCGAGGGCGGCGATGCCGCGCCCAGGTTCAACACCCGCGCCAGCACCTGGCCCACGCGCCGCTCCATCTCGGCTGCCGCGCGGCGCGAGAAGGTCAGCAGCAGGATGCGCTGCGGGTCGGCACCGTGCAGCACCAGGTTGGCCACCCGGTGCGCCAGCGCCATGGTCTTGCCGGAGCCGGCACCGGCCAGCACCAGCAGCGGCCCGGCGGACGCGGCGCTGCCAGCCTCCAGGCCATGCCAGACGGCCTCGCGCTGGCGCTCGTTGAGGGCGGCGAAGGCGGCCTGGGCGGCCTCGGAAAGCGGTGGTTGCGGGGTCATGGACACGGGGGCACACTGTATGCGCATCCAGATTCTCGCATCTCCCCTGACCATGTCCCTGCTTGTCGGCACCGCCTCCTGGACCGATCCCACGCTGATCGCCTGCGGCCGCTTCTACCCGCCCGGGGTGCATACGCCGGAAGCACGGCTGCGCCACTACGCCGCGCAGTTCCCCATGGTCGAAGTGGACTCCAGCTACTACGCCCTGCCCTCGGTGCGCAACGCGCGGCTGTGGGCCGAGCGGACGCCGCCGGGCTTCGTGTTCGACCTGAAGGCGTTCCGGCTCTTCACCGGCCACGGCGCGCTGCCGGCCGCATTGCCGGCAGACCTGCGCGCAGCCCTGTCCGACCCGGCCGCGCCTTTGGGCTACCGCGCCCTGCCGGGCGAGGTGCGCGACGAGCTGTGGCACCGCTTCCGGCAGGCGCTGCTGCCGCTGCACGCGGCGGGCAAGCTGGGCGCGGTGCTGTTCCAGTTCCCGCCCTGGGTGCAGGCCGGGCGCCGCAGCGAGGCGCTGGTGGAAGATCGCATCGACCGCATGGCCGCAGCGCCGGTGGCGGTGGAGTTCCGGCACCGCAGCTGGTTCGAGGACGGCCAGCGCGCCCGCACGCTGGCGCTGCTGCGCGCGCTGGGCGCGGCCCACGTGGTGGTGGACAGCCCGCCGGACTTTGCCAACGCCGTGCCCGCGGTCTGGGAGGCCACGCGCACGGACCTGGCCCTGGTGCGCCTGCACGGCCGCAACGCCGCGACCTGGAACAGGCCCGCGCACCGTGCCTCGTCGGGCCGCTTCCAGTACGCATATTCGGAGGCCGAGCTGGCAGCGCTGCTGCCGCAGCTGCGCCGGCTCGAGGACTCGGTGGCGCAGGTGCACGTGGTGTTCAACACCAACCACGAGGACCAGGGGCAGAACAATGCGCGGAGGCTGCTTGGCCTGCTGTGAGCCTCCGGTTGCAGATGGCGGCAGCCGCGGCGGACATGGCTGCAATAATTCCCCACCTGCCTGTTCCTCCACACCGGGCCCAGACCTGCATTTGACCGCCTTGGAAGACAAGCCCCCCACCCTCTCCGACGCCGGCCTCGATCCGTCAGCCTGCCTGAATTTCCTGAACGGCGGCGGCGCCCTGGGCGAGCTGATGCGCAGCCACGACTGGTCCCGGACTCCGCTGGGACAGCCCGCGCAGTGGCCCGACGCCTTGCGCGCCACGGTCGAGGTCATGCTGACGGTGCGTGAACCGCGCTTCATCGTCTGGGGCCCCGCGCGTACGCTGGTCTACAACGACGGCTATGCGCCGCTGTGCGGCAGCAAGCACCCCTGGGCGCTGGGCAAGCCCTGCGCCCAGGTGTGGGCTGGCACGCCGGAGGACATGGGCCCGGTGCTGGACCGCTGCTACGCCGGCGAGACGGTGCACATGGACGACGTGCGCTTCACCATGCAGGACCGCCACGGCTACCCGGCGGAATCGCACTTCTCCTTCTCCTACGTGCCGATCCACGACCGCGAGGGCTGCGTGGCCGGCGTGGTCTGCATCTGCGCGGAGACCACGGGCAAGATCTTCACCGAGCGCCTGCTGGCGTTCCAGTTGCAGTTGGGCGACCGGCTGCGCCTGCTGACCGACCCGGACGCGGTCAAGCGCCTGGCCTCCGAGCTGCTGGCCACGCAGTTGCAGATCTCCCAGGTCGGCTATGCCGAACTGGACCGCGCCAACGTCCCGGCGCGCATCACCGCGGCCTTCTCCGGCGAGCGCGGCGCGGAGCGGGAAGGCCGCCGCGAGACCATCGCCGGCTCGCCCCGCCTGCTGGCCGAGCTGAGCGCCGAGCGGGCCGTGGTGATCCACGACGTGCAGCAGCCGGGCCATCCCTTCCACGAGGACATCGCCGCCTTCTGCGCCGGGCAGGGCATCCGCGCCCTGGCCCTGGTGCCGCTGGTCAAGCATGACAGCCTGGTGGCCTACCTGTTCCTGGCGCACAACGAGCCGCGCCGCTGGGCGCTGCAGGAGATCGAGCTGGCGCAGGACGTGGCCGAGCGCGTCTGGGCCGCGGTGGAGCGCACCTCGGCCGAGCACCAGCTGCGCCAGACGCGCGAGCGGCTGGCCTCCACGCTGGAGGCCGCCAACATCGCCACCTGGGATTACGACATCGTCAACGACCGGGTGCTGCCCGACCTGAACATGGCCGCGCTGTTCGGCGTGCCGGACGAGGAGGTCAACGCCGGCATGTCGCTGGAGAGCTTCCTGCGCGGCAGCCATGACGACGACCGCGACCGGGTGCGCGCCTCGTTCCGCGCCGCCTGCGCCACCGGCAGCGACTGGCAGGCCGAGTACCGCATCGCACCGCCCGCCGGCGGCTACCGCTGGATCATCGCGCGCGCGCGCATCGAGCGCGACGGCACCGGCCGCGCCACGCACATGCCCGGCGTGCTGGTGGACATCACCGACCGCAAGAGCGCCGAGGAGGCGCTGCGCGAGGCCGACCGGCGCAAGGACGAGTTCCTCGCCACGCTGGCGCACGAGCTGCGCAACCCGCTGGCGCCGATCCGCAGCGCCGCGCGCATCTCCAGCGACCCGGCCGCCACCATGCAGCAACTGCGCTGGAGCCACGAGGTGATCGAGCGCCAGGTGCGCCACATGGCCCTGCTGCTGGACGACCTGCTGGACGTCTCGCGCATCACGCGCGGCATCCTGGAAGTGCGGCGCGAATGGATCGGCCTGCCCGTGATCGTCGAGGCCGCGCTGGAGACCGCGCGCCCGCTCATGGAGGCGCGCCGCCATACGCTGGAGGTGGACCTGGGCGACGTGCCGATCCGCGTGCTGGCCGACCCGCTGCGCATGGCCCAGGCGCTGTCCAACCTGCTGACCAACGCCGCCAAGTACACCGACCCGCACGGGCGCATCCTGCTCATCGCGCGGCTGTCCAACGGCATGCTGGAGCTGCGCGTGCGCGACAACGGCATCGGCCTGCCGCGCGACGCGCTGCAGCGCATCTTCAACATGTTCTCGCAGGTCGAGTCGGCACTCGACCGTTCCGAGGGCGGGCTGGGCATCGGCCTGGCGCTGGTCAAGGGCCTGGTGGAACTGCACGGCGGCACGGTGGACGCCAGCAGCGCCGGCCCGGGCCAGGGCAGCGAATTCGTGCTGCGCATCCCCGACGCGCAGCGCGTGGAGCTGGCCGAAGCGCCCGCCGCCGAGGCGCCCGAGGCGCCCGAGCTCGCCACCACCCGCCGCATCGTGCTGGCCGACGACAACGAGGACGGCGCCACCACCCTGGCCTCGCTGCTGGAGCTCGACGGCCACGAGGTGCGCGTCGCCTACGACGGCCCGGCCGCGCTGGAGCTGGTGCAGCGCTACCAGCCCGAAGTCGCCTTCCTCGACATCGGCATGCCCGGCCTCAACGGCTACGAGGTGGCGCGCCGCCTGCGCGAGGACGCCGGCGACGGCCCGCGCCCGGTGCTGGTGGCGCTCACCGGCTGGGGCGGCGCCGAAGACCGAAAGCGCGCGCTGCAGGCCGGCTTCGACCACCACCTGACCAAGCCGGTGGACCCGGACGCGATCACGGCCATCCTGACGCACATGCCAGCACCCGGCAGGCCGTCGCCACTATGAAATTCGTAGCTGAAAGCCCTGGCAGGCTCCTGCTTTCAGACATTCAACACACTGCAACCCAGAAGATGCCTGGGCAGGGCAATCGCATCTAAATCCAAGCGAAACTAAAGCGCTGAAACAACCCTTCTAGCGCAGCCCCGATGAACCTACTGCACCACCTGCAGAGCATCTCCGACCCCCGAAGCCACCGCACGCGTCGCC